>JAFWFL010000091.1 GCA_017515595.1 Coriobacteriales bacterium
CAATCTGGGTCCAGGATGCTCACCAGCCGGGTCACATGCATTACCAGATCTTCGACGACAATTATGCTGAGGATGTTCCCAATATGGGCGAAGGCATGACCCTTCTGGGCGACTGGGCAACCATGATTCCACAGGCAATCGAGGATGGTTATGTAGTTAAGGCTGACACCCTCGAGGAGCTCGCCCAGGCCATCGACGTCCCGGTAGACAACTTTGTTGCTACCGTTGCCCGCTACAACGAGCTTGCCGAGGGCAACTATGACTACGAGCCTGATTTTGGCAAGCTTGGCTACAAGGTCAAGAAGATTGCCAAGGCTCCGTTCTATGCCGCACCTCGTATCGCTTACGTCATGAATACGCTTGGCGGTCTTGAGATTGATGGCAACATGCAGGTACTTGACGCTGAGTTTAAGCCCATCCCCGGCCTCTTTGCTGCAGGCAACAACTCCGGTTGCTTCTTTGGTGGCATTTACCAGGACATGAGCGTCCCCGGCATGAGCGTTGGACGCGCGCTTCTCACCGGCCGCGTAGCCGCATGGCGTGCTCTTGGCCTCGTAGGCGCAGGTGAGCAGGCATAATCCGGCTCTTCACGTAATTCCGTCGCTTCTAAAAGATGCCGAGAAACTCGCAATGGTTTCTCGGCATCTTATTTGGTTGGATGGTATTGATTGTTAACTGTGCTTCTGAGAATAATCGCTCAGGGCTATGAGAAGCTCTTCTCGGTTTGTAACTCCTGCTTTGAGGTATACCTTTCCAATGTGAGCCTTTACGGTGCTTTGCGCGAGGTTGAGACGCTCGGCGGTCAGGCGTATGGTGTAGCCTTTCATGAGCAAATTAAATACATCTTGCTCGCGTGGAGAAAGGCCAATACACTCGGCAAAGCTGTTAAGAACGGTATCCTGGTCCTGCTCTTTGTCTTGTGGTTTGTCTAAGGGCTCATCTGTCTCGAACCGCACCAGGCGGGCAATTTGTTCAGAAGAAAACATCATGTAGAGCACAATTCCTACGACAACATCAATGACGCTAATGGTGATTCCTGAACCAAAGATGCTTCCCAAGACACCTGATGTCATGAGCAGACGGCCTAAGAATCCTCCGAGCGCCCGGGCAAAGAATAAGTATCCGCCAATTTGTGCCGTAGAAGCGCCGGTTGAGCGTATGGCAATACAAATAAATGCCGTAAACATTGCATCCAGCAGGACCCTGACTCCTCCCGAGACCCAGCTCAGCACAATGCTTGCCGCACCGCTAAAGAGCGGCATGGTAACAAAGAGCACAATCGATACAATGAGAATCGAGAAGAAGACTTTGGGAACAAGCGTTTGTTTTTGCTCTGGAAAGGCAATCACAAGCCAGGCAAACAGGAAGCACAAAACGAGGCTTACAAACTCAATAAGCGAATAGGTTATTGCGGCATCTACCTGCTCGGCAGCGACAATGGGAGCCGAGCGGGTGAGGCCGGTAGCAAAGAAAACCACAAAGCTCGCAACGCCAAGTCTTACAAGCGTAGCCCGCGATAAAGCAGACTCATTATGCAGTGCATAATCTGCCGAGAAGAAGTTCATGAACTTGCCGGACGAGTATAAAGCCTCAGCGTCTGCAGCATCTGCCGGGTGGCTTTTTGACAATAAGAGGTCTTTCATCTTGAAGCTATAGGGCAAGCCAATAACATTTGCCAGGGCATACGCGACTATAACCGGTGTTAATACAAGAATGGCAATACGGCACTCAACCGGTACGGCTGTTACAACAAAGAAGTAAATAGCGGCAACTACTTTCGCAAGCGCTATGTTAATGAGAATCTCTTTGGTTTCGAGACTACGCAGAACATCAAGATACCGGAGCGATGCCCAGGTAATACCAAACGCAGTCAAACCAACATCCAGGGCAAGCAACCCCGGTGCAACAAAGCCTGTATCAAGCAATCTGCTCAGAATTACACTTATGGCAAGGAAAGCCGCAACAACATAATGAGTGGCGCGGGACTTAAAAGAATACTCGCTGAGTTTATAAAAGAGAGCCATAAAAAGCCAGCATGTTAGCTCGGCAAGCGGCAGCCAAAAAACAAAAGCATCATGTGCCACTGATGTGAGCGAAGAAGCATACTTACTGGTAAACAGAGTAAACGACATAGTTTTGACATCGAGCCATCCAAACAACAAGCCCCAGGTCAAAAACGTCAGAGAAGGCCATCTTTGGTTAAGTGAAGCAAACAAAGTCATGCGCACATTCACCGTAACCCCACCTCCAAGCCAAATTTCGCACAGAAGTAGTTTACCAACTCAACAATTCACTGTAAAGCTGTAAAAACTTGTACACACCCTTGTGAACAGAAACTATTAGCTCTGGTCTTTACTTGCTGGGGATGAATGAGCGTCTTCTATCTTTATGAGTCTTGCTGGGTGCTCTTAGTGAACTTCTGGCCGTCTTTTACTTTGATGTAGATGAAGTTGCTGGAGCCTTCTTCTATGAAGGCCAGAGCATCTTTGGTGGGGGTGAACTTGTTAGTCATTTTGTAGCCGAGCTCTTCGTTCTCTACAAGGACCAGTTTGTCTTCGACTATATCCCAGGTTCCGGAGCCGAGGTAGCTGCTCAGCGGGCCTTCATAGAAGGTGTATGTTCCATCTTCTTGGAGAGTGATGGTGAAGTCTCCGGCGAAGCCTTCTTCAAAGATGTACGTACCTGCGAGATCCTGTTTGGTGGGAAGCGGAGCTTCTTCTACGAGCGTGAGGGTCATATGGATGTCGCCGTTGCCCAGAAGGGTGGTCATCTCTTGCGGGGTCTTGTTTGTGATGGTTCCGAGTTTGGTGTATGACCAGGTATTGCTGCCATAGAAAACCACAATCTGGTTGCTTTCATAGAGCACAATATCACAAGCAGATGTGGTTATTTGTTCATCCTGGCTGGGGAGGGTTGCGCCAAGCGGGCCGTACTGCTCAAAGCCACCGTGCATAGACATAGGGATGTCGAGTGGCTTGTCTGCCACAAGCTCTTTGAGGGCATCAACGGATGGGTTGTCTTCCCATGCGACTCCTACTGCCTGACCGTCTATGGTCATCTCAAGATGAGTCTTTACCTCTTTGTCTCCGTATGGCAAAGCTCCTGTGACCGTCTCGCCTTCCCAGGTAAGGATTCCACCAAACTCTTTGATATTGGTATATCCCAGCTCTGCGAGTTTGCCCGAGGCCTCTACGCTGCGTTTTCCGCTTCTGCAATGTACCAAAATAACCTGTTCCTTATTGGGCAAAAGCTCTATGACCGATTCGTCTATTGATTGGAGCGGAATGCAAATAGCACCGGGTATATGCCCTGATTCATACTCCTCCTGCGTGCGCACGTCAAGAATTATGATGTCTGGCTGAGTGCTCATGATAGCCGCGGCTTCCTCTTGGCTAATATGCTCATAAGTAGCCGAGTCTGTTTGTGCAGCGCAAGCATAAAGCGTGGTATTACCCGGAGTACCTCCAAACAGAAGCGCAGCTAAAGCAGATATCAAGACAAAATACTTCATGAGACTCATCCCTTCCGGTTTGCGCTTGAACGTTGTAACTCAAAAACACCTGTACTATAGCATGAAGACAAAAGGAATCAAGGGGCAAAATGTGAGTGGGAGGTTAAGGAATTGAAGTGTTGAATGGAAGAGGGAGGCTAGTAGAAGGGACGACGTTTTATTTTACGCGGGCAGGCTCACAAGTTTTCTTGTTTTTCTCTGGATAGATATACAGCATTTTTTGTATGATTTAGAATATACTGCTCAAGAAACATACAGCCCTGTAAGGAGTATCAGAGGGCCGGAGGGCAAACATGACAGAAGACCAAGAAAAGCTCCAGGCGTTAGAAGACGCCGAGAAGGCCATAGAGATTGCTTATTCTACCGGCAGAGTAGACAGAGCTACCATTACAAAAGCCGCCCAAGATGCAGCTGCCGAGGCTGTAGAGATGACGGGTGTTGCGCTCGACGCAGATGCCGTAGCAGATGAAGCGACCCGTATTCGGATAATTACCGAGCAAAGCGGCAACGTTGCCAACATAAAAGAAGCCCGTAAGCGCGAGAAGGAAGCGCGCAATAATGCCAAGCTTCATCATAATGCCGCGACAAAAGCGGCAAAACGCGCCTACGACGCAGTGAAGTTCAGCAACCCCAACAAAATGGGTTTTCTCCGCGTAGTACAAGTCATATTTGCAATACATATTTTGACGGTTATCCTGTGGCTTTTGCTTACGTCGCGCGACAACATGGTTTATGACGTAAGCTCGGTCATGGACTGGATCATGATTATCCTCGAAAGCGTTGCCTTCTGGATGTTCATAAACCGGTATAAGATAGCCAGGCCGTTTGTTATTGGTATGGCCGCATTCGGTTTGATAGTACCGGCAGTGGTAGATATTTCAACAGGTCAATTCAACTTGTTTACGCTTTTAATCAACGGAGCATTTTATGTCTTCTTAATTCTTTACTTTGCTCTGAGCAAGCGTGTTCAGGCAACTCTGGTGAATGATCTCTCCAAGCGGACAGGCGACTATGACAAAGAAAACTTTGTGATTAACCGCCGTGGCTGGCCGTTTATCCGGAACCTCATCATTTATTTCTTTGTCTTCTCTGTTCTGGGCCACTGGATGGAAATTGGTATGTGCCAGTTTATTATCTGGGGCCTCGTCGAGGGTGATTATGATCCTACTAACACCATGCTCTGGCGCGACTGGCTGTTCCCGTTTGCCATGGAGGGAGCAGCGGTCGATATCATCGCTTTGCTCCTGTACCCGTTCTTTATGTGGATGAAAAAGCGGCTCAATCCCCAGATACTTGCCTATGTATTCAGTTTTATCGCAAACGCGCTGTTCTGCTCGGTCATCGAATTCTTTACGGGCCTTTGCTTTAACGCTGATTTGCAACTGTGGGATTACTCGAACCAGTTCTGCAACATCATGGGCCAGGTATGCCTGCAAAATACCCTGGCGTTTGGTGTAGCTGCATCAATTATTACCTGGTGGGTATACCCGTTGCTCGAGAAGTTCATTGCCCAGGTACCCCGCGATATCATGAACATCGTATTTGTTGCGGTGGTAGTGTTTGGTATAACCATAATGGCGCTCTACTGGGTCATTATCAGTCCGGAGGTTGTGGACAGCCTCTTTGGCATAGCCGTCCCTTCTGCGTGAGTAAACATAACCCTTTCCCTGTTTACTCCCGATTTCTGGCCGAGAAGAAGGCACAGGTCAGAAGATCGGGCTTCTCGGCATATCATATCCTCGCCTTCCTGATACGCAAAATCGCTCTGAATGGGTGATGCGCAATTTTTGAGGACAATTGTATAATCTGTGGCACCCTGACGTTACTGTTATGGTTGGGGATGCATCTACGCATGGCTGCACAATTTGCGCCGTGCACGTTTGAAGGGAGTAAGCATGGACGTTTCGAGAAGGACTTTTTTGGGAGCAGCAGCTGCAACAACAACCGCGCTCGCAACGTTAGGTGCAGTGGGCCCTGTAACCCAGGCATTGTCTGATGACGCGGCTGCCGAGCTCGCGTTTGATGCAGAAGAAGACTGCGACGTTGCTGTTGTGGGTGTTGGATGTGCCGGCATTAGCGCTTGCGTAAAAGCAGCCGAGATGGGCGTCAAGGTAGTGGGATTCGACCGCGCCACGAGTGTCTCGGCCACAAACGCCTGCATGGTTGTAGGAATTTACGGCGTGGGAAGCGCCGAGGCAATAGGTCCTAACTTTACCTATATGTCGAGCAAGACCAACTACCAGTTCAACAACCGCTTCTTGCGCAAGTATCTGGAGATTATTGATGACCAGTGCCAGCGCTATATGGACAAGGGCGTGGAGATGCGCAGGGTTGAGTCTGACCCCGCCAAGACCGAGAGCGGCTTGGCGAACCTTCAGTACATGTTTGTAGCCCGTGGTCTTGACCGCGGCGACCAGTTTGCTGCAATGCTTGACACCTATGATAACCTCACGCTTAACTGGGAGACCCAGGTTACCAAGATTATTATGGAAGACGGCAAGGCTGTGGGTCTTCTCGCCAAGGGTCCTGACGGTACGATTACCAAGTACAACGTCAAGGGCGGCATTGTTGTATGCACCGGCGGTTTTGGCGCAAACGAGGAAGTTGCCCGCGCACGTATGGGCGGCGCCTATGCCATGATTACCGGCAGCATTTATAACGACGGCGCAGGCATTAGCATGATGCAGGAAGCCGGCGCTCAGCTTGGCAAGAACTTCGCGTTCAACGCAACCGAGGGCGGCGCCTTGAACCCCAAGGCATCGTGCGGCAACACCGTTATGAGCCCTATGTACAACGGCATGCTGAGAGCGACCCTCATGGGCGACGTCCTTCTCAACAAGCGCGGCGAGCGTTTTGTGGATGAAGCCATTATGTGCAAGAAAACCATGATGTTCTGCAGCGAGCCGGTAACGCGTGAGGGCTGCCACTTCTATGCGATTATGCCTCAGACCGAGATGGACATGCTCAAGACCATGACGCTCAACGACTTCTGCGAGCAGCGCTACGGCTTTACCATCACTCACGGCATGATCAAAAAGTTCCTTGCTTCGAACCCCATTGAGCACTTTGACGAGGATGCCCAGACCGCTATTGACGAGGGCTGGTGCTGGAAGGGCAACACCTTTAAGGAGCTCGAGGAGGCCTCCGGCGTGCCCAATATTGAGGCAACCATGAACGAGTACAACGCCATGTGCGAAGCCGGCGAGGATGGACTCTTCTTTAAGGATCCCGCATTCCTCAAGCCCTACACGCCTGATGACGCACCCTTCTATCTGATTGAGTGCTTCATGGGACAGTGCTGCACCCAGGGTGGTATTTCCACCGACGGTGCGTGCCGTGCTCTTACGCCCGAGCGCGACGTCATCCCCGGCCTCTATGCAGCCGGCATGGACGCCGACCTCGAGAGTGTACCCTACATTATTGGCGCCACCTGCCACGGCTTCAGCATTGGCTCAGGATACATAGCTGCTGAAGACGCCGCTATGAGGGCAATGGCATAAGTATTTAACAAAGTGCGAGGGGTCCGGCTGGTCTGACTGTCCCAAAGTAAAGGATCAGGACGCTCCGGACCCCCTCCGATGCCTAAAAGTAAAGGATCAGGACTGTTTGGGAGACCCTTCTGCCTCAAAGTAAAGGATCAGGACTGTCTAAACCCCTCTGATGCCTCAAAGTTAAGGATCAGGACTCTATTTTTATGTGCCGAGAAGCCCTCGCTTTTTAAGACGGATCATATACCAGCACATATAATAATGTTAAGTAATATTCGCTTAGTTTGAAGAGTCCTGATCCTTTACTTTGAGGCAGAAGGGTCTCCCAAACAGTCCTGATCCTTTACTTTGGGACAGAAGGGTCTCCCAAACAGTCCTGATCCTTAACTTTGGGACAGAAGGGTCTCCCAAACAGTCCTGATCCTTAACTTTGAGGCAGAAGGGTCTCCCAAACAGTCCTGATCCTTAACTTTTAGGCAGTTGGTTCTTTTGCGGCTTTATGATGAACCGGTCGCAGATGAGTAAGAGGGCCGGGAGCAGGGTCAATACCAGTATGGCCGAGACAAACGCGCCTCTTGAGACAAGAGAACCTATGCTCGAAATGTAGTATATGGTGCAGTACTGGCCAATCACAAAGCCGGCCATGGTGAGGATCATACCCGAGGTCAGAACCGTAGGAACGGCGCGCTTCAGGGCTTCTGTGAGGGCGTTCTCAGCCACAAGTCCGTCTTGGCGCAGCCTGCGATACTGGTCGCTCACAAGGATGCCGTAGTCAATGGTGGCGCCCATCTGTATTGACAGACAAATGAGATACGACATAAAGTAGATAAACTGTCCCATAAAGTGCGAGAACCCCATGTTGACGAGGATCGCGCCTTCAATAATGAATACCAAAAGAAGCGGCAGCAAAAACGCCTTGAACGACAGCGCGACAATACAAAGAATTGCCGAGAAGGTAATGGCGTTCACCTTAAGCAGGTCACCCTCAAACGCATGGCCTATGTCATAGTTTGACATAGGAATACCGGTAATGTAGTAATCATCGCCATATACCTCGTGAATTGCCGCGAACAGCTCGTCCATATAGGCCGAGAAACCCTCTACAGACGTCGTGTAATTGAGGTCGATGAGCATGCGGGTATACCGCGGTCCCTCAAAGACGGACCGCGCCATATTAAGCGTCTCTTGGAGCTCCGTGACCTGCTCGTTGTCTTCTGTGAGTGAGCTGGCGGCTTCGAGCAGTTTATCTGCGCGGACTTCATCTCCAAAACCCTGCAGTCTGAAGAAAAGCTTTACCGCGGTAATGTTCATGCCTGACAGCTCGGCAACGTCCTCGGCTGTGTAGTAGGTTATCGCAGCTTCGCCGGTTGTGACCATGGCAGAGATGGTATCTATCGCAGGGGTTCCGTCATTGAGCGTGAGTTTTTGGAGGTTTGTGACGAGTTCCCGCTGTTGGTCATAATCCTCATCATCAGTACCTCCGGGCACCAAGAGAGCGATGGGGGTTGTAGCGCCAAATACCCTGTTGACAACTGCGGTATCGGTGTTGTCGACGGTGTAGGATTCTTCAGTAAAACTATAGACGGTTTGGCTTGAATGGTATGCTCCCAGGAGAACTACCGCGCACAATACAACCGCTACGGGGACTTTTGCCTTGATAATGCCGTGCGCGAGCTGTTCTCCGCCCAACTTGAGCGGTGTATGGCGGGTAAGGCGCAAGGGCCTCTCCATAAAAAGCGTAATAGAAGGCATAAGCAAAAACACGTTAAGCATGCTGATGAGGATGCCTTTTGAGAGCACAAGACCAATATCAAAACCAATGGTAAAGCTCATAAACAAAAGCGACAACAAACCGGCCACCGTGGTGAGCGCGCTCGACGAGATGCGCATAAAGCACTGGGTGAGCGCCTCAACAAGAGCCTCCCGGGGAGCCATGCCGTCATCGCAGCAGCCGTTAAACGTATGGATGAGCATGATGGCGTAGTCAATGGAGAGTGCAAGCTGCAAAATGGCGCTCACGGCAAAGGTGATAAACGAGACATCGGCAAAAATAAAGTTTGTGCCCATGTTGATGATGATGGAAATCGCAAGCACAAAGATTATAACAACCGGCTCGAGCCAGGCATGCGATGTAAGCAGGAGCACGAGGATCACAATAGTAACCGCGATCAGCATAACAATGGGGATTTCTTCTCCCACGCTCTTTTGAATGTCGAGAAGGGTTGCCTCGGCGCCGCCTACGTAGTATGTCCCAACCTGCGAGAACATCTCGCGCAGCTGAGGAATAAAAACTGCCGTGTCGCAGGAGTTGAGCGTTACTGTTATGAGGTTGTAAGTTGTGCCGTTGGTCTCGCGGGTATCGGTAGAAGCATCGTGAAGGGCGAATTGAATCTCTGGAAGGTCGTTAAGTTCTGTAACTATGTTCTCAAGAGTTTCTTCATCCTGGTCCATAAACATGAGACGCAGCTGCTCGCTTGAGCCAAACTCTTCTTCCATCACACGGAGCGCGCGCTGAGTCATAGTGTCTTGGTCAAGATAGCGAATAAGATCATAATTGATGACGGTTTTGTCAATCATAGTTATGCTCCAGGCGGCAATCAAAAGAATGACCACCATAAAGAGCACTCTGTATTTTACAATCCAACCGGCAATCCTGCGCTTCAAGACATCTGACCTTTCCCGCATTTTTGAGCGAAGGGTATGATACTACTTATGGCAAAAAGCGTCAGTCTCGTAAAACCCAATCCACAGCAAACCAAAGAACAAAGAGTATGGAATTTGATTAAGATCGAGCCACACCGTTAGGCGCTGGAGCAGACTGCCCGCGCACGCTTATTGCATCTTTGGCGCCACATTAATTGGATTTATAAGGTGCTAGACGAGTTCTGGTGATGCTCGCGCACGCTCACTATAGCTTTGGCGCCTCATTAATTGGATTAATTGGGTCAATAAGTTGTATGATTGATTACTGCCGAGAAGCCCCGCGCTTTTGACCTGGGCGTTCTTCTCGGCATGAATTCCCGGCGCGATTTGGCAACCCAATTAATTGGATTAATTAGGTTTATATACGTGGATTCCTGTGCGCAAAGGTATTTTTTGGATAACACAGAAGGACGGGGGTTATGTGTGGTTTTGGACGACATTGGAGGGGGTTAAACCTGCTATGATATGCACGTTGAGAAACGGGGCTGTGAGAAGGGATGTGACGTGGAGAATCTGCCGGCGACGCCTCAGGGTTTACAGTTGGAATACCAGGCAGAAGGGCTTACGCTTGTGGGCAACGGTCTCGCTCTGCGCGGTGATTTTACCCACCTTCTGCCTCGTGTACAACCTGCGAATCTGAGCCGGGAGCTCCTGGTGCGAGCGGCGAAGATCAAGGGTTTTGACGGTGTTCCTCATGTGGTAGATGCCACTGCCGGCCTTGGTGAAGACTCTTTTTTGCTGGCAGCTGCCGGTTTTGAAGTAACGCTCTGCGAACGGGATGCTGTTATTGCAGTTTTACTGCGGGATGCTTTGAACCGTGCGCAGGAATCTCCGCAGCTAGCCCAGATTGCAGGGCAGATGCATCTTTATGAGGGCGATTCTATTGACTTGCTTTCTCAGCCCGGACTCATGCCTCAGGTGGTGTATCTTGACCCAATGTTCCCCCAAAAGCGCAAGACAGATGCGCTCACCAATAAAAAGCTCCAGCTGTTTCAGCAGCTCGAGAGGCCCTGCGAAGATGAGGCCGAGCTCATGCAAGTGGCATACGATGCTCATCCGTTGAAGATCGTAGTAAAGCGCCCGCTCAAAGGCCCGTATTTGGCCGAGAAAAAACCGAGCCATTCTCTGGCAGGCAAAGTGGTACGTTATGACTGCTACGTACTGCCGCGACGGGAATAGAGGTACACCTCATCAGTCGCCTACGGCGACAGCTTCCCCTCAAGGGGAAGCCTGGACAACAGAAACGAGGATGATGGTTATGGGTGAAGAAGAAGGTTCGCAGAGTCTAAATATAAGCGGTTTTTGTGCGCTTCATGATGCGCATGTTCATCTGGCTTTTATGAATGACAGGATTCAGGTTGCCAAGGACGCAGCAGAGAAGGGGAGCATGCTGTTCTCGAACACGGTTGTTCCTTCTGAGTTTGAGCCTCATGCTGCAGAGATGCAACCTTATTCCAACGTATTTGTTGGCTTGGGTATGCATCCCTGGTGGATCGAAGCTGACGACAGTCTGCGTCATGATATATTAAGCTGCTATTTGGACCTCATTCCTAAAGCCCGTTACCTGGGAGAAATAGGCCTCGATTTTGGTCTCAAACACGAACATACCCGCGATGCCCAGGTTGAATTCTTAACGGGAATCTGCCGCCAAGCCGCTGCGGAAGGCGGTAAAGTTATCTCAATACATGCGGTGCGCTCGGCCGCAACTGTGCTCGATATTCTCGAAGAAACCGGCTGTATATCTACCTGTACCTGCATTTTCCATTGGTTTAGTGACACCGGGTCATCACTCAACCGCGCCATACGCGCCGGTTGTATGTTCTCGGTGGGACGCTACATGCTCGCCTCCAAGCGAGGGCTCTCTTACGCGGCACAGATTCCTCTTGCACAAATGCTTCTTGAAACTGACGACCCCGAGGGCGAAGGTGTTACCTGGGGCTACAGTGCCATCGCAAAAGCGCTTGTAAGCGCGGTATTCTCCATAGCCCAGGCAAGAGAAAAGCACCCTCAAGGCAATCAACCAACTGCGCCAAAAGAATTATCAGCGCTTCTCAGCAACAATATGCACCGTGTATTTCTCTAAGCTTTTTCTTTCGTATTGTCCTCAGTTACTTCTTTTGTATTTTCCTCTGCCTGCTCTTCTTTGGAGCTATCCTCTGCTTGTTCTGTGGTGTCTTGCTTCCACTGCGTGGTTACGTTAGATGTCCAGCCGGTGCCGGCATCGCTTGACTCAATGCGTTCTACCTCGACTTCCTTTGACGAGTCGTGATATTCAATCACTTCGCAGCCAGAAGGTAATGCGCCTTCTGCAATGGTTGACTCCGGGCCTACGGTTATGGAAGTGAGGGCATCGCATCCCGCAAACGCGTCCTTCTCGGCAGCTACTTTGCCTATGAAGGTAACGCTTGTAAGCGCTGAGCAGTTCAGAAATGCGTTGGCGGCGATTTCTGTGGCACCAACTGTTCCGTTGCTTGTAAAGCTTGTGAGAGACGTGCAGTTTTCAAAGGCATTTTGACCAATGCTGCGCAGGTTGGAGGCAACATTGACGGTCTCAAGAGCCGCACAGTCCTTAAATGATTCATCACCAAACCCGTAGCAATTGGCGAACTCGGCTGTTGCGAGCGACGTACAGCCGGCAAATCCGCGGGCGCCAATGCTCCCAAGAGAAGATCCAAAGTTGATACCGGGCAAGGCCGTGCAGCCTTCGAACGCTGAGTTACTGATTGACTGCAACCCGTTTGCTGCGGGGATTGCGGTAAGAGATGTACAGCCCGCAAATGCGCGGTTGCCAATAAACCTGGTCTTTGCACCAAGTGAGACCGAGGTCAGCGAGGTGCAATTCTCAAACGCTTTTTCCTTAACGGCGGTTACGTTGAGCTCGTTTACCGTGTCGGGTATCTTGACGGTTGTAGGGGAACCCTGATACCCTGCCACGGCAAATGCATCAGAGCCATTTGGAGCAAAAACGAGACCCTCAAGCATTTGCTCTTTTGAGCATCCGGTCAGGCAGCCTGTTATGCCCATTGAGGCTAAAAACCCGCATGCTGCCAGGAACGATCTTCTCGTCATCCCGCTAGTTTGCATAATGTCCCTCCAGCTCTCCCAAATATTCAAACCACTTGTGACAATTATGCGGTTACGGGCCTCCGTTGACGCTCAGAACCGTCTCCGTTGGCGCTTAAAGAAAAAGAATCCATATAGTCATCACACCATGATACGAAAAGGCCACTATTCTGATATTGTTTTATTAGGGGGACTCATCCCCTATTAGTTTAAGTTATTATTCAAAAGGAGGACGGTTTTATGAGTACTATTTCGAGTCAATGCAGTCGTCGTGGTTTTATTGCGGCAGCTTCTGCCCTTGCCATTGGCAGCATGGGGCTTATGATAGAACTGGCTGCGCGTCCTTCTGTTGCCGAGGCCGAGGATCTTTCGCTTATGGCAGATAACACGTCGGTTCTTCCTCAGAGCTCAAGCGTGCTTTTGACCAATGCTGATGTCAGCAACCTTTCGCGCTACCAGCTTTATATTGCCCGCAATGAGATTTATGCACGTCACGGCTATATTTTTGCACAACAGGACCTGCGCGACTACTTTGCTCAGAAGATTTGGTATCAGCCAAGCATCCCCGCAGATCAGTTTGATGATGATACCCTGCTGAGCTACATCGAAGAAACCAACATCGGCAAGATTTTGGAGTATGAGAACGGCTCGGCACAAAAGGATTCATGCGTATTCCCGCAGAGCTCAAGCGTGCTTTTGGACGAGGATGACCTCGCGGGTTGCTCGGCCGTAGACCTGTTCTTTGGCCGCAATGAGATTTATGCACGTCACGGCTACATCTTTAACACCGAGTATATCGCTGATTACTTCAATCAAAAGACCTGGTATAACCCCACAACTCCGGCAGATCAATTTAATGAGTCGGTCCTCAGCTATATTGAGCAGACAAACATCGGTTTTATTCTGGCGCACGAGAACGGCGATGACCCGACTTCGCCCAACGCTTATATGTTCCCCGAGAGCTCAATTGCGTATTTGGGCGATGCCGAGCTGAGCCAGGCGACCCAGTTTGAGCTTTACATAGGCCGCAATGAGATTTACGCACGTCACGGTTATATTTTTAACCAGGATGATCTTGGATATTACTTTGGCCAAAAAACATGGTATAATCCAACCACACCGTCAGACCAGTTTACCGAGGCAGTGTTTAATGATTACGAGCAGGCAAACATCGCGAATATTCTCGCGTATGAGAATGCGTAACAACACTATCTAGGCAGAACGCGAATTGCGGAGGGTGCGTATGGAGCGCCGGGAATTTGTTAAGAACACGTTTGGCCTTGTTTTGCTCGCTGCGAGCGCAGGGCTGGGTATTTTGGGAGCCGAGAGCGCCTTGGCAGCAGATGTGGTATCTGCAGAATCAAAGATACTGTTCACAACCCCTGCTGTTAAGGATGCGGAGGCAGCCGAGGGACCGGTGATACAAAGCGGCATCGAGCTTGTTGCTTTGGCGAACGAGAAAGGTGCGAATACCTTTGTGGGCCGTTACCGCGCTACCGAGCTGTTTACGGTCGATAAAATGGGCGTTCTTTTGATTTCCCTCGCAGATGGTACGCATACCCTTGAAGACATGGCTCAAAAGATGTCCAAAGAATTTGGCCAGGCAGTTAATCCTGCAGATGTGGCCATGTTCTTTATAACGCTGGGACAAGCCGGTTATTTGCAAAACAAGGTGCTTGTTAATCTGTATGAGATACCCGCGTGAGGTCTGCCATGGAATCTGTGGAATGCGATGAAATCAACCGGGATGTATTGCCTCCACCCGAGCTGTTTGTACTCCGTGACGGCCAGGGTCCCATGCTGTACGCGCCTCTGGGCAGGCTCGTGGCACGTGCGAACGAGCCGGCCATAGCTCTTGCGCTTGCCTATGCCAAAGACCCCGGCTCGTTTGAGAATATGGACGCTGACGAGCAGGCTGTTGTAAATATGTTCAAGGAGCGTGGGTTCTTTGAGCCACGCTCCTTCCCCCATCATGAAGTGGGCTTTAAGCCGGCTCAGGTAACGCTCTTCCCCACAAACCGCTGCAATTTGCGCTGCAGTTATTGCTATGCATATGGCGGAGAAGGGGGCAAAAACGGGGAGCCTCTTGTTACCATGAGTGCAGATGTTGCAAAGCGCGCGGTTGACCTTGTGGCGCACAATGCCAAAGAACGTGCGGACAACGGGGAGAACGTGCACAACTTCCTGGTTTCGATTCATGGCAACGGTGAGCCGTTTTGCGCCTATGACCTTATAAAAGAAATTATATGGTATGGCCGTGACCTGGCCGAGAAGCTCGGCATTCCGGCGGTATTTAATGCTGCGACAAACGGAGTGCTGAGTGAAGAACAGCTCGAATTTGTTGTTGCAAATTTTGATTCCGTGAACATTTCGTTTGACGGTTTGCCGCAGTTCCAGGATGCCAACCGCCCGCAAGCCTCGGGAAAAGGCTCATTTGCCATGGTTGATCGCACCATGAAGCGGCTTTCTGAGGCAAAGGTTGACTTTGGAATTCGTACTACCGTCACAGCTGACATGGTTGAGTATATGCCGCAGATTGTTGAATTTGTGGCAGACAATTACCCCGGTATTGAGCAGCTCCATTTTGAACCCGTGTGGGAATGCGGGCGCTGCGTTAAATCGAGCTGTTCAATGCCCTCTTCAGAGGCATTTATCGAGAGCTATTTGGCATCAGTTAAAATTGCTGATGAGCGGGGTTTGCGCCTGGTTTTCTCGGGCGCGAGACACGACATGATTGTAGATACGTTCTGCAAGGTATCAAGCGGGAGTTTTACCGTAACGCCTTTGGGAGACGTAACCGCTTGTTATGAGGTGAGCTATCGCAGCGATGCGCGCTCCGAGCGGTTCTTCTTTGGACATTATGACTATGAGCTGGGCGACTTTGTGTTTGATCAGAAGAAGCTCGACGAGCTCTCAAAGCTCAATGTTCATAATATAGCGTTTTGTAATGATTGTTTTTGCCGCTGGCATTGTGCCGGTGACTGTGCGGCCAAAGTGCTCGATGGAATCTCGCTCGAAGAGCATAGCGGCAGCGTGCGCTGCGAAATAAACCGAGCGCTTACCCTCAACCAGATTCAGCGTAAGCTCGATTGGAGGCCCAAGGATGACGAGACAGTATAATGACCGTGCACTTACTGAGCCAAGTGATGCCGCATTACCAAAACCCCAGATAGAGATCATTATCGACGGTAATAGCGTGTTCAAGCCGGGCCTCAAGACATATTTTGTAGATGACTATAACAAAAATGAGGGTACTTTTACCGGTAAAGTGATGGGAGAGTATTGTACCTGCGACACGGTATTGGTACCGTACACGGTTTGTACCTGCGAAAGCGTTTGTTCCTGTAACCTTGTATGTACATGCGAGGCAGTTTGTACCTGCGAGAACGTGTGCAGTTGCGACGGTCATGTTACCTGCAGTTGTGTGGGCAACACAAGTTCGGGAGGTACCTGGGTAAGCTGCGGTGCCCCCTGCGCCTGTGTTCCTGTGCATTAAGGAGGGTCTCATCATGAAAAAGCACCAGAGTATTGGAGTTTCAGTCCTTGCGGCGCTCTTGCTGATGCTTGGCCTGACGGCATGCGTAAGTACTGATAACGGGACACCTGTAGACCAGAACACAACAGTGGCAGTTTCTGAGAATGATTCTGTGCAGACGCCTGCGCAAAATGATGAACCTGCTCCGCAGGGATCCAACGCGCTTGATATTGCTAAAGATGCACAGACTGCCAATGCACAAAAAGAGGATACGCCCAAGGAAGAGCCTGCTGCAGCAGAGGAGTCCTCTGCGACAGAGGCGCCCGTCTCGGCAGATGCGCCTGAACAAGAGGAGCCTGCAGAGACCAATGCCTCCTCAGAAGAAGCCGCTGGAGTCAACACCTCTGACGAGAAGGACGTTGCTTCTGCTGAGAATACCGGCGAAGAAGCAACTGTGCCTGCTGGCAGCGCCGGTAAAGAAGACACTGAGGAAACTGATGCAAAACCGTTGCCCCAGAAGCCTTTTAAGAGCACACAGCCCCGCGATGCGGCCGAGCTTGATGCTCTTGTTGACCAGGCCATAGCGCTGGCGGCTTGGCGCGCCGAGCATACCCCGCAAGAAGACCAGGGTGTTCTTATGGACAGCTCCTTTTCGCACTTTAGCGACGCAAACAAGGCCTACCGGTCTGGGGATTACAGGAAGGCAGCCCAGCTCTACGCCCAGGTTCTTGAAGTCTACCCCATGCACTACGGCGCGAGCGTGAATATTGTTCCAACCTATATGCAGCTCGAGCTCAATGATGATGCTGTTATTCAAGCATTTTCATGCCTTATACAGTTCCCCACCGAGGCCGGCGCCATGTTGAATGCCCAGGCAGCAGCAACAGCTGCAGGCTTTGCTGAGAGTGATATTGAGAACTACCTGCGCGATGTTGCAAACTACGCGACTCTCGCCGGTTATGGTAGTGCGGGAGAATATTGGGATGCGGTTTACGGTGACACGCTGAGGAGTTCTTTTGATTACAACAGCGTCTGGAATCGTATTGAGACCCAAATGGTAGACACCACACAGCCACCCGAGACGTATGATCGCACAGAATACGATGCTCTTGTTGCCGAGCTTAACCGGCTTGAGGAGCAAACACCTCGTGACCCTGAAGTTACTCAGCTCCATGCCTATCTTGAAGTAGCTGGTGTACAGCTGGGATTTGAGGCCGAGTAAAACATGCCTTCTGTGCTGCTCATACGCCCGCTTTGCGAAGGAGAGGAGCCCGAGTTTGCCGAGCCGCTGGGCATTGAGCGTCTGGCGGGGTACCTGCTGGCGCACGGAGTAAAAGACGTTGCTGTTTTTGACAGGCGTTTATATGCAGAAGAGCGCCGCGCCGGTATAACAAATGAAAATGCGCCGGGTTTTTATGACGACATAAAAACCCGGTATGCGCAAGGTGCGGGACCTGAGGTTATTGGCCTTTCGCTCATGACCTCCTCGGATGTTCCGGATGCACGGCGCATCATCAGCCGCTTGCGGAGTCTCTGGCCGCAAGCGGTGTTTTGTGCGGGCGGTGTGTATGTAACAACTTCTCCCCAAGAAGCTGCGCAGGTACTCCCTTTGGGCGTGCAGCTTATTCATGGTGAGGGTGAGGCTTCCTTGCTTGCATTTGCTCTGCATGGTGCGTTGCAGGCTCGGGAGTCCGAGCCTGCGTTGACCTCGCCCAATGAATGGGCAGTGCCCTACAGGCCTTATCCGGAGAGATATGCAAGACTTGGCTGCGCGGTTAATATGCAGACATCCCGGGGTTGCAGCGGAGCATGTACATTTTGCGCGACTCCTCAGCTCCCTGATGCTCTGCGCAGGTGGCAGCCGCGCGATTTGGAGCTTGTAGCTCAGGAGGTTCAGACTGCAGCCCAACGCTTGAGTGAACAGTGGTTATTGCCCATATTCAATATGGTTGATGATGATTTTGGCCCTCTTGAGCGGCTCGAAGCGTTTGCGGAGTTGCTCACGGAGCGTCAAATAACCGTTGCGTTTGCCTGCGAAATGCGTCTGGCGTCGCTTGCATCGCAAAAGGATCTTGCTGTCCGGTTGCACAATCTTAAAAACGCCGGTTTAACGAGGGTATTTTTTGGCGTGGAATCGGTTAATCCCCAAACGCTGCAGACATGGCATAAGCCCTCCCGGCCGCTTGATGAACTGCCTCAGGTGCTCGCCGCATTCAGAGAAGCACAGATTACCGTCCAACCCGGATACATTCTCTGGCACAAAGGTCAGACGCTTGAAGAAGCCCGCAAAGAGGTTGCGTATCTCCACACTTTGGGAATTTACAGTCATCGCGCGGCCCTGAGCCGCCTCATTGTTTTTGACGGATGCGCTTTGGCACAAGGTAACCGGGACATAGGCGGTTTTGAGCGAATGGATGAAGATGCCGAGCAGTTCTACCGGTCTTTCTCGGCAAATACTGCTGATCTTACCCATGCATGGACACAGGCTGCAATCAAAGAACCCTATGTAGCTGCCCAGGCACACCTCACCGGTGATACTACGCAGCTTGAGCAAGTCAGAGAGACTCTGCGCAGTATAAATGAGCGCTCGTATACAGCCTTTATGGGCGAAGGGAATAGTCTTGAGGGGTCAGGCGCATGAAATACGTTGTACCTGTACAGGCAGCAGACGAGGTGAGCGCCCTGGTGCATGCCGGGGCGGGCGAACTGTATTGTGGTTACCAAGACAGCTGGTGGGTTGAGCGCTATGGTGATCACGACAGTGCAAGCCGCAGGCAGGGGAGAGCGAACCTTGCGACGCTTGATGAGCTGTGCGGTACTGCGAATATTGCTGCCGAGCAGGGGATCCCTCTGTACCTTGCGCTCAATGCACGCTATACCGAGCCACAGCTTGACTATCTTGAAGATCTCTGCAGGCGATTTTGGGATATGGGCGGTACCGGTGTTATAGTGAGCGACCTAGGGCTTTTGTGGCGCTTGAGAGATGTTCCGGGTCTAAAGAAATGTCTTTCGATCTTGGCGGTTGCCCAGAATGTGCCTACGCTCAAGGCTTTCCAAAAACTTGGTGTGACGCGTGTTGTTTTGCCCCGCTTTATGGATGCGCCCGAGGCCGGAGCGCTGATGAGCGCGGTTGCCCCAATGGAAGCAGAGGTCATGGCGTTTTTTGATAAGTGTCCCTGGGTTGACGGATATTGTAGACATCGCCATGGAGTCTCGTATGCGCCACGTGAAGTAGCACGTGGGGTTGAAGCTCCAAAAGCGGCTCCTCTGTATACGTTCGATACAACCTATGTTACCCATGCCTGCCTGCAAAAAAGTATTACATACATAGAGCCGTATCCTTGTGCGGCTTGTTTTTTGCCGGAGTATGAAGCCGGCGGTGTAGGTTACGCGAAGCTTGGTGGCCGAGGCAGGCTCCTGGAGGAGCGCCTACGGGCCCTGCGCTTTTTGTGCAAGAGCACGGAGCTTGGTTCCCATGAAGATCGAGCCCTTCTCTACCAATCAACCTACCAAAAAAATTGTGCCTGCTACTACGGAGACGCCCTTCAAAACCGCTCTGCGATAGAAGCAATTCCGCTCCCTCAGGATTCTCGGTATGGCATTGTGTTGGGCAGCCAAACCCGCATGCATGATTACCTGCGCGATTGCGCAAAGATAGCAGGTGGAGCATACCGTGACGACTCAAACGGTGTGATGCTCTGTATCCCGCCATTGTCACAAAGTGATCTTGAGACGCTGATAAACACCCTACAGACTCAAAGCTACAACTTCCCCGCCCGTTTCGCACTCTGCGTGAACGACCTGGGAACATACATTACCTGCGAAGAATACGCCAGGAGACAGTTTTCTAATGCGACTTCTGAGCAATCCCAAGCTACCAATACCACAACAGCAAGCTGTCCCTTCGTGTATAACGCTAAGACTACAACAGAGGGCTACCCCCTCGTGTATAACGCTGAGACTACAACAGAGGGCTACCCCCTCGTGTATAACGCTGAGACTACAACAGAGGGCTACCCCTCATTATATAATTCCAAGAGCTTTGGGGAGAATTATTCTCTATCATATTATCCTCAAATCGAGGTTATCCCTGGTACCCTACTTTCCAGGCTCGATGACCCAGCCGAGGTCAAACACTTCCTATCTCCCGCAGAAAACCCACCCCGCCCCATCTGGGGTCCAAATGCCGAGCCACGAACTCTCACCTATCAAGCACCACCCCAAACCCTCATTGACCATTGGACCCACCCCTCCTTCCAAGAGCCCTCCGCCCAATCCGCCCTCAAGTTTCTCCTCAATATCCCGCAACAAAATTCCCGGTAGTCCAAAACCATAACGGAGGCCTTCTCATCAAGAGTCAGATGGCAAAAAGGTGACGATCCGTTGTCCGGGAAACTCCGTTCGGGCTTCTCCGCAAAAGCAAGTTGGCAAAAAGGTGACGATCCGTTGTCTCATGACCTTTATTTTGGTCTTTGACTGCTGGAAAATGGCAAAAAGGTGACGATCCGTTGTCTCAATTAACTCACGGTAGCGGTACTACTCAACTCGTAAGAGATAGAATACCAGTTAAATGCATATTACGAGATTAAAATATAATTTCTGAAGATACTTACCGACAACGGATCGTCACCTTTTTGCCAACCAGCCCTCTCCGAGAAGGGCAAAAGGGTTGCTCGGACAACGGATCGTCACCTTTTTGCCAACTTGCTTTTGCAGAGAATCCCGAACGGGTTTCTCTGACAACAAATCGTCACCTTTTTGACATTTGCATTAATGCCCAAGGTCTGTTTGAGGTGATGCTGGCTGGCGGTCAAATGTTTTGCCGTAGAGGCAGGCGATGTGTTTGGCGAGGGCCAGTTCGGGTTCGCCCAAAACCAGGGTGTTCATCCAGCTCAGGCAAAGTGACACCTTCATCTGCGCTCCTTGTTCGTCCACAAGCGGCAGAATTTTTACATGGGGAGCTTTTACTACGCGATAGGCGTGTTGCTGGGGCATGAACATAAAGGTATCTTTGTTCATGATGAGTTCTCCCGGGTCAACGGGGGAAAGCTGTACCGGAGATATGCTTGCTTTAACAGCATGCATTTTGAGAAATCTCGTCATAACGGTATTGTCCGAGAACACTGCGATCATGCCGCCCGTGACATCTTTAAGCGTGATGCTGTCCTTTTGCGACAAAGGATTATCTGTATGTACAAGGGATACCAAAAGATATTCTCCCAAAACAAAGTTTTCGAGCAGACGTCCGTCAAGATCGGCGCAAATACCAAATTGGAGAGTTCCCTCTTTAAGCCGCTGTCCAATCACCGCTGGTGTCGCTTCTACAAATACAAAACGAATATCAGGGTATTGTTTTTGCAGCGCACTCAGGTTTGCCGGATTCAGTGACCCGCCGTGGTCAGCCAAACAGGAAGCAGGCAAGCCGAGCGAAATGGTTTTACGATACTTTTTGGTGTAATCGCTGGGGCTGTCCTCAACAAATTGCATAGCTTCAACAGCAATTCGCGCTCGCGTTAAAAAGAAGCGGCCAAACTCGGTGAGGCTCAAACCTTTGGATGAGCGGACAAACAGCTCTTCTCCCAACTGTGACTCGAGGTTTTTGATGGCTTTTGAGAGGGCCTGCTCACTGATGCCAAGCTCGTTACTTGCGGTTGACATCCGCTCATGCTTTGCCGTTTCGACAAAGTACCGCAGCTGATAGATCTCCGGGTTTCCCATGTGCGCCTCCTCATGGTACAAGCCTGTTCCCTCAAGATAATGCCGGGCGCTCATCATACCATAGACCTCCAAAGTGTCAACCAGAAGTTGTTAGCAGCCCAAAACTTAGTTGAGAATGTATAAAAGAATGATAGGGCCGGATATAATGACGGCATCCCAAAAAAAGAGGGATAGCGCGGTCTTCTCGGCAGTATTTGTTGTGGCCAAAAAGACCCGTTGTTCTAAGGAACTGTTTTTAGAAAGGACAGATCATGAAGGACGCAATTTCTCGTAGGAATCTCATTAAGGGTGCCGCAGCAGCAACCGCAGCCGCAGGACTGGCTTCTGTTGCTAAGGCTGACGAAGCTCCGGATATTGAGTGGGGCCTTGAGGCTGACATCGTTGTACTGGGTACCGGCGGCGCTGGCCTTACAACCGCTATTACCGCAGCTCGTGCAGGCGCAGACGTACTTGTTCTCGAGAAGGCTTGCGAAGAGGATCAGGGCGGCAACACCCGCGTTTCGGGCAACATGTGGTGCATTCCTACCGATCTCGAAGAGGGCCTCAAGTATTATCTCAAGGCAAGCGAGCGCACCTCGGACAACGAGTATCTGACCGCTCTTGCTACCGCAGCTCACACCATCAATGAGGACTTTATTGGCGATCTCGAAGGCGCCAACATCATTGAGTTCCCCATGTTCTCACCTGAGTATGACTCACTTCCCGGCGGCGACGCCATTCAGTCATACATGATGGGTTTCGGCGGAAACAAGCTCTGGATCTGCCAGCGCGAGACCGCTGCTCAGTACGACAACATCCGCTTTATGTATGAGACCCCCGGCATTCGCCTCATCACCGATACCAAGGGTATGATCCTTGGTGTTGTCGCCTTGGTTGACGGTGTTGAGACCAACGTCAAGGCCAAGAAGGCCGTTGTCCTTGCAACCGGCGGCTATGAGTACAACCCGCTTATGGTTGAGAACAGCTATCCCGGTTGGCCTGTTTACAGCCGTGGTACCCCTTACAACACCGGTGACGGCATCAAGATGGCCCAGAAGGTCGGCGCCCAGCTCTGGCATATGAACGCCTCCGACTCCGGCCCCGCAGCTATGCTTTGCCCGGGCATTGACTTTGGTCATGGCGCTTATGACTCAGACCGCGTTCCTGCTAACTTCTCTTACACGAGTGCTTCTGCACGTTCGGCCGGCTTCATTTATGTTGACAAGCACGGCAAGCGCTTTATGCCCGAGAACCGTCCCGACCATCATGGCTATGGCCGTCGTGAATACATCTTCTTCTATGATGGCGTTAAGTGCGAGTGGCCGCGTCTTCCTCTTTGGTGCATCTTTGACGAGCAGCAGGCTCAGGCAGGCCCCTGCGCATCTGCACCTGCAACCGAAGACACCACTGATGGCTTCACCTGGTTCTATGCACACAGCCACTATGTATGGAGCGCCGACAACAGCGCTGAGGTTGAGAAGGGCTGGATTGTTAAGGCCGACACCATTGAGGAACTTGCAGCCAAGATGAATGAGATGCCCGACGGCGAGGGCAAGATGGATGCCGAGACACTCCAGGCAACCATCGAGAACTACAACGCTATGTGCGAAGCCGGCGAGGATACCGAATTTGGCCGTCCTGCCGATAGCATGCGTCCGCTCGTTGGCCCGTTCTACGCAGTACCGGTATATCCCAACCAGTACAACACCCAGGGTGGCCCCAAGCGTAACACCAAGGCCCAGACACTCGACGCCTTTGACGAGCCCATCCCTCGTCTGTACAACGTTGGCGAGTGCGGTGCAGGTTACGGCTGGGTTTACAACGGCGGTTGGAACAACTGCGAATCCATGATCTCCGGCATTTGGGCAGCAACCGATGCTATGACTCTCGAAGACTGGGACGCATAAGCTTTAGGTCATCTGATAATTCATAATCCTCTCCCAAGGAAAGAGGGACGGGCTGATGTCCGTCCCTCTTTCAGTTTGTCTGTATGAAGTCTCATATATTGACAGCATAAAGTTGATGATTGGTTATCCAAGAAACCACATTCGTGCTTCTCAATAAAAGCCAGCTGGCAAAAAGGTGACGATTCGTTGTCCAGGAAACTCCTCTTGGGCTTCTCGGCACAACCCGGTTGGCAAAAAGGTGACGATCCGTTGTCCGAGAAACCTGTTTGGGCTTCTCCGCAAAAGCAAGTCGGCAAAAAGGTGACGATCCGTTGTCTACGGACCTCTTCTAAAATTATAATTTAATTGTGTAATATTTATTTAACTGGTATTTTATCTTTAGCAAACTAAGAAATGCCCTTGCTGTAAGTTGATTGAGACAACGGATCGTCACCTTTTTGTCATTTTCTAGCAGTCAAAGACCAAAATATGGGTTATTAGACAACGGATCGTCACCTTTTTGCCAACTGGCCTTTATTGAGAAGCACGAATGTAGTTTCTCAGAATCAATTATTACCTTTTTGCCATCATACCCTTGCCGAGAAGCCCTTTGTTATCTTTACATTGATCATTGCTCTTGTGTTATACCACATTTGCTGAGATTTCTGCTGTTCCGGTTTCCGGCTGCCCAACGATGTTTTACTCAACTTCACGTACTTGGGTTTTATGAAAGTAATATGGCATTGCGCAGAGAATTGCGTTTTTGAACAAATGTTTTGGGCAGACGAAGCCTATGCTTCATTGTTGTCGCGATGTCTTTTATGAGAGCATCGAATTGCTCAGGATCATAAACTTTTTGACGTGAAACAGGGATTACCCGAATGCCTAGTTTTTCAAGATGTTCTCTGCGCTCAGCATCACGTTCGTATTCAGGCATACCGTTATGGTATTGTAAACTGTTATACTCGAGAGCAAGTTTATTTTCAGCCCAATAAAAATCCGGTTTGATACAACCGGGCGTTGTGGGACGTACGGGTTTTCCCTGCCTATTCATCGCATAGTTCATAACCGGGTGTTTAAGGCCATAACCTCCATATTTGTGTGGAAGGGTCATCAGTAAATAAATACGTGTTTCCATGACCGAAGCAGAACCGTCTTCCATATATCCAAAAGTCCGGAAAGCTTTATTGAGAAAAGATCCGTGGACTTTTGAAAATGATTCTATATCTGTGAGCAGTGTTTCTTTTTGAATAAGAGGTTGAAGGCTGTAAATATATGATCCTTGATAATTTTGATCAATGTATGTATAGGTTCCCGAGAATTCCATTGCAAGCATAAGACTTTTTGCAACAGGTAAGAAGCTGATTGTTTGTAAGAGACATACTTCAGGAGACTCAACAAAAACGTTATTGGATAATTGTAAAAATGAACCGGTCATAGGGGGCAGTGGCCAAACATGGCTTTTAATATTACAGGCAAATGACCGTGTTTTTGAGCAAGCTGTAGCGATATGGAGCGTTTTGCCAAAAACTGATTCGGGGGTTGAACCGGGTGGGAGGGCGAGGCGCTTCATAAGCTCGTTAATCTTTGATTGTGTGTACGCACAGTGCTCGGGCGATTTGATTTGAGTTTTGAGAGGTTCATTGAATATGTCGCTATGAATTCTGTACCAACGCCAAAACCGTATCGCTGATTCCCGTGCAATAAAGAGTGTCTGTTCCATATCCGGTATCTTACACAATGTTGCCTTTCAGAAAGTTTACAAAAACCTTACAGAAACGTGACAAAAAAATTGTCACAGGTCAATGGGTATGCGTGCAGAAGGAAATCTGTTTTTAACACATGTAATGAACACAAATGGCCTTGTACAGAGGTACTGTAAACAATTATTAAGTATTCTCGAGACGAAGGTTGTTCAGCGGGCTTCTGGAAGGTTGTTTAGCGGACCTCTGCTGCGAGGAGTTCTTTGAGTTTATGGTACTGAATAGAATAGGCCAGATGCGTATCCTTGGGTCGGAGAATAATTTAGCGGACCTCTGCTTCGAAGAGTTCTATGAGTTCTTGTTTGGAGTTGACGCCGCATTTGGTGTAGACATTTTTGATATGGCTCCAGGCAGTATTCTCGGATATATGAAGCTCCTCACAGATGGATTTTACTGTGAAACCTCGGGTGAGATACGCGCAGACCTGGGTTTCGCGTTTGGTAAGGTTGTGCTTGGCGGCAAATTCCTGTTCAAGGCGGGAGCGCAAGCCGCCTGCTTCTTCGCGGAGAAGTTCTTGCGCATCCTTGGCGGCTTGTTCCTGCGCAGCCTTGACCTGTGCAATAGCTTCTTGCTGCAGCTGATTCTGCTGAACGCGCGCACGGTTTTGCTGGAGATACATAAACGCAAGTCCCAGCGGGTAAATGGCTATGAATGCAAGTATGGTGAGAAGCGGCACTCCGTGGGTGCTCCACGCGGCGTTGAGAAGAACGCCAATGCCAAAGCCCAGTACAAGCATGATGTCAGATATTCCTGCGGTGAGTCCCACGTGGAAATACGGGTTGTATGAGCCGTTCGCAAGAAACGTCACAAGGTATGCCGAGTAAACAAGAGCTATGGCTTCATAACAGCTGATCATTATAAAGCCTGCCGCGGGGCCAAAGGCATCAGCCGCGATAGCCATGATTGAGAAGATAATCAAAAGCACCGGCATGACAATGCGGAATACCGGCTCGGGGTCAGGAGTTTTGCGGGTAAGAAGCGCCATGGCGCCAATGGCTGCCACTGCCGCGAGAATGCAGAGATTAACGTTCACACCCGCAATGACAGACGTAAATGCTGAGTTAAAAACTGCCGTGTTGGTAATGCCCACCACAAAATGGCACACGACCATACAAAGCACCGCGCTTAAAAGACGCCTGCCGTCATTCCCGCCAAAGTCAACGATGTTTTGGAACTGCGGGGTATTGGGCTGATTGCCGAGATCAACGGCGGATGCGAGGGTTTCTCGGCCAAGGCCGGATGGGCTTGCTCCGGGTGTACTACTGTATGGCGCAAAGGTTTCTTTGCGCATGATTTCCATGCATACCACAGACGCAGCGAGGCATGCAAACGAGAGAACCAAGGTTGCCGGAGAAGGAAGTACGTTAAAGAGCAGGCCTAAGAGGGCATGAAGGGTAAAAGCTCCAAGAAACACCGCGAGCGCATATTGGTTTGAGCTCAAGATAAAGAGCTCAAACCAGGCAATTGTAATGAGGGCGCTGCCAATTCCGCGAATGATTCCAAAGATAATTGGCATGGCGTAGGCAAAAGTGTCTCCGCGGACAAACTCAAAAGGCGGCTGTCCTTCTGAGCCGAGTGAGAAGAGCATTCCCAAGATCATGGCCGCAACAATGCACGCATAACCCGCTCTTTGGGGAATGTGCCCAAGTGCGAGCTTTTGTTTATAGGCGAGAATCATCACCAAAAGAGCGACTGCCGCGTTTACGAGGTTACTTGCCACCATAAACGGCAGCTGGCTTACAAAGCCCACGTTGTTTGCCACCGTGCCCATGGCGCTCAAGTAACTCGCAGAACTTGCAGCCTGATAGAGCCCGTAACCGGCAGCAAGCAATATGCAGCGAACAACCTGCGGCATGAGTTCTCGACCCTCTCCCTCGCAACTATAAACTTTTATATTTTCGCACAAAAAACGATTCTTGGCAAAGATTTTGAGCTGTGCGGTTGGAGACAACGGGGGGAAGGGAAGAGGGGTAAAAAGGGAGCCGGTTCTTTTTGCTTGAGAAAGGAGCCGGTTCTTTTTTCTTATTTGGTCTGAGTAAAGAATTATGAAAAAAGAACCGCCCACCTTTCTTATCTCGGTTTCATGAAGGATATATGGTCGAGAATACGTGCCGATAAGCGTTTCATTTGTAAAAGCGCAGTTAAAGGTGTTTCTCACAGATTACCTGTGAGATATTGACATTAAAACCGCAGGTAGAACGATTAACAGGTACCTTCGTGTCCTAAAATGTCCTAACCATATTTTTAAAACCGCTGGTAAACGTACTTATCATCTCTTTTTTACCTGGCCGCTCATAGGTCGCATAAGTAATAATCGGCTTGGTATGACCCAGTAATCTTGCAATATCTTCTGTTTGCATTCCGTACTCATGGTGCATCGCTGTGGCGAAAGTTGGGCGGAGGTTGCGGAATAGGATGCGCTCCAAATTATGGCTATCAAGCAGCTTATACCAATGCTTACGCAATGCTTGGATGCCTATTGGTTGACCGGCTCCGTCATCTGTTATGTAAGTATAGCCTTGTAATTTGGCTTGAGACTGAAGGTCCATGAGCCGTGATGCATACGGCTCCATGATAATGGCGTAACGGTTGCTTTGCTCTGTTTTGGTGCGCTCGGTACCGTCCCGGTTCAGCACGATAAGCCCGTTAGCGTCAACCTCACGTATCACTTCAACAACGGCCAGCTGATCTATGTATTCAATCTCGCCTGTTTTAACACCAAGCGTCTCGCCTGGTCTTAGTCCGGCACATGCACCAAAGATGAACGGAGCCTCGACGATTGTGTATTTCACGGCGTTGTAATACGTCTCGATATCGCTGCTATGAATGATTGCCTTATCGAACGTCTTCGTTTTCGTTGTGGGCTGCTCAAATGTGATATCAAGCGGATTATGGTCTATCATCTCAAGCATGACTGCATGCTTCATGATGTTGCGCATGATGCCCAAAATTCTGGTTGATGTATTCGGAGGCAGTGTTAAAAGCCATCGCTGGAAAGTACTCGGTTTGATCTCATCAACATATGATGTGCCCCACTCGGGGTTGATGTATTTCTTCCAGCATGATCTGACGTTGTCCATGGTTCTCGGAGCACTTGCGCGCTCATACTCAGGGTAGGTAAGAGTTTTGTAAATCTCTGCAATTGTCATGATGTGGGGCTTGGATGTGTCTATAGATGCATGAATCTCTGACATACGGCGCTCGGCATCAACACGCGACCCGTACACGGTCTCGGATCGGCGGCGACCTCCGTCGAGCCAACGAAGCCGGTATACTTGTTTTCGCATTCTTTGTATACAGCCAAATGTTCGGCGCTGTTTCATGGTAGAATACTCCTTGTCGTTGGCGGAACGGCACCTTTGCCCTGCAGCTGAGTTGGAGCAGCTGTGGGGCGCTCTTTGTTTTATTCCGCTGGAATGAGCCCCATATTATCAAGTATATGAGAGATTATGTTACTTCTGCCTGAAAATGATTCGACCAAATCGACAATAGCATCAATCATGTCTTCATAGTCTTTTTCTGTTAGCAGATGAGAAATATGTAACAAGAAACCTGCGAAATTTATATTTTTCCTATTACCTATATGTGCGCAATACAGCCTCTCGTCATGTGCGCACATATTTCTTACTTTGACTATGGTATTAATCCACTTTCTCATATTAATGGGATCAATATATTGATGCTTTTTATCTCCACTTGTAATTGATGACACCATCTTGCAAACGGCTTTTCTATCATTTGGTTGCATGAGATTGTATAGATGTTCGATGTTGCCGAATGTCAAGTCTGTGGCAAGAATCCAAATTGGGACTTCATTATATTTATTGCGATAATGGATAATAGGTTCACGGCTGCTATTGTTCTTTTTATCATATAGCAGGCTTTGCAATTTTTGTTTGTCATCAATATAGGTCTTCAATCCAAATTCTAAATATTGTTCTTCGGTAGAAAAGTTCTCGTCTTTAAGATAGGCATTGGGCTCTTGATGTGCTTCAGCAAAGCAATAAGAGCATGTGGTTTTTAGCATAGCTTCTACTTTTGTAGTGTAATGGAATGTCAATTCACGTAGTGATCTATCCATAAGGAATAACAGATAAACGTCATTAAAACTTGTCCCTTGCTTATATCTGTCTTCATTGTGCCTTTTAGATTCATCCATGTCTAAAAAAGGCGCTTTGTATCCATTTACTACTGAATAATATCCTTCTGTTTCTAATATGTGCTTTGAATCTCCATCAATAATTAGGCCACGATTTTTTAGTAAATCTAACTGTTGATTAATAGTTAAGAACGGTTTCTTAGTCATAAAACACCACCTAAAAGCAATTGGAGCGACAACCTAAAAGGCAGCCGCTCCAAGTGGAGCGACAACCTAAAAGGCAGCCGCTCCAAGTGTGGACGGAATCCCGTAAGATTACCCGTCGTGCCACTGCCTATTACTATACCCAAAAACGCCACAAAGTCAAATATTAATATCTGATACACATGTTACTTTTACCGTCTTCTCCAGTAGCGCAGTTACTACCTACTACCCAGCGCGAGCTTGGGGTGAAGCTCCAATATGGAATACTTCTGTTTTGACAGATAGGCAAGCGGGTCACGAGGAGGTTATACATTTGTAACCTCCTCGTTTTTAGCTAGAGCAAAGAGCCAAGTATAAAGAAATCGTCGTTTTGGATATAGTTGCTGAGTGTGTTATCAGGGAAGTCCGTGTTTTGAATCATATTTATAACGTCACGTGGTATTGAGAACGAGATTATCTTTATCTCATCGCCATCACTGGTATCGGCAACAGCCCAATATTGGACCTCATCTATACCTGTTAAATCTGCATGTCTGATAAAGTCGCATGCGTTGTAATAGTTCTGGTCAATTGTTTGCTTATTAGTTAGCTGAGAGTTGACCTTGGCCTTTATGACAACGGTGCCATATCCATTATCAATAACGCTGAGAAGATCACCGAATTGCAGACTTTTAATCTCAGTAGGTGGTACTTTTACTGCAGCCTGAATCTGTGAATCACTCTGAGTTGTTTGTGATCCGGTTGTTTGATTTGCAGTTTGCTGTTTTGAGAATGCATCAGGATTGATGATATAGGCTATTACTGAGATAACGGTGAGTACACCGAATACGATCAGACACCACTTCAATACAGTTTTACCAGTAGACTTTTTCTGATTTGCAAAACGAGTCCCATTCCTTGTGCTCATGATTACCTCCGATACTGAACATATTTCTGCGGTGATCCACTGCTTACACTCATCTGTGTAAGCGCTTTTGCCATTATCTGCATTTACCCAGCAGCTTTCCGCCCGGTATCCATGTCAGATTTGGTTTCGTCCGTCCCCCGTTGAGCTGTGGCGACTGAATCAATCGACTCACGGCCTCTCGCATCTGTGGTGCGGTATGTGTCGAGGAGAGTGGATTCAGCAGGAGTGAGAGCAGGTGCTTGAGGGAAGTCACGGCCTGCTAGCTCATCGAGAGTACAGTTATAAATATCAGCTAGCAAGCACGCATCAATAAAATTTATTTCACGATACCCGCTTTCCCAGTTACTATAACGTGTTCTTGACACTCCAAGTGCATCTGCTATTTCTTGTTGTGTCATATTATTGCGCTCTCTAAATTCCTTTAAACGTAGCATAAACCCTCCCTATAACAATATGTGTACATAATAAGAAAATTACGCATTATGTGTCAATAGCAAACATAAAGTATTGACATGACACATAATGCGGAGTATAAAATATGTATGTCACATATAGTGTCATACATTATCCGCCACCGTCCGAAAGGAACCGCTATGGAGCCGATCACAGCCGCCAACATGAATGAAACAGTTGCAATTACTTTCAACGACATTCTCGACATCGCACAGAGTTGTTTTTCTGGCAAGTGCATATATGATGATTGCGTTGTAACGGTAGCCAGTACAGCTGACAACATCCTTAGCAGCTTATGCATTGGCGAGGGTCGTATTGTTAGCTGCACAAGGAAACAAGCTCTGCACGTTGTGCAAAGCGTTGCCCACCTTTATAAAGAAACAGTTCGCCAGGCTTCAGTTGCCATGTCAGGAGCTCTCGGCGACCTCATATAACCCTCCCAAGGGAAGACAGCCCCAGTACTGGACGTGAACAGTCTGGGGCTGTCTGGTTTCTTGCCTGTGCCTGTCTCACCCGGCCTTGAACAAGCTGGACTATATACCCCAAAGAGCAGAGACAGGTACAAGCAGGAAATCGGAATAGAGAGGGAGGTGAGAACATGGCAAAATATGACAATATCAACCAGATTATCAGCGATAAGATTTACAAGTACCGGTGTGATCATCCGGTCAATAATAATCCGATGACATTATTAGACGTCTCTAACCAGATTGGTATTAGTCGCTTTGTTTTATCTGATTTAATGAATGGTAAATCTACTCCTTCACTTACAAACATGTTATTGATTGCCGATTTTCTGAACTGTCCTTTGGATGAATTGGCAGGTCGTACAGTAAAGCCCTAATTCTCCTCAGCTCTACCCGCAGCCTCCTGGGTTGCGTAGCGTCGCGCGCTTCCTCCTTTCAGCGCCTGAACCAGACAATGTCTAGCTTCACTGGTACGGGAGAACCTTTAGGGCATTGTTGCTGCCAGTATGATGGGCTGAAAAAACCGTTCATGTTCACGAGATCGCCTG
>JAFWFL010000092.1 GCA_017515595.1 Coriobacteriales bacterium
AAAGTCATCAGAGGGCTTGTTGGTATAGATGTAATCAAGAAAACCATCAAGCTTTGTGTCATCACCAAGATGCTGAGCAGAAGCTGCTAAAAAGATAGTATGCGTACCATCATGAAGTGTCAAGCCCGCATTTGCTAAACAGGTATTTTCAAACCAGTAGATGCGCTTGTTTTCTTGAAAGAGATCGAAGTTACAGATAAAGATAACATAGGAATCAGGAAGTACGCTATAGTCATTGTTTTTAGCAAGCTGGTCAATTGTTATTAAAGAATGGTAGTAACGTGAACGCTTACGTAAGCTACCTTTATTGATAACCTGCATCTCAAGATCAAAAGATGTGCCCTTGCCATCTTTTACATAGACATCAAGGCGTACCGCCCTGCTGTTAATAAGCGCATCAAGGGTTGCTTCATGCGCCATATAGTCTATACGCTCAATTGGTACCTTTAAGATTGTTTCGATGGTTTCTTTACAGAGCTCTTCATTGAGCATGACTTTGGTAAAGAGGAAGTTATTTGAGAGCTTAAGATTCTCGTATGCTTCAGACTTGCCTAAGGCTTCAAACGAAGCGCTCTCATTATTATTTTGAAAATCTTGGCTGTACACTGCATTACTCATATGCCGCTCCTTTGCGCATGTGGTTAAAACCTGCGCAAGTCAACATATACACTTTTTTCTCTGCCGTCTTGTAAGAAAAGTGTTAGATTTTGAAATAACCTAACAGAAATCTAACACAGCAGCTCATTTGTGCGGACTATATGGATACTAGGATGTCATACATATATTATCCATTATTTATTTGAGCTGTGAGATTGATTTGGTAACAGGATTACATTTCCCTGGTACCAGATAACAAGATACATCCCTATTACCATCAACATGTGTATGAGAAGAAAAGTAATGAGACTCCCGGTAAGCATGTGTTCTCGTCTCCTCGCAGGGCTGGGGGTTTATCAAAGCCGTTGCGCACAAAACTGACAATATTTTGGCCATATATTTTAAATGTGTGGCCATTTAGTACCTTATCGCTTCTTTACTACGACAATCAAATATCTCTGCCGAGAAGAACCCTTAGGTAGACAGTATAATATCTTTTGAGGGTTTCTCGGCTAGGATTTAGCTTAGAGTGTCCACACATTTAAAATTTGCGGCCAAAATGAGGTCAGTTTTGCAGGGTTTCTCGGACAACGAATCGTCACTTTTTTGCCATTTTGCTCTTGCCGGGAAGGTCCGGGTGGGTATATGAACAATTCGAATCTTCTGCTTCCCACGTTCCCAGATGCGATGAATCGTGGTATGAAGCCCAAGATCTTCACAAGCTCAACCTCCGTATGTAAGACATTTGACCTGCGGTTTATGAATATACCACCTTTGGACGATAGCGAATTTTGCTCCCCGGATGCAAAATTCGCTTGTTTTTTGTGCACGTTTTTCCAAACTATCATCCAATTCGAGAAGGGATTTACATGAGCACAAATATGAACCGCAGAAGCTTTCTTGCCGGCGCCGCAGCTGTTGGCGCTGCCACCGTTGCTTCAACCGCATTTGCCGGCGAAGCGATGCCTCCTATGATGATGGGTGGAGCAGACGCTCCTGCCGGAGAACCCGTTGAACCCGGAACATGGCGCATTCCTCCCGAGCCCATCGCTGATGACCAGATCGCCACCGTCATTGACGCCGACGTCTTGGTAATTGGTCTTGGCCATGCAGGTAGCTGCGCTCTCCGTGCTGCTGCCGAGCAGGGCATTGTTGCCTATGGTATGGAATCTATGGCCGAGGAAAACTGGATGTACACCGGTTTCCAGATGGGCCACATCAACTCCGAGTACCTCAAGAGCATGGGTGTTCCCGAGGTTGACGTCATTGAGTTCATGAATGACTGGCAACTCCGCTCCAACAACCGTTCCAACCCCGGCCTCATTATGAAGTATGCAAAGAACTGCGGCCCCACATTTGACTGGATTTTTGACAATGTTTCTCAGGAAGACAAGGACGCGAGCTTCTCGGTCATGAATCTTGTTGAGGGCGGCCCCTTTGTACGCAACTTCTCGGGCATCAAGAGCTGGGTCGGCACTGCTATGGCCGGTAACTTCCTCACCCCCTGCCTGCAGCGCTGCAAGGATATCGCCATTGAGAACGGCGGCGGCGTGCTCTTTGAGACCAAGGCAAAGCAGCTTGTAACTGATGAGACCGGCGCTGTTGTTGGTGCTATCGGCGAAGGCCCCGACGGCTACGTCAAGGTTAACGCTTCTAAGGGTGTTATCATTTCTACCGGCGGTTTTGGTTCTAACCAGGACATGCGCGAAGACCTTCTTTACGAAATCCGTGAGTCACTGAGCGAGGGCGAGGCAATCGCCGGCTTTATGGACCGCGACGGCTCGGGCATCGCCATGGGTTATTGGATTGGCGCACGCCTTGACCCCTGCATGGGCACCATGGACGGCGCTTATTGGTACCCCTGCGATGCCCCCACCGACCCCATTGGCGCAACCGCAGCTCTGTGGCTCAACGCCGAGGGCAAGCGTTACAGCAACGAGGGCTTTGGTTCGACCGAGCTTATGGCTATGCCCGGCGCAAAGCAGCCTACCGGCATGACCGTCTCCCTCTTTGACGCCAACATTGAGGCGCTTCTCAAGGCTCAGCCTTACGGCCATATGAGCTACAACGTTGCAAGCGGCGATTTCTCGGCGCTTCATGCTACCATGGACAAGGCTTATGCCGGCGGTCCCAATGGTTCAGCTGATCCTGATGCTGGCGACAACAGCGTCATTGCAGGCGGCAACAAGGCTATGGGCGGCGGCGCAACCCTGTATGCAACCGATGACTTTGAGACTCTTGGCACCTACCTTGGTTACGAGGGCGAAGCACTCGAGAACTTTGTTGCAAGCATCGAGCACTACAACGAGCTCTGCGCAGCCGGTGCCGACACCGACTTTGGCAAGGACGCCTCGCTGCTCTTCCCGCTGAGCACCCCGCCTTACTACGGCTTTGGCGCTCCCAAGGCTCTCGGCGTTCTGATGGTTACCGTGGGCGGCCTTCTTATTGACGAGAACGGCGCCGTTCTTGGCGACGACTATCGCCCCATCCCCGGCCTCTTTGCAGCCGGCAACGCATCTGGCGGACGTTTTGGCTGGCAGTACTTCACCTCAATCGCCGGCCAGAGCCTCACCATGGCACATACCCTCGGTCGCCTTACCGGCCAGTATGTCGCATCTCTTTAAAAAAACTCAGCTCGTAGCTGAGCGACCCCGGAGCCCGGCCTCTTGAGGCCGGGCTTTTTGTTCAACAGGAAGAAACACAGGGGACAGTTCTGTGTTTTTCTCACCCTGTGTTTCACACCAGTCAAACCACCCTCCCCTGTCTTATGAACCACTGTCTTATGTCTTATACGATAAGTTACTTAATGTATACTTCCCATTTGAGTACCATGTGCACTGTAGTTTCCTTGGGGTAAACGCGGGGAGGTATGATGGAGATAAAGCAGCTCGGGCGCTATACCGCTTTTGGGTTCCTTTTGTTTCTTTACTTTTCCCTTTTTAGTATTGCCCCACAATTGGGTCCCGAGGGGATTCTTTCTCCTACAAATCCCACGCTGTTTCTTGCTGCGCTTCTCATCGCGGCTGTCATAACATTCGTAGTCTATCTGGTAATCACATACCAGCATAAATCCTGTAAGATTTCGATCCCGCTCTGCCTTATTTTTGCTGCCATAGGGTACACCCTCGCCCTTCTTCATATCTTTGGCGTGGTCGAGAATCATCTGCAAGCTATAATAGCAGGAGCGTTTTTAGGGATTGCCATATCTCTGCTTCTGGTTGCCTGGGCACAGGCATTCAGTTGCTTACGGCTTCACAACTTGCTTGCTGCTTCTGCAAGCGCAAGCATCCTTGCATTCTTCCTTATTGGCCTATTTGAATTTCTTCCCGGCGATATCCTGCAAATTGCAGAGCCGGTTGCCTTCTTGCTTGCCGCTCTTCCCCTTATTAAACATACATCAGCAGAGAGTATACTACCAGGTTCATTTAACCGCACAACATTGCGCATGATTGGCAGCGAGCTTTGGCTTGTGCTCATTGGTATGACACTTTGCCAAATGGTTGACGCTTTTGGATGGGGCGATGTGCTTGCAGGAAGTTTTATCCCGCCCGATACCGGTACAAAGGTCATTATGGCATTTGGAGCGGTTTGCGGAGCTTGTCTTGTGCTGTGGTGGACCGTCTACGACGAAAAACGCGGTACCAGCCGCATTGCCCGCACCAATGTTTGGCTCATGGCAATCGCAGCCGGTCTTTTACTTGCAGGATGGGTATTCAGAACAACAAACTCCACTACAACACTGTTGTTCACCTTCCTGACCGGGTGCGGAAAAGGCATGCTCGTCGCTCTCTTTTGGTATGCAGTCTGCTCTACTCAGGCAGAAGATGGGGCAACACTTGCTCCGCTTGCTTCTTGCATTGCCTGGATACTGCTTATGATAGTCGCACTTCTTGGCATCGCTCTTCCGCCGCTTATAGGCACCGGCATTGGCAATCTGTTCATCCCGCTCACCGCGATCCTGTTTTTGGTACTCGCAGCAGTAACTGCCGCTACCGAGAGCTCCGCGCGCGAAGATGCTACCGATGTTATGCTCAATGCCGTTCAACCGCAGGCTCCCAGTGCAGAAGAGCTCCTGGGCCACCTTGGTGCAGAACATGGACTCACACCGCGTGAACAGGAGGTCATGGCTCTTCTCGCCCTGGGTCACTCCATGACCTACACCGCAGAACGCTGCTATATTAGCCCCGCCACCGTTAAAACCCACGCCAAGCACATCTATACAAAGCTCGGCGTCCACACCCGCGACGAACTCATAGCTCTTTCTGCCACCTACCTTGAAGAACATGCCGAGAAAAACTGAGTTCGCTGCTCTACTTGATGACAAATGCCCGACTTTTATCACCCGCCAGTACCGGGCAGCAATCCGCCCGGCTCTCTCTCAAATACGCATTGGCTCAAAAGAGACAAGAACCTTGTATTGCTACTTGCACTATACTTCTATTTTTATATATGATTAAGTATATAATATTATTTAATATATAATGTACTGTTAATGACATACTTATTTCTATTATTCAGTTAATTTTTCTTATAAAGTGCTATAATCGGCACTACGGAAAACTCGACGACTGGAGGAAGTAATGAGTGCTTTCAGCAGAAGACAATTCCTTACAAGCGCAGCAGTTGCTGGTGGCGCAGCGTTTACGGCAGGCCCCATTATGCTCGCCTCGGCAAATGAGGCAGCATCAGAGGATGAGGCAAAAGCTGAGTTTGAAGCCCTGCAACAGCCCATCCCACCGGTGAGTGCACCGGATGCTTGGGATGAAGAGCTTGAGGTTATTATTGTTGGCTCGGGTGGCGGCGGCGTTTTTGCAGCCATCAGACTGGGCCAGGCCGGTTATAAGGTCACGCTGCTTGAACGCAACTGGGAAATTGGCGGCACCACCAAGTACGGCGCAAATGTCTTTGCAAACTTTGGCGGTCATCGCAGGGCCAACGAGCTTGGCTGGGCTTGCCCGGAGTTTCCGTACAACCCTGAGAAGGTCGTTGAGTTCCTGCTTGAGCGCCAGAACTTCTCGGGCGATATGGAGCTTTTGCATGAGATGGCAGTTCAAGGACCCAAGTGCATTGACTGGATGGTCGATGACCTTGGCCTCAACTGGCACGGCTCAGCCCCGGCACCTGCGGCCATTGGTCAAATGATGCTGTTTGATGAGAACGAAACGTTCATTCCGTATTTTGTCCGCTTTAATATTTATCAGGGCTTCCTCGACGCAGCCGGTGTTGATATCCGGCTCGAAACCGAGGTCACTGCATTTGTAACAGATGACGAAGGCTCAGTTATTGGTGTTAAGGTTGAGGACGAGGAAGGCGTGAAGTTCCTTAAAGCAAACCGTGCTGTCTGCCTGCATGCCGGCGGTTTTGAACTCAACCGTGCCCTTATGAAGAAGTACTGCCCGGATTGCTGCCGTGGCATTGCCAACATTGCTACCATGCCGTTTGCCACCGGCGAGATCTTCCGCATGGGCCTGGGCGTGGGAGCTGACGTGAGCGGATTTGACAGTATGGGCGCTTTTGAAAGCGGCATTTGGTGGAAAGAGTATGACGAGTATGACCCCTGGTTCGCTTCGTATCCGCACAACTCTGACGGCAATACTATTCTGCGCCAGCCATGGCTGCGCATCAACAAGCTCGGCGAGCGCGTACCGTACTTCTCGACACGCGGATTCTCCTACCCCTGGGTACCTCGCGCGGGCGAAATGGTATCGGCAGACTCAATGTGCGACCAGGCCTCCCTCGAGATGAGCCAGCCTGACGGCCGTACTTTTGTATGCTTTGACGCCAAGGGATATGACCTCTGCATGGAAGATTACTTCCAAGAGCGCGTATGCCGCTGGGTTGGTGCGAACCCTCATGGCGAGCTGGCTGAGATGCCCGAGGAGCAGCGGTGGTACACGCTCTTTGATTGGGCTGTCGAGAATGGCGGCATCAAAAAGGCCGACACCATCGAGGAGCTCGAAGAGATGCTGGGCCTTGAGCCGGGTATCCTCGTTGAGAACGTTAACAAGTGGAATGAAGCCTGCGCATCCGGTGAAGACTACATGATTGCCTTCAAGTATCCGCCTCAGTGGCTTATTGCCATTGACACGCCTCCGTACTATGGCGCTGTTGTTGGCGGCAACCCCTTTGGCACCAAGTGCGGCCTCATGATTGACCCCAAGATGCATGTACTCAAGGCTGAGGACCACAAGCCCATCAAGGGCCTCTATGCCGGCTGGCACACCGCCGGTGGTTCGTCAGGCGAGAATAACTATGGCGGCCGTCCCGGAACCGGCATGTTTGCCGACGGCGCTTTGAGCTACATCGGCGGCTACATGGTAGCAGGCGCCATCATTGAGGAAGACGGCAAAGAAGGCTAATTTTACGTGCACACATAAATAAAGACTGACACAAAGACAGGTGTCTGTCATCTGCTACGATGACAGACACCTGTCTTTGTGGTTCATCCGTTCACTTGTTATCTATCTACTAAAACCTGCCAAGTTCAGGTATTTCTCTGCTTTGGTCACAAGTGCAATATAAATGACTTGCCTAAAGCCCTATATTCTCTTGTTTGCAACACTCAGTCTGTTACATAAAGCTTTACTCTAATGCTAGTAATAAGCAGAATAGCTATTTAAAACTACACTGACAGTTAACACACTACCCGGTACTTCGTGATAAAATTTAAGAGTTTAAGATATGAAGGTACAAGACTTCGAAGGACTCGATGCGAGAACCTGTATTCTGCACGAATTTGCGAAGATACAAATGAACAGATAACAAAAAGTCCATGCACAAGCAAGGCAAGCGGGAGGTCTTATGAACAAGCAACAGTTAGCAGCTAAGATTTGGGCGTCTGCTAATGAGATGCGTTCAAAAATTGAGGCAAGCGAGTATAAAGACTATATCCTGGGCTTTATCTTTTACAAGTTTTTGTCCGAGAAGGAAGAGGCTTGGCTGCATGAGCAAAACTTTGAAGATGCAGATATGCCAGCGGTCACCGAGGATGATCCCGAGGTTGTTGCGTTTGTACGCAGGAACATTGGCTACTTCATTGCATACGATCATCTTTATTCAACATGGCTCTCCAAAGGCGCAGATTTTGATGTTTCAGATGTAACCGACGCGCTTTCTGCCTTTAGCCGCCTGGTGAATCCTGATCACAAGCATGTGTTTGACAGAATCTTTGAAACGCTCGAAACAGGACTTTCGAAGTTAGGCGACACTTCAGGTGCGCGAACCAAAGCCATTAGCGGCCTTTTGCATCTCATCAAAGACATCCCCATGGATGGACGGCAGGGTTACGATGTCTTAGGGTATATCTATGAGTACCTGATCTCCAACTTTGCAGCCAATGCTGGCAAAAAGGCCGGAGAGTTTTATACACCGCATGAAGTCTCCGTGCTCATGTCTCAAATTGTGGCAGGACATTTGCAAAACAAGGATGAGATCGAGATTTATGACCCTACAAGCGGATCTGGCTCACTTCTCATCAATATAGGCCAGGCAGTTGCTGCGCGCACCGGCAACACCGGCTGCATCAAGTACTATGCACAGGAGCTCAAAGAGAACACCTACAACCTTACCCGTATGAACCTTGTGATGCGGGGCATCAAACCCGACAACATTACCACACGCAATGCCGATACCCTTGCAGATGACTGGCCTTACTTTGAAGAAGGCCACCCAGAAACCTATGAGCCGCTTTTTGTTGACGCCTGCGTGTCGAACCCGCCCTACTCACAGCACTGGGATCCGCCTGAAGGCCCCGACCCCCGCTTTGATGACTATGGGCTTGCGCCAAAATCAAAGGCTGATTACGCATTTTTGCTGCATGACCTTTATCACTTGCAGCCAAGCGGAATCATGTGCATTGTCCTTCCCCATGGCGTTCTCTTCCGTGGCGGAGAAGAAGGCCAAATACGGCGCAACTTGATTGAGAATAACAACATTGATGCCATAATTGGGCTTCCTGTGAATATTTTCTTTGGCACAGGAATTCCTACCATCATTATGGTGCTCCGCAAGCAGCGTGACCGGGATGATGTGCTCATTATTGATGCATCAAAAGGCTTTGTAAAAGAGGGCAAAAACAATAAGCTTCGCGCTTCTGATATCCGCCGTATTGTGGACGCCTTCGAGGCACGCACAGACATCGAGCGTTTTTGCCGCGTGGTTTCTAAAGAAGAAATCCGCAACAATGACTACAACCTCAATATCCCGCGTTATGTCGATTCTTCTGAAACCTCCCAGTGTTGGGACATCTACGCCACCATGTTTGGCGGCATACCAACAGCCGAGGTAGAGGCGCTTCACACTTATTGGGATGCATTCCCGGGGCTCGCTGAAGAACTGTTTGATAAAATAAACCCCGCAAGCCTTGCATTCAAGGTTGACGACATCAATAAAGCTGTCCGCGAGGCGCAAACAGTAAGAGCTTATTGCCAAGCATATAACAAGCAGTTTTGTGATCTGGAAGCCTGGCTCTACGAGGAACTGGTAGAAGAAACCTCTCTCGTACCAAGAGATGCCGAGGAATCCATTCTCGCAGCAGAGATATTCTCCCGTCTAAAAAACACCCCGCTGATTGACCGCTATGATGCATACCAAGTGCTCGATGACGAGTGGAACCGGATTTCTGTTGATCTCGAAGTGATCCAAACAGAAGGCTTTAGCGCAGTTAAACGCGTTGACCCTCATATGGTTATAAAAAAGCAGCACGGTAAAGATGCTGAAGTCCAAGACGGATGGATTGGGCATATCCTTCCCTTTGATCTTGTTCAGCGCATCATGCTCACAGACAAAGCAGCTAAAACCTCCGCAATGGAAGAACGACTGCAAGAGATTGCGTCCGAGACAACCGAGATTCTCGAAAACTTTACTGATGACGAGAAAACCGACGCCGGCGATGCGATTAACGAGGCCGGCGATGCCTTTGTTGCATCAAAGCTCAAAGCAGCCATTAAGACGTTGAAATCAGAGGCTGGCCAAGAACCGGCAGAAGATGATTCGCTTCTGTCGCAGCTTGAACGTGCGGCAAAACTCTTCGAAGAGGAAGCCGCCACCCGCAAACAGCTTAAGATTGCCGAGGATAACCTAATTGCTCAAACCAAAACAACAATCGAGAGTTTGAGCGACGACCAAGCATGCGAACTCCTCAGTGCAAAATGGATAGACCCCCTGGTAACCAAACTGCTCGAGATGCCCAATACGGTAATCAACGAGTTTATTGGTAAATTAAAAACCTTACATGACAAATACGATCAAACCTATGCAGCAATCGACTCTCAAATTCAAGATGCCGAGAAGGACTTAGTTTCTATGCTGGGAGAGCTGACTGGAAACGAATACGACATGGCCGGTATCCAAGAGTTCGCCAACCTCCTTGGCGGTGATTTGCAATGAGCAATACGCCAGAATTAAGATTCAAAGATTTCACTGACCCTTGGGAACAGCGTAAGTTATCCGAAGTGTTCTCCAGCTACACTGATCCGGTTGATATTCCACATGACGGATATGAGCGACTTGGTATTCGCAGCCATGCCAAAGGAACATTTCACAACTATGTGCCAGCGGGTCACGAATTACAGACCGCACAGATGCACAGAGTGGCTGCAAACAAGTTCATCGTAAACATTACTTTCGGATGGGAGCATGCTGTAGCTGTAACTGACGAAAATG
>JAFWFL010000093.1 GCA_017515595.1 Coriobacteriales bacterium
CATTCCGTCCGAAGCGTTTTTATGAGGCGAAAGCGAAGGATGGTATGTATACCAGGCTTTTTTCATAAATCTAACTCAAACCGGTCACCCGGCACACTCCATCCCTTGTAAACCTAACGCAAGAACCATCCTCCTGATACCAATCGTATATGCTATGATTTAGGAGCCAAAAGGTAAGTAACGGTTCAAAGGGTTCGAAAGCCGGTGTTCATATGTCTATTGTTGCAGCTTTTGCAGTTCCTCATCCTCCGCTTGCCATTGCGGGAGTGGGCCGCGGCCGTGAAACGGAGATTGGCGCCACGCTCGCATCTTATCACAAAGCAGCACAAAAAGTGCGTGAGTATGACCCGCAAGTACTTATTGTGTCTTCTCCGCATGCAACCTGCTATGCAGACTATATCCACATCTCTCCCGGTACCCATGCCTCGGGAGATTTTGCTCAGTTTGATGATCCTGCTGATGAAATTGAAGCAGATTATGATTCCGAGCTTGTCGAGAAGATCTGTGCAGAAGCAATTACGCTTGGCATTCCTGCAGGTACTTTTGGTGAGCGTAACCGCTCGCTTGATCACGGCACCATGGTCCCGCTCTCGTTTATACAGGCCGCAGGTGTTGCCTGCCCCATTGTACGCATTGGTATCTCGGGGTTGACTCCGCTTGATCACTACAACCTGGGTGTAGCGATTCAGCGTGCTGTTGAGGCGCTCGACCGCAGGGCAGTTTACATTGCATCGGGAGACCTCTCCCACAAAATGGCTGATACAAGCCCATACGGGTTCGCGCCTGATGGGCCGGTGTTTGATGACTTCATTTGCAAGGCTTTTGAGAAAGCTGACTTTTTGAGTCTCTTAACCTGCGACAGCGGGCTTGCCGAACGTGCGGCAGAGTGCGGTCTGCGCTCCTTCCAAATGATGGCCGGTGCATTTGACGGCTATGCGGTTTCTTCTGAGCTGTATTCGCATGAAGGCCCTTTTGGCGTTGGCTATGCCGTTGCGGAGTTTGTTCCTCTCGGACCAAGCGATACGAGGCACTTGGCAGAGCAATACCACAATGAGCGCGTAAAGCAGATGCAGGAGATTCGCGCAAAAGAAGACCCTCTTGTACAGCTGGCGCGTATGACCGTTGAATCATGGACCCGTACGCATAAAGAGCCTTCAATCGATGACGAAGGCGTTGCCGGCGGTACTCTTAAACTCCCTGATTGGCTCTTGAGCACGAGAGCAGGCGCGTTTTCTTCTATTAAGAAATACGGATCTTTGCGTGGTTGCATTGGTACAACGGTTCCTGTCCAAGAAAACCTTGCCCACGAGATTATTGCAAACGCCATAAGCGCGGCATGCCATGACCCCCGTTTTGATCCCATTACCCCTGATGAGCTTGATGACCTTGTGTACAGCGTTGATGTTTTGGGCGAACTCGAAGATATTGACTCGCCTTCTCAGCTCGACACCCAGCGCTACGGAGTGGTAGTAAGCACGCGCGACGGACGGCGCGGCCTTTTGCTCCCCGCTCTCGACGGGGTCGATACCGTAGAAGAGCAAATATCTATTGCTCGTAAAAAGGGCGGTATTAGACCTCATGAGCACATAAAGCTCCAACGCTTCGAGGTTGTTCGCCATGTCTGATGAACTTGTTTGCGATGTCTGTCCGCGTGCCTGCAAGCTAAAACCCCAGGCAACGGGATTCTGCGGCGCCCGTGTGAACAATGGCGATACCATTGTATGCGACAACTACGGAAGGGTTACATCCATAGCTTTGGACCCGGTTACCAAAAAGCCGTTAGCCAGGTGGAATCCGCAAGATTATGTAGTGTCGCTTGGGAGTTATGGCTGCAACATGAGCTGCCCTTTTTGCCAAAACTACCAAATATCTGCCGCAAGACAAGACAGTGTTTCCTGGGAATATTGGGACCCTCAGCAGGTTGTGCAAACAACACTTGACCTCAGGAAAAAAGACCCTCGCGTGATAGGAATCGCATTTACCTATAACGAACCGCTTATAAGCTGGGAATATGTGCGTGATACAAGCCTGCTTGCCCATAAAGCCGGTCTCAAAAACGTGCTTGTGAGTAACGGGCAGGCAAATGCGCATATCATTCAAGGGCTTCTCGGCCTTATTGATGCTGTAAATATTGATCTCAAAGCCTCGAGCCAAGAGGTCTACAGCAAAATGGGAGGCTCACTGGAAACTGCTCAAACAACCATCAGTCTCCTTGCCCAAGACCCTGCCTGTCATGTAGAAGTCACAACACTTATGGTTCCCGGCATGAGCGCAGGCCTTAAAAGCATTGCCGCCATCGCCCAGTGGATTGCAAACATAGACCCCGAGATTCCCTACCATTTATCGCGCTGTTTCCCCAGGTACAAAATGACTGATATCGAGCCCACGCCCGTGGCCGATGTCTATAAGGCAGCAGAACTTGCCCGCACCTATTTGCACCATGTGTACACCGGTAATTGCTAAGCAAAATACGATGATCTATAATTGCTTTATTGTTTGATTATGAGGAGAGGCCATTATGAAAACTGTTACTTTGGGTTCCACCGGAATCACAACTCCGCAAAACGGCTTTGGAGCTTTACCTATACAACGCATAAGTACTGACGATGCAGTAAAGCTTGTACGGCGTGCTTACGCAGGGGGCATGACCTTTTTTGACACCGCACGCGCGTACAGCGATTCTGAGGAAAAGCTTGGAATTGCATTTGAGGGCATGCGCGACAAGGTGTTTATTGCCACTAAATCAATGGGCAAAACGCCCGAGAAGCTCCTGGCTGATCTCGACACCTCGCTTGGCCTCCTTAAGACTGACCACGTAGACATTTTCCAGCCTCATTGCGTTGAGCAATGCTACCGTCCCGGTGACGGAACCGGCATGTATGAGGCGCTGCTCGAAGCCAAAGCAGCAGGCAAGATTCTCCACATTGGCATTACCGCTCATAAAATTGGCGTTGCAGAAGAAATCATTGCAAGCGGACTTTACGAAACGCTTCAGTTCCCCCTGAGTTATCTCTCGGGCGAGCGCGAAATTGCCCTGGTTCATGCCTGTGCAGAAGCCAACATGGGCTTTATAGCGATGAAGGGTCTCGCGGGCGGGCTTCTCACCAATGCGCGTGCCTGTATGGCGTTTATGTCGCAGTTTGACAATGTTGTTCCCATTTGGGGAATCCAGCGCGAAAGCGAACTCGACCAGTGGCTTGCCTGCATGGACGGCAAATCTGTTCTCGATGCCGAGACGTCTGCGTTTATCGAAGCTGATCGTGCACAGCTGAGTGGCAACTTCTGCCGTGGTTGCGGCTACTGCATGCCTTGCCCGGTGGGCATCCAAATTAACCAGTGCGCCCGCATAAGCCTTATGGTCCGCCGCGCTCCAAGCGCCAACTGGCTTAATGATTATTGGCAAGCCGAGATGCAAAAGACCACCGAGTGCCTGCACTGCGGCGCCTGCACAGCCCGCTGCCCTTACGAACTCGACACCCCGCGTCTCCTCGAAGAAAACTACGCCGACTACAAGCGCATCCTCTCAGGAGAAACAATCATAGACTAGACCAGCAGCATCTGGGTGCAAAACCAACCCGGCCCAACAGTCCTCACCACCAGCCGGATTCTCCAAAACCCAACATCTCATTTTGTGCGCAAGGCCCTTCGCATCCCCTTGTACGCAAGCCCCTTCGCATCCCCTTGTACGCAAGGGCCTTCGCATCCCCTTGTACGTAAGCCCCTCGCATCCCCTTGTGCGCAAGCCCCTCGCATCCCCTTGTGCGCAAGCTCCTCGCATCCCCTTGTGCGCAAGCTCCTCGCATGTGTCTAAATAGAAAAACCCTTTTGTGTACAAAGAGATTCCTGTTGTGTCCACAAATTTTGAATGTGTGGCCATTTCTACCTTTGCGCACAAAAGGATGTCCGTTTTGTCCACAATTTTTGAATGTGTGACCAATTCTGCGCTTGAGCCACTTTTCCCCATGGTCACATCATTTCTGCCGAGAAGAACCCGCAGTTCAGGGAAATATAAACTCCAAGGGTTTCTCGGCAAATACTGTTTTAACATGGTAATTGGTCACACATTCAAATTTTGTGGTCAAAACGAGTCTCATTTTGTGCGCAAGAGGTACGGGGCACGTAGATTCTCGAGGGTTTCTCGGCATCTTGGGTCAATGCCTTTAAAGCCCCGTATGTATCTACATTGTACTGGTAGATACATACGGGGCTATTACTATCGCAAAACGGTTTTACGTGTTACTGGAGAATCTCGGTGAGGACTGTGTCTTTGGCGAGCGCTTCGCCCACAAGCTGGCCAAACGTCCAGCAGCGGCCAATGCTGATGCCCGGGCAGATGACCGGGTAAGTAATGCCAAAGAAGTCACCCTGCATGTTGCCGATCGCGAAGAGGCCGTCAATGGGATCATCGTCGATGGTGCAAACCTGTGAGTTATCGTCGACATGAAGGCCGAACGGAACAACCAGGTTGCAAGCTGCGCTCTTGCAGGTATAAAACGGCGGGGTCTTAATTGGTGCGAGGAAGTCAGCAGGAACACCAAATTCTTCGTCGACTCCGGATTCGCATATCTCGTTATAGTGTGCGACTGTCTCAAGGAACGCGTCTACAGGAATGCCGATACCCTCAGCGAGCTCCTCGAGCGTGTCGGCCTTGGTCATAGTACCGTTCTCAAGAGCGCCTGCGATCCTGTCCTCGATCCCTGCGAGCTTCTCTTCATAGTCAACCGGACGCTGACGCTGGACAATGGTCCTGTAGTCGGAGTCGAGAATGCTCCACGCAACGTTGCCGGGAGTGTTGGTGCGTGCATTGGTCATTGTGGGTTCGTAGGACATCTCAGCGCAGAAACGCTTACCATTGCGGTTGACTGAGAGCAGGCTCAAATAGAACGACGAAACGGGCAGCATGATAGTGCCAAAGTCGAAGTGATGGACCATAGGTGAAACTGGGCTCTTAGAAGTCGCGGCGCCTGCCCAAAGGCCCATGTTGATGCCGTCTCCGATGTTGCCATTGACCGTGCCGTAACCGCACCAGTCGGCGCGCAGCGCCATTGGGCACCACATCTTGAGCATGTCCTCGTTGCCGCCAATGTCACCGCAAGCAAGGATGACGCCCTTCGCGGCATCATACTCAACATACTTACCGTCGGCGTCTTGCGCGATGACACCCTTAATGCCGTCGGCTGCGTTGCCTACGAGCTGCATTGCACGCGTGTTGCAGATGAACTCTGCACCGTTAGACTCGGCCGAGCGAACCATTACGCCGCCAATATTCTCGTTGCCGGCCGTGAACATGGTGCCGTCGTCGCCCTCGATGGGACTGACGCAGCAGCTTGTCTCATACACGCGCCACCTATCGGTCAGCTTGTCCCAGCCAAGCTTTGCGGTCGGACCACGGGAGGTCGTGATTGTAAAACCATCAGCAGCTGCCAAGCCGGCAAGGTAATCAAAGATACGGCCTGACTGTGTAGCCCAAGTCTTGATAAGGTTGTAGTTTGCGGTTTGCTGTGTCCAAGCAAAAAGGCGGCGGGAAGCGTCGATGGGATCAATGTTGAGTCCGCGTACTTCCTTTTGCCAGGTGCTGCCAATGTGGCCGTTCTCAAGGCCGCGGAATTGCGGGGTCTCGGCCTGCTCAAGGACAGCAACCGAAGCGCCAAAACGCGCAGCCGCCTCTGCTGCAGCGCAACCGGCGATACCGCCACCAACAATGACAACATCATATTCTTTTTTCTCGGCAATATCGGTAATAGGCTCAGGCGGATTCTCCCACGAATGAGGGCTGACCGGAGCAGCCGGTGCCTCATCTGCGAACGCAGGCGCAATGCTTGACGCCGCCACAGCCGCACCTGAAGCGGCAATGAACGACCTTCTGTCAATCAAGTTCTGTCTTGCCATGGTACTTCCTTTCTCCTTGTCCGAAACTACCTTTAACAGCAATCAAAGGAAAACCGGCAGTTCTAGCTGCTCAGACTGTCTCTATGCACACATAGCAGGATGAGCGCAACCGGCAACTTTTGATTGCAATTTAGATATTAGGACAATCACCCGAGTAAAGGAAAGTACCCTGACAGGATGATTTTTTAAATCGCCCAGTCAAGGCGCATGGTTTAGAATAATCCATATAACATACACAAGCCAGTCAATTCCCTTGAGTTGCAATCAGGATGTTCAGAACCTTTATTTGACATCAACCTCAAATGGCACTACCCCACAAATTTTGAATGTGTGACCATTATCTACCTATGTGCATAAAACAGAATCTCACGACTTTGACCTGAATCCAATAAACCTCCGAGCAGCTCCGTTTATGTCCACAAATTTTGAATGTGTGGCCATTTCTACCTTTGCGCACAAAAGGATGTCCGTTTTGACCACAATTATTGAATGTGTGACCAATTTTATGCTTGAGCCGCTTTTCCCCATGGTCACATCATTTCTGCCGAGAAGAACCCGCAGCTCAGGGAGATATAAACTCAGGGCTTCTCGGCAAAGTCTGTTTTAACGCGGCAGTTGGTCACACATTCAAAAATTGCGGTCAAAACGAGTCTCATTTTTTGCGCGAGCGAGAATGTGTCTCTGGATATCCTGTCAATCTCTATACAATTTAATGGAAACTAAATACACAGATACAGTAGTATTTATACATGTAGTATGTCTCGTATTATCATCATTGTGAACTCTATGTTAAACATCGTACTGCGACAGAGTATCCTGCCCTTAGCCAAGGTATATACTTATGGAAGAAATGGCCTCCTGAATTAAAGCTCGCAATAGGTAATGCGGGCGGGAGATGGGAGGCGTAAACATGAAGATAATCATAAGCCACTTAACCGCATATCGTTATTTGAGTAATTACGCGGCACGACAGACACGCAAAAGATTTGTTGCACATTGGGATCCGCTGGATATTGGCAGACAATCACGTGCAACATCAGTTACAGATATTACGGCGCGAATAAACGAAATCGAGGGTTTGGATCTTAATTTCCTTGGGATTCCACTTGATAGGATTGATCTTCTTGTAACTGATCAGCACAAGCGCAGCGCGGCACCAAACATTGTGAATCATGTTTGTAGTAAATTCCAGCCGGTATATGGTTCTCTTATTGCATTGTCATCATGTGTATATGTATGCAGTCCCGAGCTTTGCTTTGTCCAAATGGCAAGTACGTTTGACTTTGTTGATCTGGTTGAGTTTGGATTTGAGTTATGCGGTGGATACGCCTTAAGTACTCATCAGGAAAAAGGTTTTTCGAACCGTATTCCACTTACCTCAAAAGAGCATATTACCCGTTTCCTTGATAGGCTGGCACCATCAAATGCGGTGAATAAATCACGGAGAGCTCTTACGTATATTGCAGATCATTCTGCATCTCCGCGGGAGACAACATTCACGATGCTCGAAACGCTTCCAAAGCAAGTTGGCGGCTGTGGTTTTGAGCTGCCATACCTAAATTATAAATTTTCGCTGGAAGAACAAGACATGTGGAAACGCAAGAATTACTACTGCGATATCTATTGGCCACAATACAAGCTTGCTATTGAATACTCAGGTACGATGGCTCATGGTGAGCATACAGCGTATGCTGATAATGAGCGCGAAAACATCATAGAGCTCGGCGGGATCCGTGTGTTGCGCATAAGTGCTCAGCAGCTTTCAAACGCAAATTCTCTCGACCTGGTTTCACGCCGTATCGCAAGCTATATGGGCAAACGAATAAGAACGCAAACTCTTGCAGCTAAAGAAAAAAGAGAACATCTCCGTGAATATCTCTACAACAGAAACCGCACTGAAAGATAAGACCTATGTTTTCTGTATTCATATCCTTTCTGCCGCGTTACTGCTTTCTACAAGAGGGGCTCTTCTCCCTTGCGCACAAAAGGATGCCCGTTTTGACCGCGATTTTTGAATGTGTGACCAACTGCCGCGTTAAAACAGACTTTGCCGAGAAGCCCTGAGTTTATATCTCCCTGAGCTGCGGGTTCTTCTCGGCAGAAATGATGTGACCATTGGGAAAAGCGGCTCAGGCATAAAATTGGTCACACATTCAATAATTGTGGTCAAAACGGACATCCTTTTGTGCGCAAAGGTAGAAATGGCCACACATTCAAAATTTGTGGACATAAACGAAGCTGCTCGGAGGTTTGTTGGATTCAGGTCAAAGTCGTGAGATTCTGTTTTATGCACATAGGTGGATAATGGTCACACATTCAAAATTTGTGGACACTACGGAGCTGCTCGGAGGTTTGTTGGATTCAGATCAAAACCGTTCCTCTGTTTTGATTGCAAAAAACAGAGGAACGGTTTTGACCAATTCTTTAGTTGCTTCTTCGCACAGCGGGGAGGCTGTTTTACTTGTTGTTTCTATTCGAATTTGTGGGTTGCGTAGACGTTCTCGTCTTGCCAGAGGATGATGGGGGCTTGGGCCGGGTCTAGAGAGGCAGCGAGTAATCCTTGACGTACGGGTTTCATAGCGGCTAGGTCTATAAGACGCTGGTTGTCAGAGCCTTTAAAACGCAGGGTCACACTATGCTCGGCTGCAATGTACGGACCGTCTACCAAAACGTCAATACAATCAAGCATGGCATTGGTGTCGGCAGTGTGCTTACGGCCCCCAGCAGGTGCTATGTCTCTATCATAGACATAGCCCGAATAGCACCAAATTGTCTTTTGAGGGAACTTTTCACGTACCTTTTCCAAAAACGGACGCAAGGCTGCCTGGTTCTCGGGCTCAAACGGCTCGCCTCCCAAGACAGAAAGCCCCGCTACCCAATATGGCTCCAGGCTTTTAAGTATCTTCTCTTGAACCTCAGCCGAGAACGGCTCACCGGCGTCAAAATCCCAGGCTTCTGCATTAAAGCAACCCGGGCACCCCACCCGGCACCCACTCACAAACAACGTAGTACGAACGCCAACGCCGTTCGCGATATCACAATACTTAATAGCTGCGTAGTTCATAACGGGTACCTTTCTGCGCTTCGATACAAAATTATGGGCTATATCCTCTTGGAGGCATAGCCCATAATATAACGGTTATACAAATCTCAAAAGACCAACAGCTTACAGATGCATAACGCGATCTTTGATTTCCTCGGTACGGCCCTGGTTCCAGAACTGGGTGCCAATGTAACCACAGGTACGGCGTGCAACATTGAGTGTGTTCTGATCGCGGTTGCCGCAGTTGGGGCATTCCCACACAAGCTTGCCGTCGTCTTCTACAATCTGGATTTCGCCGTCATAGCCGCAAACCTGACAATAGTCGCTCTTGGTGTTAAGCTCAGCATACATAATGTTGTCATAGATAAACTGAAGCACGCTGATAACGGCCTCGAGGTTATCCTGCATATCAGGAACCTCAACGTAGCTAATGGCACCGCCGGGCGACAGGCGCTGGAACTGGCTCTCAAATGCGAGTTTGGTAAAGGCGTCAATCTCCTCGGTTACATGTACATGGTAACTGTTGGTGATATAACCCTTGTTGGTAATGCCCTCAATAATGCCAAACCTGCGCTGCAGAGCCTTGGCGAACTTGTAGGTTGTACTCTCGAGAGGAGTGCCGTAGAGCGAGAAGTCAACATCCTGCTCAGCCTTCCACTCAGCACAGCGATCATTCATGTGCTGCATAACCGAGAGAGCAAAATCTGTTGCCTCGGGGTCAGTGTGCGACTTGCCGGTCATGTACTTAACGCACTCATAGAGACCGGCATAGCCAAGGCTGATGGTTGAGTAACCGCCATGAAGAAGCTTGTCAATCTTCTCGCCCTTCTTAAGACGAGCAAGAGCGCCAAACTGCCAGAGAATAGGCGCTGCGTCAGAGAGTGTACCCTCAAGACGCTTATGGCGGCACATCAATGCCTTGTAGCAAAGATCAAGGCGCTCGTCAAAGATCTTCCAGAACTTCTCCATGTTGCCGCCGCTGCTGAGCGCAACGTCAGGAAGGTTAATGGTCACAACGCCCTGGTTAAAGCGGCCGTAATACTTGGGCTTGCCGTCATAATTCTTGAGATTTGCCACGTTGTTAAAGCCGTTGCCGCTGCGGTCAGGTGTCAGGAATGAACGGCAGCCCATGCAGGTGTAGCAATCACCGTCACCGTTGGCGTTAATCTTATACTCGAGCATCTTCTTCTCGGAGATGTAATCAGGCACCATGCGCTTGGCGGTGCACTTGGCAGCAAGCTGGGTAAGGTAGAAGTACGGGGTGCCCTCGCGAACGTTGTCCTCCTCAAGTACATAAATGAGCTTGGGGAAGGCCGGAGTAATCCATACGCCTGCCTCGTTTTTAACGCCCTCAAAGCGCTGACGGAGCGTTTCTTCAATAATCATAGAGAGGTCAAGCTTCTCGCGCTCGCTGCGAGCCTCATTGAGATACATAAATACCGTTACAAACGGAGCCTGGCCGTTGGTGGTCATAAGGGTAACTACCTGGTATTGGATAGTCTGGACACCGCGACGAATCTCCTCGCGTAAACGACGCTCCACGATCTCGGCAATCTTGGGGAAGTCCGGGTCAACACCCAGCTCCTGCATCTCGGTAATAACATCGCGGCGAATCTTTTGGCGGCTCACATCAACAAACGGTGCGAGGTGGGTCAAAGAAATTGATTGTCCGCCATACTGGCTCGAAGCTACCTGGGCGATAATCTGTGTAGCAATGTTGCAGGCAGTTGAGAAGCTGTGGGGACGCTCAATGAGCGTGCCCGAGATAACCGTGCCGTTCTGAAGCATGTCTTCGAGGTTCACAAGGCAGCAGTTATGCATATGCTGTGCAAAGTAGTCGGCGTCATGGAAGTGAATAAGTCCCTCATCATGAGCCTTCACGACATCTGCGGGAAGAAGCATGCGGCGTGTAAGGTCCTTTGAAACCTCACCGGCCATATAGTCGCGCTGTACGGAGTTAACGGTTGGGTTCTTGTTGGAGTTCTCTTGCTTAACTTCCTCATTATTGCATTCAATAAGAGTCAGAATCTGATCATCTGTGGTATTGCGGGTACGCTTAAGGTTTTGCATATAACGGTAGGTAATATAATGACGAGCAACCTCATAGGCGCACGAAGCCATGATATGGTCTTCTACCATATCCTGAACCTCTTCTACCGAAACCGTATGTCCGCATGTTGCACATGCGTCTTCTACCTTGCGTGCAATGCGGTCTATTTGCTCACGCGTCAGCTGATGATCCTGCTCAACAACGGCGTTAGCCTTAGAAATAGCCGCAACAATTTTTTGCACATCAAAGGTAACCTCAGAACCATTACGCTTGATGATCTTCATATCCGTACTCCTAACCCCAGAACTCCATAACTCCAAACTGCCTTGAATGCCCGCCAAGACACGTCACATAATATAAGGCCATGCTGTTTTGGACCAACAGCACGACCCACAATGGCGCATCTCAAAGACTTTTTCTTTGAGATCTGGCTGACATGTGGTAGATATAATAGCGCAAATTTTGAGTGTGGTATACATTATATTGTGGTTTTTATTTTCTACACACCTATATATAGTAGTTCAAGCCTGTAAAGAAGCAGTTATCTGAGTCAACGCCACTGGCCGAAATTTGAGCTGAAACACACAAACTTTGCGTGTATGCAGGACTGAGCCCCTAAATGATTATGGGCTTGATAGCTTTCAAAACGAAACCAATAAATTCCGCGAACGGTCAAACACAATATGAGGTATCATTCTCACAAAAAGTCCTGCCAAAAAACCGGGCAGCCGAGGAGGCCAACCATATCATGTTTACAGCTCAGGAAAAACGCCAGGCGTGGATTGAGGCAACAAGGCCCAGAACACTACCGCTCGCCGCTGCCGGCTCTGTAGTTGCAGCCGCTATCGCAGCTTCTATGGGTGTATTCAGATGGCCGGTCTTTATTCTCATGTTTATCACCAGTATTTTGCTCCAGATTATCGCAAACTTTGCTGATGACTACGGCGATCTTAAAAGCGGTCTTGATGACGAGACACGCGTGGGTCCCAAACGTGGACTCCAGCGCGGCGTCATCACGTTTGACCAAATGAAACGCGCCCTGATTGGTACATGCGTTCTTGCATTCATAACAGGCGTTGCGCTCATCCTTGTCGCATTCAGCGACGGACCCGAGACTACGGGCAGTGCAATTGTCTCGATCATTATCTTTATTTTACTCGGCGCAGCCGCAATTGCCGCAGCCATACTCTATACCATGGGAAGTCATCCCTACGGTTATATTGGCCTCGGCGATATTGTGAGCTTTATCTTTTTTGGCTTGGTTGCCGTTATAGGCGGTACATTCTTGTATGCCCATGAGCTCGTAGGGGCAAGCATTGTGGGAGGCATAGCGCTTGGACTGCCGGTGATGGCTGTTATGAATGTCAATAATATGCGCGACGCTAAAGCTGACGCCGCCAAAGGTAAACGCACTATTGCCAACATGCTCGGCGACCCTAAAATGCGCATCTATGAGACCATACTCCTGGCCGCATCAGCCGTGCTTTTTGTGGTTACCGCCGCTCTCTGCGGCATGAAAAACCCCGTCTCATACATCCTGCTGATACTCTCGTATAGCATGTGGCTCATGGTTCTTGTCAAGATGTGGAAGATTCCCAACCCTGAGAACTTTGACAAACTCATGCAGCCCACAAGCCTTGGCAGCGTCATAGTCTCGCTTGTTTTTTTGGCCACGATAGCATTTATTGGATAAACAGGTCAGAGAGAGAGACAACGGGGACGGACAGGAAAACACAGGGGACAGTTCTGTGTGTTTTCCCCTCCGCCCCACGTTATCAAAAAAGACGGGAACCTAGGAGAGGTAGGTTCCCGCCTTTTTATAAGCTAATTATCTTAAAGCTCAGGAATTATGCGTTAATATACTCAGCAGCGCTCTTGGCGGCTACACGGCCGGAGTCAACACACTGTGCGCAGGCGCCACCCGGAACGTCATAGCTGTATGCATACTTGTAGTAGTTCATGTTAGCCTCGGTACCGGCAGCATAGAGACCGGGGATAGGAGCGTAATCCTTGGTAACTACTTCATAGTTTACGTTAACAACAATGGCGCCCATCAGGTGATACGGAGCATAGATCTGATGCAGTACAAAGAACGGCGGGGTTGCGATTGGAGCGAGGAGTGCGGGATCCTTGTGGAAGCCGTCAACGCCGGCCTCGCAGCCTGCATTGTAATCAGCAACAGTCTTGGCGATGTTCTCAGGCTTGCAGCCAATGTACTCGGCAAGCTCTTCAACAGTCTGAGCCTCAAAGACCTCACCGCCGGCAACCTCAGCCTCAAGCGCTGCCAAAGCGTCAGGAATCCTTGCCGAGAGACCCTCTATGATACCTGCGTCGATAACGACATAGGTCTCCCACTGCTCGAGCATAGCATTGAGCGGTGCACCAACGCCGTAAGCAGCGCCGCAGTCTTCGCGGATGAACCTGAAGCCGTCCTGGTTAACCCAAATACCTGAGCTTGAGCCACCCAGAGACTGGAGCATACCGTTCTCGGTATTGCAGCAAACACTACGCGGGGTCATGAATGCGGTGTGCTCGGAGGAGTCATTTGCACCGACTTCAAGAGCCATCTTCCTACCATCGCCCACGCAGGTAGCAGGACCGTTTACACGGCCGAGCGGGTTGAAGCCAAGGCAACGGCCGGCATGAAGTGCCGGGAATGCCTCTGCAACCATTTCTTCATTGCGTGAATAACCGCCGGTTGCAAGAATAACGGCCTTGGCGTTGATCTCAAGAACACCGTCAGGGGTGGTAGCATAAAGACCGGCAACCTTGCCGTCTTCCATCTTGAGCTGACGTGCACGGGTGTTCAAACGAATCTCGCAGCCTTCATAACCCTTGAATACAGCCTCCATAGGATCGCCAAATGCGGTCGGGCAGGCAAAATCGCCCTCGAACCAGTGGAAGGTGGGGAATACGCCGCTGCCATAGTAGTCATCAACAACACCGGTAAACTTAACGCCCTTGTCGATAAGCCATGCCATGGTCTCGGGCGAACGGTCAAGCATGTTCTTCCAGAAGAGGCCGTTTACATGGAACTTAGAAGCGATAACCTCGTCCTCAACAACATCGGCAACATCAATCTTGATGCCCTGCTCAATTTGCCACGGGCTGTCAACGGCTGCCATACCCTCAGCGCCAATAAGCATACCGCCGCGGATATCTGAAGCCTCAACAATGAGCACCTTAAGGCCAAGCTCTGCAGCCTGAACACCTGCGGTAAGGCCGGCAGGACCAGAACCGGCAACAACAACGTCAAAGTCTACCGTCTCGGTAACCTGTGAAGCAAAGTCCTCCTCAGCAGGAGCGGCTTCCTCGGCAAAAGCGACGGTTGCAGCGCCTGATGCGGCTACGGCAGCAGCGCCAACGGTGGTAGCAGAAACAAAAGCCCTACGAGTCATAGAAGTGCTCATGATAATCTCCTTTCACACCGCTCAGAGGATCGAGAAGCCCTGTGCTTCCCTGCTCTCCGAGCGCATCTTTTGGAACCATTCCATAAGACAACACCCATACCATTTTTTGGGTACCGGTTATTATTCACACTTATCAAAATTTTTATACAACCGTTCATCCAGTTTTAATATTTTTAGAGTGTGACTGGGGACGGGTCGGTGTCACATTAAGAGAAAAGGCCAATATACATACCAGCCTCCGCTTTCACCTCATAAAAACGCTTCGGACGGAATGTATATCGGCCTTTACACTTAATGTAACACCGACCTGTCCCCTGTCACACTCGAATATTAGTCTTTGTCCTCTTTTTGCCGGGCGGCTTCTTCTGCCATGGCGCGCTCGGCATCAGCACGGGCTGCAGCACGGGCTGCGGCCTCTTTGGCGTCAAGGACACCGGTCGCTCTGGCACGTTCCGCATCGGCAACCGCAAGAGCCTCTGCCTGCTCGGCCGTTATGGTTGACGCATCGCCGTTGTCTGAAGACTCACCGTTAGCTACACGCTCGGCAGCATCGCGGGCGTCTGCCTCGGCATCTGCCTGAGCAACAGCCTGGGCATCTTCTGCCTCGTGAGCCAGATAGTCTTCCCACTTGTTATCGAGAAGCGCTTGGGCTGCTTTGCCGTCAACGGTTTCGCGTTCCAGAAGCACCTTTGCCATAAGCTTCATTTGGTCTGCACGCTCCGAGAGAATAGCACGGGCTCTCTCGTGCGCCTCATTAATAATGCGGCTTACCTCGGCATCTATACGGCGTGCGGTTTCCTGTGAATAATCCTGGTGCTCAGAGAAGTCACGGCCCAAGAATACCTCGTGATTGGCTTCGCCAAATACTTGAGCGCCAAGCTCGTCGCTCATACCATAGCGGGTCACAAGGTTGCGGGCAAGTTTAGTTGCACGTTCAAGATCGTTCGAAGCGCCGCTTGTGATGTCATCACAGAAGAGTTCCTCGGCTGTACGGCCACCCAAAAGCACGGCGATCTCGTCGAGCATACCCTTGCGGGTTTGGAGGAACTTATCTTCCTCGGGCATCGAGAGCGTGTAACCAAGCGCCTGGCCTCGGGGGATAATACTAATCTTATGCACCGGGTCAGCCTCGGGCAAAATATGGCCCACCAATGCATGACCTGATTCATGGAATGCAATTGTTGTGCGCTCGCCCTCGGTCATAATACGGCTCTTACGGGCAGGACCTGCAATGACACGCTCCATAGACTCGGTAATCTCGGTCATGCCAATGCGGCTCTTACCGCGGCGTGCCGAGAGAAGCGCAGCTTCATTCATAAGGTTGCCGAGATCTGCTCCGCTAAAGCCGGGCGTAAGGTGTGCAATGCGTCCCAGGTCAACGTCGCTCGAGAGCGGCTTGTTGCGCGAGTGAACCTCAAGAATCTTTTCGCGGCCGCCAACATCGGGACGGTCAACGGTAATCTGACGGTCAAAACGTCCCGGACGCAATAACGCAGGATCGAGAATATCGGGACGGTTGGTTGCGGCAATAAGGATAACGCTTGCATGCTCCTCAAAACCATCCATCTCTACCAGGAGCTGGTTCAGGGTCTGTTCGCGCTCGTCATGACCGCCGCCCAAACCGGCGCCACGCTGGCGGCCAACGGCGTCAATCTCGTCAATAAAGATAATTGAAGGCTGGCTCTCTTTAGCTTTTGCAAACAGGTCGCGTACACGCGATGCACCAACGCCTACAAACATCTCGACAAAGCCTGAGCCCGAGATCGAGAAAAACGGCACGCCGGCTTCGCCTGCAACAGCCTTTGCAAGCAAGGTTTTACCGGTACCGGGAGGTCCTACCAAAAGCACGCCGCGGGGAATCTTTGCACCCATGGTGTTGTACTTGGCGGGGTTCTCGAGAAAATCTTTGATCTCCTGGAGTTCCTCAATTGCCTCGTCACAACCGGCAACATCGTCAAACTTGACTTTAGGACGGGTTGCTTCGTTGGTAAGCGCTTTGGTCTTGCCAAACTGCATGGCGCGGCCGTCAGGGTCAAATCTGCTCATGAAATAAATCAAAGCGCCTACAATTATGAGCATGGGCAAAAGGCTCGTAAGCAATGACATCCAGATGGGCGTCTGAGTAACATCGGCCTTATAAATAGTATCAGGATGCTGAGCCATGAGCTCTGAGAGAGCATCTGTACCAACCCAGGTCGAATTAAAGTTCCTCAGGGCTTCTTCATTGCCAATGCTCTCAGCATCCTTCCAGTAAGTTCCCTCAATGGTGAGGTTACGTGCCGAGTATGTTGCCTCATGAACCCTGTCTTCATCCACTGCGATTTGGAACTCGCTCGTGGCAAGCTCATCAACATCCTCGCGGGCCTCATTGTTCATAAAACTATAAATCAATACCACGCCCACAACGGCAATGAGCACATACATAAGAATGCTGCGCCAATTTGGCTTCTGAGCATTGGGTCCCTCGCCCTCTGGGTCGGGTTTAAAGATCGAAAGATTTGAGAGGTCACGCTTGCCGTCATCATCGCGGTTCAAAAAACCCCATGAGTATTGCTTTTCTGCGTCTTCGTCTTCCTGCTTCTTATCATTCCGGGTATCTTTTGGGTTTTGATCTTCGCTCACGTGCCTGACTCCTTGTTTTTACTGCGAAACTACTGTCAAAATACTCATTTATACGGTATAAATCTCACGCTTTAAAGCGCCAATAAAGGGCAAATTGCGGTATCGCTCGGCATAATCCAGACCATAGCCCACCACAAACTCATTGGGGCAGTCAAAGCCAATATACTTAGGAGTAATGGCAGGACTGGGGTTCTTGAGCAAAAGCGTAGCTATCTCGATGGAGCGGGGGTTACGTGCCGAGAGGTTCGAAGACAGATACTTAAGCGTAAGTCCAGAATCAAGAACATCTTCAACAATAATAACGTCCCTGTCTATAAGCGGGGTATCAAGGTCTTTTACAATGCGGACAACTCCCGAGGAATGAGCTGCTTTGCCATAGCTCGAAACCGCCATAAAGTCAATGTCAATAGGGAGCTCAACAGCTCTCACCAGGTCTGCCATAAAAATCGACGCACCGCGCAAAATGCATATCATGAGGGGACGCGAGTTCATGTAGTCTGCCGTAATTTGGGCGCCTATCTCAGAAACACGCTTTGCAATTTCCTCTGCACTAAAAATCACATGATCAATATGCGGATGCATAAACCGCTCCTCCTTAAACGGGCTTACAGATCACCGTACAAAAGTGCTAACCGATTATTTTACGATAACTAAGTAATCTATGCTCCGATACTCGGCCCGTACCTTTTTATTACCACAAACTCTTTGGTTGAGCGGGTATATGCCGCATGTTCATCAAGACGTATGCCCGTGACCCATATAACCCGCGAATCTGTGCTGTTTACCAGGCGTACTACGGGAATTTGAGAGCGTTCGGGCACGGGAATATGCGCATCTGCCAGGACATCGTGGACAAGCTTAGCGGCATGAAGCCCAAAGGGTACCATACGCTCACCTTCCATAGGGGTACCAATCTCGAGCGTTCCTTCGCCGAGCATGCCCGCGTCGCATATCACAAAGTCTTTGCCCTCATACACATCCTCAGGCAAACATGCGCGTCTTTTCGCCATTGTGATTTTCACGTCTTGGGCCAAGGCTTTTGCCTGTTCGGATATCTCTTGCGTTGTTTGACAAGGGACAACATCAATCTCAATCACATGGTCATTAAAGCAATACTCGCCCGGAATATCAGGGCAGGCAATCTTTGAATCTCCCGGCATTGACGGAAGCGTGAGTAAAAGAGACCCCCTCACAGCCCGGCAATCTACATTTCCCGGAAGTGTACACGATCCCTCTTTTGCCTGAACAAGTCCAACAATGGCATCTACATGGCCGGCTTCAATGCGGGCATCTCTAAACCTCTCGGGACCGTAGAGCTCTTGTAACGCTTTGCGAATCACGCGGCGTATAAGAGCTGCGTGGAGTGACAAAATTCCCGGTCCAATTTCGAGCGCAACAGATGACCTGCGTTTTACATACGATTTATAAGCTTTCTGCGTAAGATCATTAAGCAAGTCATTCTCGGCATTCAAAACGCTGATCATGGCATTATACGTAGACAAAAACGAGGTATTTCTCTCTTTTATGGGGGGCAAAACGCGATTTCTTACATATGACCGCAGAGCATCGCACTCGGCGTTTGTAGCGTCTTCGCACCAGGATATGTTTTCCTGGATCAAATAATCACGCAGTTGTTGCCGAGAAAAACGCAAAAGCGGACGCACTACAATACCCTGTACAGGCTGTATGCCCACCAATCCCGTAAGTCCGGCTCCCGTAATAAAACGCATGAGGGTTGTCTCGGCACGGTCATCTGCCGTATGTGCAACCAAAATCCGAGCTGTTGCCGGATCTGCTTGTACCGCGTGCGCAAGCTCCAGCGCCAACTCCCATGCAGTCTGATAACGCACTTCTCGGGCTGCTTCTTCAAAACTCTGCTTTGCTGTGGCGGCCAGGTGCGGAACATCAATTCTTCTGGCACAAAAATCAACACCAAATGTGCTGCACAAATTCCTGACAAAAGCTTCGTCAGCATTGGCGGCTTCACCGCGCAACATATGATTAATATGCAGTACATGGAGCGTTTCTTTATTGAGACGGACTTCTCCTGCTCCATCGCAAAGATCAAGCGTCGCACGCACGGCCCGCACAAGAAGCGCCGTGGAATCTGATCCGCCGCTCACCATGAGGATAACCGGCGAGGTCTCAGTCCTGGGAAGTGCCTGCTCTGTTAATGCATAAATCATAGTGTCTGCCTTGGTTCCGTATTTGCCCGCTCCAAACTGCTTATGCGCACTATAACACAAAGAACCCCCAGCACTTACCGCGTTGGGGGTCCCGAGAGAGAGCTTTGAAGAGCCTGTACATAAGCTACGTTGGTGGCTCTTCAAAAAGGCCGCGTAGCCTTGAGGAGAGAGAATAAGAGGGAGAAGGAGGGTAGAGCTTATGCAATTTCAATCTTGCAAACGTTGGTGTTCTGGGTACGCTTAGGAACATTTACCGTAAGAATACCATCCTTGAGCTGGGCAGAAAGACCTGTGGTGTCCGCATCCTTAAGGAAGACGCTACGTACTGCATGGTAAGATGTGGTCTCACGATGAATGTAGTTGCGCTTGGTAACTTCCTCAGAATCCTGCTTGTCAACCGTGATGTTAAGACGGCCCTCATTGAGCTCAACATCAATTTGGTCGCGGTTAACACCGGGGAGCGTAGCCTCAACAATGTAGTTCTCGGGGTTGTCCTGAACATCAAGCATGAAGCTCTGCGAGCCACCCTCAATGCGGCTGTCTGCGCTGTTGTTGGCAAGTTCATCCATGAAGTTGAACCAGTTGGCGAGAGGGGCGGTGTAACGGGTATAAGGAACCATTGCTGACATGATAAACTCCTTTACTTGAGCCGACGTATATGTGGCGTCGGGTGATTAACTTTGTTGACTGTCTTATACCCACTAATATTGTTTTATACACTCGCATTAAATATTTCTCAAATTTTTTGTTATATATAATCTAAGTCTATTATTGTTAGATATTACCCGACCATACCAGTCATTGAAAAATCTGTCATAATTACGTAAAAATGCAAGGTAAAGACTATCATCTTATGCAAGAAGTGCGTATGATGTAAACTGCACATTGAGAGTAGGATACTGTGTGTAGAAGTTATGATTCACCGGTATCGACGCTTAAGGAGCTGGTTGGTTTTTGGACAGTCAATACGAAGAAGCATACCCGGAAGACGAGTATGATTATGAAGAAGAAGAGCGTATAGTCGAGACACCTCCTGCTGCTACCAAGCCGTTTCGCAAGCAGGCCGTGGGCCGTCCGCAAACAGACGCTCCGGCACATCCTCTCCCGGCTACCCGGCATTCTCATATTGACTATGACCAATATCTCCAGTCTCCAACAGGTAGCTTTAGGATTTTCTCTGCGGATGCAAACCGCAAACGTCGCCGGGCATTGCTTATTGGCATTGCCATAGGGGTGGTGATTGTGGGCTTAATTCTGTGGTTTGTTTTAGGGTCTTAGCGAAGCGCCTCAAACGCGCTTCGAAGCGGCAGAGCAACAAGCATATGCCGCTCATGTGTTGGTTTTACCGGTTTTGTCAAGAAAGGACATGATCATGAAAGAGCTTCTCCAAGAGTTTAAGGACTTTATTAACAAGGGTAACGTTATGGCCCTCGCAGTTGGTATTATCATCGGCGGCGCCTTTACCTCAATTGTTAATTCGCTCGTAGAAGACATTATTAACCCGCTTATCTCCATGATTGGCGGCAGCCCCGAGGTTAAGGGCCTTGCCTGGACATTCAACGGCGCTACTGTTGACCTTGGCGCCTTTATCAGCGCAATCATTAACTTCCTCATCATCGCCCTTGTAGTATTCTTCCTCGTTAAGGGCGTTAACAAGGTTCAGGAAGCAAGCGAGAAACTTCTCAAGAAAGAAGCTGCAGAAGAAGCCGCTGCCGCTCCCAAGTGCCCCTACTGCCTGAGCGAAGTAAATGAAGGCGCCACCAAGTGCTGCCACTGCGGAAGCATCCTTGAGGCACAAGCCGAGTAATTTATATCTCTAACAGTATCCAAACAACGGCCGGGTTCAATGAAGAATCCAGCCGTTGTTTTGTATTATTATCTGTTGCGGTCTTTGAGGGCTCTTGAGATTTCTCGGTCCAGATCTCGTTTGGCCATGTCATCGCGTTTGTCGTAATTCTTTTTGCCTCTTGCCAGTCCTATAAGAACTTTTACGCGGTTATGCTCATCAAAGTACATTTTGAGAGCGATGATCGAGACACCCTGGCGCTCTACTTTTGAACGCAGGTATTCAATTTCTTTGCGATGAAGCAGGAGTTTGCGCTTGCGATCAGGGTTTTTATTAAAAATGGTCCCATGAGAAAACGGCACAATATGCACGCCATGAAGCCAGGCCTCACCCTGACGAATCAGTACAAAGGCATCGGTAATTTGGCAATTGTGCTCACGCAGCGACCTTACCTCAGTACCCGTGAGTACAATGCCGGCCTCTATGGTCTCATCAATAAAATAATCGTGCTCGGCCGTGCGGTTCTTCGCAATCTCTTTGTTCTTGGATTCCTCTTTTTTGGCGCACATAGGGCTTCCTTTTAGAATGCGTGGCCGGTGGGGCTGTTATGCGGAGTCGCCTTGGCATCTTTACGCACCTGCTCCATAAGGCGCGCATACTCCTTGGCACGAGCCTTGCGGGCCTCGGCTTCTTCCGGAGTAAGTTCCTCCATAGACTTGGGTTTGGAAGGTACTTGCGCCTGTTGCGCAGAAACCGGAACCTCTGCACGGGCGGCTGCCTCTGCTTGCTTTTCAGGGTCGGCAGCAATACGCGATGCGGCCTCAAGCGTAGCGCTTGCCTCGGGGCTTGCATACAAACCGGTTGCGGCTATAAGATCAGCTTCATCAACATCAGGGAACTGCTCTTCGCCTTGCTCTTTTATGATTTGTGCCAAAGCCATAGCTTTCTTTTGACCAACAAGCTCAACCGCGATTTTTGCCATTTCCTGGCAGGTTTTGAGGTCACCCTGACCCCCTGCAAGATCAGCAAGCAAAAGAGCGCTCAGAACAATCTCAACATTCGCTCCCTCAGGCAGGCCTTCTGCTTCGAGCAGGCTTGTGCAGAGCTCGTCTGTTTGTGCTTTGGGATCACATTGATGCTCTACCACAAGCTTAGTGGCCGCATTGTTGGCGCGCATGTCCTCAGGACTTAGCCTCAACGCTGCTTTGATGCACGCAGCTGCGGTTTCATACTGAGTGCAGGCAATAAAGTAATCCGAGAAATTAAGGTATGCACGCACAAGGTGTGAAGCATGGCTGGCACGGGAGAAAACCGAATACGTCAGCTTGAGAAACTGCTCGTAGTCACCCAAACGCGCCATTACGCTTGCGAGATCAAGCCTATGTGCGCAGTTCATGGGATTCCAACGTATGGCTTTTTTGAGCATCTCAGCAGCGTTTTCGAGATCATCAAGCTGAATGCAGCAAAAAGCATAATCAGCATAAGCGCGGTCAAAGGGCACCGGAACAAGCTCGAGCTCACGCGGGTCATCTTCTACACGCTTGTAGGTAAGATGCTCAAACTGCGTTGCAAACGAGAAGTACTGCTTAGAGTTAGTGGTTTCGCAGTTCTCGTCAATATAGAGCTCCATGTCATGTACGAGGCCTTCGAGAGCAGGCTGAATATCCTGACAGCGCTCCTGAGCAAGGTAGCCTTCAATTTGTTCGAGCTGTTCTATGGTAAACAAAGTCATACGGGTTTCTCCCTTAAACGTGATCTTATTGGTTGAGCACAGTATCACATGCGCGCGTTTTGAACCAGACTTAAATCTATGCGACCATGGAAAGTATCACATGAACGTACGGTTACGGCTATATGCTGGCCAAGGCGCCAAACATGTTCTCCTTTGGCATCACTAATCTCATGCCGCTCCGCATCATGCTTGAGCCAGCCATCACTTAAGTCACGCATGTGCAGCATGCCTTCTACCCCAAAATCATCAAGACGAACAAAGAGACCAAAGGGCTGCACTGATACAACGGTACCGGCAAACGATTTGCCTATATACTGCTGCATATACTCGGCAGCCATAATGTTTTGACTCTCAAGAGAAGCAGCTGCGGCTGTGCGTTCCATCTTTGATGAATGCGCACAGATGGTAGGCATAAGCTCGGCCTTTTCTTCCGGTGTAAGCTTATATCCTGCAACCCCCATCAAAGCTTTAAGACAACGGTGTACCACCAGGTCAGGGTAGCGCCTGATGGGGCTCGTAAAGTGACAATAAGCCTCGGCGCCTAGCCCGTAGTGCCCGGCATTTAACGGCTCATATACCGCACGCGTCATACAGCGCAGCAATATATTGCTCACCAGATCCTCAAGCGGAGAATCTTTTACCAGGTCGAGAACTCCCTGTATTGCATGTGGGTCGCCCAAGGCAAAGCGTGGCCTCAGCTCTTTGGGTAATACTCCGAGCTCTATCAAGAGTGGCATAGAACCCTGAAGAGTATCGGCATGAGGAGGCTCGTGGACCCTGAATGCACACGGGGATGTGGGCAACAATCTGCGCGCAACTGCCTCGTTAGCCATGAGCATGGCTTCTTCTATGAGCTGTGTTGCCTGAGTCGACTTGCGCTGAACAATGTCGAGCGGATTCTTTTGGTCATCAAGCAGCACTCTCATCTCTGATGTCACAAACTCAATGGCGCCGCGCTCGTTGCGCAAACGCTGGCGCAGCTTGCTCACATGGTTGAGCCCGGCAAAAAACGCGCCGAGGTCAACGTTGCCAATAAAAGGCCCTCTTGCCGCAGAATTCTGCGCCCGTTCCTCAAGAAGAGCATCTACCTCGCCATAGCGCATGCGGCCATGCGACCTTATAATGCTTGGATAACATTCGCAAGTTTTAACACGTGCCTGCTCGTCGAGCTCAAGGTCTACGGTCATCGCAAGACGGTCTTCATTGGGAACAAGCGAGCAAAGATCGCAGCTGAGTTTCTCGGGCAGCATGGGAAGCACTCTGTCGGCCAAATAAACGCTCGTAGCACGTGAGCGTGCAGCAAGATCAATCTTTGAACCCCAAGGTACATAGGCCGAGACATCGGCAATATGAACCCCCAAAAGCCAGCCTCCGTCTTTGCGCACTTCAAGCGATACGGCATCATCAAAATCTCTTGCATCATCAGGGTCAACCGTCACCAAAAACCTGTCGCGAATATCACGGCGTAACGGCTCTGCGAGTGCCTGTGTAAGATCAAGTTTGAGCGACTCGGCTTCTGTCAAAACATCTTGAGCAAAATCAGTTGCCAGGTCATGAGAGGCAATAACCGTCTCGATGGCCATAATGGGACCTTCTTCTGCATTGATTTTGCGCTCAATAGTAGCAATCCCGGGAGCCTTATGTGTGGGGTACACCAATATACGTGCACTCACAAAAGAACCATGCTCAACATCATAGACAAGCGGTGACCGGTCATCATCGGCAATGAGAAAATCATGGCAGAGACGGTCATCGAGTGCAACCAATACGCGCAATGACCCGGCCTGCTCATAACGAGCGGCAAATGTCTCGGTAGCTCTGTCGAGAACATGCGTTACAGCTGCATGGGGCTGCTCTTCACCATGAGCGCCAGGCAACACGCGCAGCTGCACAGTATCACCGTTCATAGCTTCATAAATACGGTTTGGAGACACCACAAATGTGCCCTCGGGAGTCTCTACCATACCGGCGCCACGCGAGTTTACACGCAATATGCCTGTTATAAGCCCATGGGGTTTGGCACGCGTTCCTGCATGGGATCCGTGTGGCTTCTTTTGATAATAATGCTGTTTTTTACTACGACCCATTTGAAACCGTTTCTATCGCAAAAGCGAGTATTGTATCTGTGGGAATTTCGCTCTTCTGAGACGCTTCTTCAAAAACGCCCTGAGCTTTTTGGTCTAAAACGCTTATAAACGAGTTCCGTTTTACATTGGGAATAACGCCCATTCCCTCAAACGTATTGCCGTCAGGAGTATAAAGCGTTGCTGTGGTATACATAACCGCTCCGCCAAAAGAAAGCGTGCGCAGGCACTGAACGGTAGCGTCGCCTTTGGTGCGCTCACCCACAATATTGGCCCTGCCATGTTCCTGTAAGGCTGACGCCACAACCTCTGCCGCACCTGCTGTCTTTTGTGATACAACCAGTACAAGAGGCTGTGTGTAGTGGGTTCTGCCGGGTTCAACAACCAAGCGGGTACTACCCGTCTGCTGCGTTACTTCACAAATGGTTCCGCCCTCCAAAAAGAGCGATGCAACCTGTATGGCTTCATGCAGGTATCCGCCTGTAGACGTGCGCAAATCGAGTACAAAAGCAACCGCACCTTGCGCTATAAGGTTATCAAGCTGGATCGCTACATGCGATGCGGTATCACGCGACATAAGACCTACAGTTACAACTCCCACACCGTCCGCAGTCAAAAATGAACTCACCGCATAAGAAGCTGCTGTGGTTGATCCTGAGGCATATTCCTGCAAAAAGCCGAGTTCTCCGCTCCAAACCGAGAGATCAGGCGCCTCGGTAGACGCATAGCCCGCAGGCGAACCTGCAAGCTCAATAAAACTGTTATAGCGTGCCGGATCAAGGTAGGCCGCATGGGTGTCTCCGCTGGCGCGAAGTCTGCCTACAAGTGTTGTCGCTGTTGACTGGTCAAGCGTTGCCGTGCTCAGCGCATTGTTAAGCGCGTCAAGGCTTACTGCAGCCAGACGGCGTGCAAGCTCGCCGTCATAGCCGTCATGAAGCGTTTTTTGATCTGTAGAAACCTCGACTTCAGCAAAACCAAGCTCTTGTGCAAGCGTAGGAGAAACATCCCGTATGATAGCCGGGCCCTGCGTTACACCCAAAAAGACTCCGATTCCGCAAAACAAGAGGGCGCCAACCACAAGGGCCAGCGCCTTTTCAAGTGTAAACTTATGGTGAGCAGCAGCTGTATGCTGGACGCCGGTATGCACCGGCTCTTCACCGTTATAATCCAAGAATGCTCCTAAACCTTAAGATAACGGCGCATTGCCAGCATTGAACCCAAAATACCGATGATGATGGCAAGCACTAACAATACCAAATAGATCCAAAGGTAAACAGAATCGTCAACCACAAAATTGAGGAATTGCAGTGACTCAGTAAACGAAGGAATAATAGTGTGACGGCAAATCTCAAGAACAATAACTGCAAGCACATAACCAATAATGGCCTGCAAAATACCTTCCATCAAGAACGGCCCGCGAATAAAGCTGTTCGACGCACCAACCAAACGCTGAATTCCAATCTCGGTGCGGCGTGCCATAATAGAAAGACGAATGGTATTGTTAATAAAGACGAATGCAACAAAGATGAGTAAAACTACAAGAGCTGCAGCAACAATACGAATGGTATTGGTAAGCGTAAGCAGGCGCTCAACCGTCTCGGCACCGTAGAGAACCGAGAGAGCCGGAGCCTCGGGCGAGTCACAAACCGCAATAAAGTTCGCAGAACGCGCTACCTCGTTTGCAACTTCTTCTGCGAGTTTGGCATCAGTAAGGCGGATTACAACAGACGCGGGAATGGGGTTGCGTCCGTCAAGAGCGGCTACGGCGTCTTCTGCCTGAGCCGCAACCATGGTTGCACGATACTCGGCCAGAGCTTCTTCCTTGCTCTTATAGGTGACAGTGTCTACGCCGTTCCATGTGCGAATTTCTTCTTCGAGCGCATCAACTACCATGGGGTCGGCGTCGTCAGACAAAAATGCCTGAATGGTAATACGGCTTTCTACATCGCCCACCACGCTGTTGATCATTGAGGTGGCAATAGTAAAAAGACCAATGATAAAAAGCGAAAGGAAAATGGTAACTACTGCGCCAAGGCTCGTAGAAAGGTTACGGACAAAGTGCGAGCCTGCTTCGCGCAGAGAATAACCTGCATTAAAGGGCACCATAATAGCCATAGCCTCCGTTCTGTTCATCGCGGATGACATGACCGTTCTCAAGTGCAATAACGCGCCTGCGCATGGAGTCAACCATCTCGCGGTCATGGGTTGCTACCAAGACGGTTGTGCCGGTACGGTTAATACGCTCAAGGAGCTTCATGATACCAAGTGAAATAGCAGGGTCAAGGTTACCGGTAGGTTCGTCGCATACCAAAAGCGGCGGACGGTTAACCATGGCGCGTGCTACCGAGACGCGCTGTTGCTCGCCACCGGAGAGCTGGTCAGGAAGCTTGTCCATTTTGTCCTCTAGACCTACCAGGCGCAATACCTCGGGCACCTGGACCTTAATAACGTTTTTGGACTTGCCAATGGCCTCCAATGCAAAAGCCACGTTCTCGTAAGCTGTGCGCTTAGGCAAAAGCTTATAGTCCTGGAAAACGCAGCCAATCTGCCTGCGCAGATAGGGAACTTTGCGATCCCTCAGCTTGGAGAGGTCCTGACCTGCTACATAGATATTGCCGGCCGAGGGCTTAAGCTCACGGGTAATGGTCTTAATAAATGTTGACTTGCCCGAGCCTGAGTGACCTACCAGAAATACAAAGTCACCGGGCAAAATGTCGAGCGACACATCATCAAGCGCGGGTTTATCGGGCTGAGCAGGATATACCAGCGATACATGACGCATCGCAATAGTTGGGGGTACATTTGCGTACCCGGCGCGCTGACCAACCGGCCGCTGTGAACCGGTATTGCCAGCAGCGTTTTGCGAAGTTGCGGGGCTGACTGCCACTTGAAATGCTCCAATCACCACATGCAGACAAACTATAGTTGTACTGCGACGTCTGCGAACTGCCAAAAGGCATACAGAGGTATGATACCAGACATTCGAAAACAAGCTATGGAGAACCCGTGGCTTATGGAGAAGGTCTGAAAAGCACAGGCATTGTTCATGAGTTTTTGATCAATAAGGCAGACTGTCCAAAAACAGACTCTGCGCACGGGAATTACCCTATTTGCACCCAATTAATCCAATTAATTAGGTGATTCCATTGCACAATTGATTACTGATGAGATGCTATGTGCTTCTAACCTGGGCATTCTTCTCGACAACAAACTCAAACGCTGTCCAGGAACCCAATTAATTGGATTAATCAGGCAGATACCGGTGAATTTCTATGCACAAGAGCAATGAGAAGAAGAAATCAGAAGAAATGGGAACGATTCTATTTTCTCATTTAATCTGAGAAAATAGAATCGTTCTCGTTTATCCTGGTTGTGTTATCTTATGCTTCGATTGCGGCGGCAATTATTGCCTCGGCATCGCAGTCATAACGACGGAGAAGTTCTTTGAGCTCTCCGCTTGTGCCAAAGCGGTCCTGAACGCCAATAAACTTCATACGGGTTGGCTGCTTGGCTGCCAGAAGTGTTGCTACCTGACTTCCAAGACCTCCTATAACGCTGTGCTCTTCGCAGGTAATCACAAAACCGGTCTTTTTGGCCGATGCCAGAATTGCGGCCTCATCAAGCGGCTTTACACTGTATGCGTCAATAACCTCGGCTTCAATGCCCTTCTCGGCAAGGCTTTGAGCTGCTACGAGAGCCTCGTTTACCATAAGGCCACAGGCTACCAAGGTTACATCTTTGCCCTCACGTAAAAGGCGTGAACCTCCCGGGGTCATTTTGAATCCCGGCTCGTATACCTGAGGAACCTTAGCCCTGCCCATGCGCACATATACCGGGCCCGGTGTCTGTGCCGCAAGCCTGATGGCAGCTGCGGCTGACTCGTAATCTGCGGGAACCAAAACACGCATGTTGGGAAGCACGCTCATAAGAGCAATGTCTTCTACCATTTGATGACTGCCGCCGTCAGGGCCTACGCTCAGGCCGGCATGGGTGGGGCAAATCTTAACGTTGAGGTTTCCGTAACAAACGGTATTGCGAATCTGGTCATAACAACGTCCGGTGCCAAATACCGCGAACGAAGCAGTGTATGCAATGCGGTCTGTAAGAGCCAGACCTGCTGCGATACCAATCATGTCCTGCTCGGCAATACCGGCGTCAAAAAGACGCTCGGGGTCATAGTCTCCAAGCTTTTTGGTTGTTGTTGAGCCGGCAAGGTCTGCATCAACAGCAACAACAGGATAACCATCTTTTACCAGTTCTATAAGTGTTGCGCCAAAAGCTTCGCGCGTAGCGCGGGGTGCTGCATCTGCCATGACTATTCTGCCTCCTCTGAAAGACCGTCAATGTCTGCCAAGGCCACTGAAAGTTCCTGGATACTGGGAGCTTTGCCATGCCACCCTGCCTGGTCTTCCATAAACGAGACTCCCTTGCCCTTGATGGTATGAAGCACAACCACACAAGGTCCCTGGGCATAGTCGCGTGCTGCGCACAGAGCCTCATAGCACTCCGGGATACTGTTCCCGTCTTTTACTTCAATAGCGTGCCAGCCAAATGATTCAAACTTTTGGGCAATATTGCCAAGGCTCACCACGTCAGTAAGGTGTCCGTCAATCTGCAGATTGTTGTTGTCCACAATAGCAATGAGGTTCTTAAGGTTGCGATGCGCCGCAAACATGGCGGCTTCCCAAACCATACCTTCCTGAAGCTCACCGTCACCCATAAGCACAAATACTTTTTGCGGTTCGCATCCTTTATGTGCTGCATCAATACTTAAACCCAAAGCCAAGCCGCTTGCAATCGAGAGGCCCTGGCCCAAAGATCCGGTAGATACTTCTACGCCGGGGCATTTGCGCATATCAGGATGGCCCTGCAGATGGCTGTCAAGTTTACGCAGGGTCATAAGCCACTCGCGCGGGAAATAACCCTCTCCTGCAAGCGCCGCATAAAGCACAGGCGCCGCATGGCCTTTTGACAGAATAAACCTGTCACGGGCAGGATTATTTGGCTCCTTGGGGTTGTGGCGCAAAACACCGCCTTTGTAGAGCGTTGCAACGCAATCGCAGGCAGATAAAGAGCCTCCGGGATGTCCGGACTTTGCTTCTGCAAGCATTGTCACAATATCCCTGCGCATTTGCTTTGCAAATTTCTTTACCTGTGCAACATCAAACTCGTTGGTAACGCCTAATGCATTTGGCGAACCCATAGCTCTCCCATCTCTAGCCACTTATTGCCTCTTTTCAGAACGATTACGCGTCGTCCTGTGATTCCCCTAACACACGCCATCTATGATACGCTATTATGAACGGATCAAGGTCACCGTCTACCAAAACGTCATCAATGTTCGACGTCTCATGGCCGGTGCGTAAATCTTTTATCATCTGATACGGATAAAGTACATAACTGCGAATCTGATTACCAAACCCTATAGTATGCTTTGGGCCGCGGAGCTCGTCTATTTGTGCTGCCCGCTTCTCAAGCTCAAGTTCATAAAGACGTGAACGTAAAATCTGCATGGCAGTTGCTTTGTTCTGTAACTGACTGCGCTCGTTTTGGCAGGTTACCACTGTCCCTGTGGGCATATGGGTAATACGAACCGCAGAGTCGGTTGTGTTTACTCCCTGCCCACCCGGTCCGCTTGCATGATATACATCTATGCGCAGGTCTGCCGGGTTGATATCAACCTCAACGTCATCAGGCAATATGGGGAGCACTTCGACGCCGGCAAACGTTGTTTGCCTGCGTTTTTTCTCGTCTGTAGGAGAAATTCTCACCAGGCGGTGTACGCCTGCCTCGGCCGCAAGCATTCCGTATGCATCTTTGCCACTCACCGTAAACGTTGCACGGTCGAGGCCTATAACATCTGCTACCGGGGCATCATTTACCTGGACTTTCCACTTACGACGTTCACAATAGCGCAGGTACATCTTAAAGAGCATCTCAGTCCAGTCCTGCGCTTCAAGACCGCCCTGGCCGGGCTTTACGGTAACAATGGCGTCTCCGTGATCAAACTTGCCGGTAAACCAGCTCGAAAGCTCAAGCTGGTCAAGCATGGCCACAAGTCCGTTATAGGTTTGCCGGGCATACTCTGCCGTCTCTTGATCATCAGTTTCCACGGCAAGCTCATCTGCACTCATTGCTTCTTCTAATACCGCAAAAGCATCATCATATGAGCTTATGTCATCACGCAAGCGGGCAATCTCGGACATAACGCCTTGTGCGGCAGCCTGGTCATCCCAAAAACCGGGTTCAGCCGTGGCGCTCTCCAGCTGAGCCTGACGGTCGCGTTTTGCATCAATAGCAAGATATTTACGAATCTCCAGAAGCCTTGCCTCGGCAGTTTGAAGTTGGTCAGACAGGGTCTCTATCATAAAAACTACACGTTCCTCCCGTGACAGTTTTTAAATTTTTTACCGCTTCCGCAGGGACATTTGTCATTGCGTCCAACTCCGGCATACGGGTCGTGCTCGGCAGCAATATAGGTCCTCGCCTTGCCTCCGGCTGCTTCCGCAGCGCCTGCCGCATTCACGGCTCCGGCTCCCGCTGCAGCTGCCTGGACTGCTTTGTTGTTACGCATTGCTGAACGCAATGTTGAATTCCCGGCATCTCCGTCGACCTCTGCCGGACCCGAGAAGTGCGCGCCGGCCAAAGGAGAAGCCGACTGAGGCATAGCCTGCGGACTTACCTGCTGAGGATTTGCAAGCTCAATGCGCAGTACGGTGCGCAAAAAGTCCTCGTACATGGCGCTTACCAAACCGCCAAACGCACGGTACGCTTCTTCTTTGTACTCAACCAGCGGGTCGCGCTGGCCATAGCCACGCAGACCAATACCCTGCTTGAGGTAGTCCATCTCCTGCAGATAGTTCATCCAACGGGTATCAATAACCCTGAGCATAACCTGGCGCTCAAGCATGCTCGTGACCTTCTCGCCCAAGGCTTCTGTCTTTGCCTGATAGGTGTCTTTTACAAAGTTATATACCGCGTCGGTAACTTCTGTAGGATCCTCAGTGGCAAACGACTCATCAGCTTTAAACGTATCTTTGCCGGTAAGCTGCTGTACCCATGATTCAAGACCGGCGGCATCCCAGTCTTCTGCCTCAATAGCTCCGCTGGCGTAGTTTGCAACCTCATTCTCGACGGTATCGTGCATAACCTCGTCTATGTGCTCCGAGAGATCCTTGCCGTCGAGAATCTGATTGCGTTCGTTATAAATAACCGTACGCTGTTTGTTCATAACGTCGTCATATTCAAGAACATGTTTACGCGCCGAGAAGTTCAGGTCTTCTACCTTGCGCTGGGCGCTCTCTACCGACTTGGTAATGAGTTTTGCCTGAATGGGCATGTCCTCAGGCATATTCATGCGATGCATGAGCGCCGAAATAGAGTCCATGCGGTCGCCGCCAAAAAGACGCATAAGATCATCTTCGAGCGACAGGTAGAACTGGGTCTCGCCCGGATCACCCTGACGGCCTGAACGGCCGCGCAACTGGTTGTCAATGCGTCGCGACTCATGTCGCTCGGTACCAATAACGCAGAGACCTCCTGCCGCGACCACGTCTTTGCGCTCTGACGCGCAAATGGCACGGGCTTCTTCAAGCGCTGCCTTGTGGTAGACTTCATCAGCTTCATCAGGGTCAATGCCACGGTCGCGCATAATGTCGAGGGCGAGAAACTCGGGGTTTCCGCCTAACAGAATGTCGGTACCACGGCCTGCCATGTTGGTTGCGATAGTAACTGCGCCTTTGCGGCCTGCCTGAGCAACAATGGCTGCTTCACGCTCATGATGCTTGGCGTTTAATACTTCATGTTTGATACCGCGTTTATCGAGCATACGCGAGAGTTTCTCGGAGCTCTCAATGGCTACGGTACCCACGAGCACGGGCTGGCCTTTTGCATGACGCTCAATAACGTCTTCTACAACAGCGCTGAATTTGGTATCAACCGTGCGATATACCAGGTCATCATTGTCTATACGAATAACCGGCTTGTTGGGCGGGATGGGTTGCACCGGAAGCTTATAAATCTCACGGAACTCGGCATCCTCGGTAAGAGCGGTACCGGTCATACCCGAGAGCTTTTTGTACAGACGGAAGTAATTCTGAAGCGTAATGGTAGCAAGCGTCTGGTTTTCTTCGCGTACAAGAAGACCTTCCTTGGCCTCAACTGCCTGGTGCAAACCTTCTGACCAGCGGCGTCCTTCCATGGCACGGCCGGTGAACTCGTCAACAATCTTAATTTCGCCGTCTTGTATCATGTAATCTTTGTCTTTATGGTACATAAACTGGGCTTTAAGAGCCTGTTGCAGGTGGTTGACCAGCTGTCCGCTCATGTCATCATAAATATTATCGATACCCGTGAGTTCCTCGACTTTGCGCAAACCCACTTCGGTTGCTGCGATGGTGTGCTTTGCCTCGTCCATCTCAAAGTCTACGCCTTCACGAAGACCCTTAACGGCACGGGCGAATTTTTGATATGCCTCTCCCGAGCGTGTTCCCGCACCGGAAATAATAAGCGGCGTACGCGCTTCATCAATAAGAATCGAGTCGACCTCGTCCACAACAGCAAAAGCATGACCGCGTTGCATACGATCCTCGGCACGACTTACCATATTGTCGCGCAAATAGTCAAAACCAAACTCAGTGTTGGTACCATAAGTAATATCTGCGTTATAAGCGGGTCGCTTCTCGTTAATGCGCATACCGTTTTGCAAGAGACCAACCGTCATTCCCAAAGCACCATATGGACGCGACATTTGCTCGGAGTCACGCTTTGCGAGATAGTCGTTAACGGTAACAATATGTACACCCTCACCACCGAGTGCATTGAGGTATCCGGCAAGATTTGCAACGATAGTTTTACCTTCACCGGTTTTCATCTCGGCAATCATGCCCGAGTGAAGCGCAATGCCGCCCACCAGCTGTACGTCAAAATGACGCAAACCCAGAGTACGCCTGCTTGCTTCGCGCATGGCGGCAAATGCTTCAAACAAAATGTCATCGAGTGATTCACCGCGATCCAAGCGCTCCCTGAAAGCAGGAGTACAAGCTTTGAGCTCGTCTTCACTCATAGCAACATAGGTTGGCTCAAGTTCGTTTATGCGTTCAGCCATTTTTTGAAAGCGCCTGAGTTCTTTGTCGGCGCCAAAAGAAAGAAGCCTCGTAAGAAAATTTGGCATGATATCCTAACTGTGTTTAACACCCCAGCAAACAAGTGGGGTAGCCGTTCTTAAACCGTAAATATAAGAAACGGCAATCTGACAGACAGATAAACTTTACCACACTCCGGGCTTCCTAAAACACATAGCGCACGCAAAACTAGAGGAATAGCAAAGCTCCCATACTCTTATATAGAATTCATTCCTTTGAAATGCATAATTCCTTTAATTCCTCGGACGATTCAGGTGAATAATCTTGGGTAACCGTCTCGCTGCCTGGCGATTTATCAGACTTTTGGTCAGCAAAATGCGTCAGCTCAAGCGCTTTATAGTACACAACATCAACATCAGCATAACTCGAAGACACCTTTTTTGCAGCGCGGGCAAAATAAAGAGCCGTTGAACCCTCCTTAGCTGCAAGCGCTTTTTGTGCAGCCATTAGCATACACTCAATATATAAATCTCTTAGTTCGTTCAGACGCTCCAAAACAACCTCCGCGATTAGGCCTGAACAAATACATGGACCGGTTTTATAAATTCCTATAAGATTTGTACACATGGCAATTGCCGTTTTTAAGTCAAGCATGGCGTTATTCGCAAGAATATCACGAGCCAGATGTTCAAATTCGGCAACATCGGTCACTGTAAGCGCGGGATTTAAACTAAGCATGTTACTGATACTGATTATATATTCCGGGCCACCGTCAGTTTGTCCTAACGTATGCCGCAAACAAGAGAGGGCCGTACTCAGCGCATTGGATGTAGGGTTGCTGTTCTTTTCTGGCCAAAGTGCTTTAAGCAAGCTTTTTCGCGTGAGTGATCTGTCATAGAACAGCGCAAGGATGGTAAGCAGCATCCTTGAAGACTTTCTGTTCCACTCCTGGTCATTTATGATGTGCCCGTTCTTCTCGACAGTAACCGCTCCGAATACTTCAATTTTGAATAACCCCTTTTTGCTTGGCGCTTCTGCCCAAAACTCTGCCGGCCTTTCTGATTTAGAACTTATTCCGTGCAAAGCCATTCCCCAACTTGGCCATGTTGAAAAGAAAGAATGAGTCCCCTGAGTTACAATACTTTTTGCGGGCTCAGGAAGGCACTTGATAAATATATCTGCAAAGGGACCTAAGCACCTGGCTGTGCATACAAGAAGTCTGCAGAGCCTGGAATCCATATTAAGAATCAGAGGATGTATGATAGTCTCAGCACGGGATTGCTCGTTACTCATCGCATACAAGAGACAAAGCTCAACTTCAAGTGCGGCGGGACTATGCGGATACAAAGCGCTTCTTTGCAACTCTGCATCGAGCAGCCGGGCATCTGTATTATAAGAATTTCTTGTTCGCACAATTGCTATAGATTCGAGCAGGCGCATGTAAGGCACGAGTCCTCGAGCGCCAATGCGTTCTATGAGGACCTTTGCGCCTACAGTATGTGATTGTGCCTGAGAAACTCCGCCTAGCGCCAAGGTGCACCAGCAGTTACCCATCGCACCAAGCAATTGCCCCACAGAATTGTTCCTGGCAGCCCAATAACCAACAAGATAGTCAAGATGTATATGCGCCTCAGCTTCTTTGCCACTCAGCATGAGAGCAAAACCTTGGTTAAAACGCGCTGCTGCAATACCCGGAGGGATCTTGCACATCTCAAAGAACGCGGTATAGGCTGCCAGCTCACTCAGATAGCCCTCAATAGTATCACTTACATCAGGGAGCTCAATCATCAGCTGGGCCAATGCCAAGTCACTGCTCAGCAGCGCATCGGCACAGTCGAGCACAATAGTAGGCTCATCACGTTTATTTCGCAGAAATGCTCCCAAAGTTGATAAACGCTGATAAACAGCCATAGTACATCCGCAAAGTAAACCACATCTATAAGCATGATGAATATAAATCGCATCATCAAGCCGTATCCGGGCAGCATCAACAAAGCTCATAAACTCCTCAAAAAGGCTCATAAAAAGTACGGAATCATTGTTGAGAGCAGCCCGGGTCATTGATATACATAACTGGGAACGCTTTTCTTCTGTACTCATGTATGGCTTTTGTTTAAGTAAAGGTTCTGCACTGAGATTCCAGAGATCTGACAAGCTGTTTTGAACTGTAAGCAATGCCTTGAGAATAGCATTGCCATAAACCAACTGCTGTGCCATGTGTTCATCAGCGCACATACTTTGCTTAAAATCCAATGCAACAACACCATGTGCATTATTTTTCATTATCTTCTCAATGCGTGACAAAAGATCATGGCTCATGGCCGTCGACTCTGAGGCAAATCTCTCGTAACCCTTATTTTGCGGATGCAATACGTGCTGCTGGATCAGCGTTCTCTTGCCCGCTTCAATAAAAGAAGCCGGATTCCTGGAAATAGCATTATAAGCATCGCGGCTTCCCATAAGCATAACTATTTCGCTCGCTTGTGTTATCCTGTTTTGCTCAGCAAGATAGTCAACAAGATGAAGCGCGAATCCATCTTCTGCTCTGATGAGAGGTATCAAAATATCCCGGCATACATAAAACGAATACGGCAAACACTCGAAAGTTCCTTGAGCTGCATTAACACCCAAAAATGCAAATTCCGTCTCAAGCAAGCCCATACTGTGAGCAGAGATTGAAATATCGAGTGCCAAAAGATCTTGAAATGTACCGGTTTGCATGAGTACCATTGCTGTTTTGATACGCTCTGTATGCTGGTCGGTACGTTCTAACAAACAAGCTTCCATACATGTGCGTAAAGCTGTCTGATAGCACGTATTATTAAGAACGGATGCTGAGTTTTGTGTGCGGCGTAATACATTAATCATAAGAGGGATGCCATGGGAATACCTGAACAGATCAATATCATTGGGAAGTTGCAATTTATCTATCCAGGTTTCTGCTTCTATAGGAGAAACTCTCAGCGTCAATCCACCCATATGAAAAAACTCTCTCAGGTAAAGCGAGGTATTTGTCCTCAAATCAGAGGCAATCACAATTTTCGCACCTCCCTCTGTCCAAAGGCGCAACGCTTCTTTAAAACTCTCTATGTTGTCTTCCAAAGAAAATGAGAAATTATCAATAAGAATAAGCGGAGACATCCTGATAGCGCGTGCATGATGCATGTTCTCCGCAAAGAGAGAAGCCCATGCGGTTGCAGCACAGCTTATATGAAGCCAAATGAGACGGGCCGCACGACTGGTATAATGCATCCGTACGGGCGGAAGAGTAAGACGGATTCGTTTTACGGGTATTTCTGCTTGCGGTTCCTGGTCTTGAACCACCGTATTGCTGTTTGTTGAAGATGCTTTTTGTGCATTGCGTTTAGCCCGAAGCTGACGGAGCAGACACTCTTCAAGTAACCCCGGTCTTCCCATGAGATACGCTTCTGATTCTACAGATGCTGCGTCTATTCTCACAATAACACGTTTTGAACGCTCCTGGCGAGCATTGCGGGCAATCTCATGCAGTAACATAGTTTTACCCATACCTGCTACACCGCCAATAAAAACAATGCTCTCTCGGTTAAGCTTATCTTCAATAATACTCGTCAACAAAACTCGTTCCACGTGAGAATGATCACTGTTTCTATAGCGTTTTGCATAGCTGCGTTTTGCCATGAATGATCCCTCCCTTTTTGCCCCATGCGCATATTTTTCGCTCAGCATACAAAGTAACATGAATAGTGTTCATTTTTTTATACATGTTTTGATCAATTATTTCGTATATGTTAACCAAAAATACTAACGATTATAATGACTGGTATAATGCATTGTTTATGGGGTGTGCGATTCCTGTAAATATTGATTCAATCGATGAGCGGTAAAACGTTTACATTTTCTAATTTTATTAACTCTATATTTAATTCATATTTCTTAAGCTTTGCTATCATATTGTTAGCTTATTAATGATGCATCTTATAGTTGAATAGCTCATGCTGTTTCCGTAAACCGCTATTATATTTTTGAACAGACTGGCGGTTTTTTTCTTTTAAATCTTCCCTTGATAACATTGTTATACAATAGATATCACATTTGCTTCCTGTTTTCAAAGGCGGTTGGATACGTGGACCTTAGTACAAGGCATTCTTCTTGTTCATCTCTTGAACTTCTATCACCCGCAGGCGGCTGGGAACAGCTGCGATACGCGGTGTGGTATGGCGCAAATGCTGTTTATCTTGCAACCGAACAATTTGGAATGCGCAAACGCGCGTCAAATTTTAAGATGGAAGAATTACCCAGTGTTGTGGCATTTGCTCATGAGCATGGCGTAAAAGTGCATTTGGCTTGCAATATTGTGATGCACAACAGCGATATTGCACAGCTCCCGCCCTATCTCAAAGCGGCAGATGCCGCGGGCGTTGATGCGCTTATTATCAGCGATCTGGGTGCGTTTACCCTGGCCAAACAATATGCCCCTCATGCTGATCTCCATGTAAGCACTCAGGCCAGTATTGCAAACAGTCAAGCCGCATGTGCCTGGTACAACCTTGGCGCCAAACGCATTGTCTGTGCGCGCGAAATGAGCGTAGCTCAAATTGCCGAGCTCAGGGCCAATACCCCCCAAGACCTTGAGATAGAGGTATTTGCCCATGGCTCAATGTGTATGGCCTACGCAGGAAGATGTCTTATAAGCGATTACCTCACCGGACGCAGCGCCAATAACGGTCACTGTACCCAGGCTTGTCGTTGGGCCTGGAGCCTCCATGAACCGTCCCGCCCGGGACAGGACTTCCCGGTAGAAGAAGACGAAGACGCTACGTACATCTTTAACTCATGCGATCTCAATATGCTTGCTCACCTGGATGATCTTGCACAGGCAGGCGTGATGAGCATAAAGCTCGAAGGCCGGGGCCGTAAAGCCTATTATGTAGCCGCTGTCACAAACGCATACCGGCGCGTCATAGACGGAGAAGATCCCGCTCTTGTGGAAATTGAACTGGAAACAGTATCGCATCATCCCTATTCAACCGGATTCTTTTACGGGCCCGCACATCAAGCGCCGTACTCTGACGCCGCATCAAGCGATTGGCTCTGGGTTGCCGCTGTAGATTCATGCAAACCGCTGGCAAATATGCCCGGTTATTGGGAAGCAGATGTAACGGCACGCAATCGCTTTGACATCTCAACTCCTTTGGAATTGCTCTCACCCGGCAAAGCAGCAGCTAAACTCAGCATCTCAAACCTCAGGCTCATTGTATCGAGCTCTGACGGCAACGAGCAGCAACTACCCACAGATACCGCCAATCGCCAAATGGACCACTATCGCTTTATTTGCAACCAAGAATTGCATGAACACGATATTATCCGTACCAAAAAAGAATAAGACCGAGGGCCAAAACATAGAACAAAGTGTATGTTTTGGCCCTCGGTCTTATCTTATGTATATACTTATATGTCAAGAATCAGTTGGCGGTAGTTGATGCCGCAGCGGTTAAGAACGGCTTTTGAGACTTCATTACCGGGAGTGCCGGCATATTTGTTGCTCAGATAAACCACCTCGGCTATGCCTGCCTGAGCAAGAACTTTAGCGCACTCCTGGCAGGGAAAGAGTGTTACATAAACGGTGGCGCCTTCAAGATCACGCAAAGAACCGCGGTAATTGAGGATCGCGTTTGTCTCGGCATGAATTACATAGCTGTGCTTGTCGAGCAGCGGGTCTTCTGAGTCCTGCCACGGGAAGTCATCGTCATTCATACGCGACGGGGTTCCGTTGTATCCTACCGAGAGAATACGCTGGTCGGTTCCGGCGATACATGCACCAACCTGAGTTTTTGGGTCTTTGCTGCGCAGGCTTGCGGCTATGGCAACGCGCATAAAAAATTCGTCCCAGGATATTACATTTGTTCTTTTTCCGGGCATTACGTGCTCCTTTTACCGGTTAAGCCGGGTCAATAACTACTTTACGATCTTCTGTAACATGAACTCTGCCCTCGGCAACTAGCTGCAGTGTAGCGGGGTACAGCTCATGTTCAACCTCGTGGATACGGGCCTCGAGTTCATCAACCGTCATGCCTTCTTCTACCACAACTGGACGCTGTGCAATAATGGGGCCGCAGTCATAATCTGCGTTAGCAAAATGAACGGTAACGCCGGTTATTTTAACACCGCGCTCGAAGGCATCCTGAATCGCGTGGCCTCCTTTAAAAGACGGCAAAAGCGCCGGATGCAGATTTATGATGCGGTCAGGGAATGCAGTCAGCAACGGTTCGCGCACCATACGCATGTAGCCGGCCATAACCACATAGTCAACTTCATGACGCAAAAGCTCTGAAGCTATAACCTCATCTGCTGCAATAGGATCCTGTTTATACAGGGCCGGGGTCAGCGAAAGCGTTTGGATTCCCGCCTGGGCTGCGCGTTTGAGACCATAAGCGGCTTCACGACTTGAAATCACAATGGGGATCGAGGCGTCGAGCGTGCCATCAGCAATACGATCAATAATGGCCTGCAGGTTGGTACCGCTGCCCGAGATTAAAACACCAAGCTTGATAGTCATTGCAAAGTCTCCTTATCTGTAAATAACTTTGCCTGTTCCGGGTACTATTTCGCCCATGGGGAATACGGTTTCTCCGGCCTCCATGAGTTTCTCGGCAATGTCATCTACTGCGTTGGGATCGCATACTATTGCCATGCCGCAACCCATATTAAAGGTGCGGAGAGCTTCTTCATCTGTGAGGCCGGCGGCTTTGACGGCCTCGGCAACCACCGGCGGAATATCCCAGGTAAGCGCATCTACTGCCGCATCAAGGTCTGCCGGCAAAACACGGTTGAGATTCTCGGTAATTCCGCCGCCGGCAATATGGGCTATGCCGTGAATAGGGAGCCCGGCTTCCAGAACAGCGAGAATGGGTTTTACATAAATGCGGGTAGGCTCAAGCATGGCGTCTACCAAAGACGCGCCTCCCAGATCTGCTCTGGGTTCAAGATACTTGGCGGGATCCTTTTGCGCTTCTTCCTCATCAACCAAAACGCGGCGGGCAAGCGAATAGCCGTTCGAATGCAGGCCGCTTGACGCAAGACCCAGAATCGCATCGCCTTCCTTCACAAGCTCGGGAACAATCATTTTAGGCTTGTCAACCACGCCTACGCAAAAACCGGCGAGGTCATAGTCATCTTTTGCCATAACACCCGGATGCTCGGCCATTTCTCCGCCAATGAGCGCGCAACCTGCCTGCCTGCAGCCTTCTGCAATACCGCCCACAATCTGCGCAACATGCTCGGCTTCAATATGACCTATAGCAATATAATCAAGGAAGAACAAGGGCTCCGCACCGGAGGCCAAAAGGTCATTTACGCACATAGCGACAAGGTCTATACCCACAGTCTTGTGACGGTCAAAAATCTGAGCGAGGCGGAGCTTGGTACCCACACCGTCTGTACCGCTTACCAAAACAGGGTCTTCCATGGATTTGAATCCGGAGGCGCTAAACAGCCCGCCAAAACCGCCAAGTCCACCTATAACTTCCGAACGATTAGTGGTTTTAACAGCTGCTTTAATAAGGTCAACCGCGCGGGCTCCCTCGTCTACATCAACGCCTGCATCACGGTACGTAACATGTGTTTGTGCTGTGGCCATAGATCCTCCTCATAGTATGACAGGAATATTCTCTACATGTCGGTAGGTATTGTACTCCAGTAAAAGACTCGGAGCAATTTGTTATTCCCAATATCCCGCAGCTTCATCTGCAGCGTTTTGAATGTCGTTCAGATCACCCGTTGCATCTCCGAGATCGCCAAAATTGGCGCCCCAGTCTGTACATACCAAAATGGTACGATCATTCTCACGCTCATAACTGCAGGTAGAGAGCAAATAGACATGTTCAACACCCTCGGCGGTTGCGGCCGGGGCAAACGCACGCGACCGGGATATAAGATACTGAACATATTCTTTAAAATCATACTCATCAACAAAGTCAAACTGAATGATGTCAATATCATAACCGCTTACAACCATGCAGCTTAACGGTGTAAGCACGTGGACAACGCCATCATTTGACACATAATAAATGCTGCCAATGGTATCAAACTGATCTTGGTTTGAGTACTCAGATATGCACTGGAACATCTCGCCGTTATTCAAATAATGGCCATATATAGCTGTCGTGCGGTCTTGAAGGTTGGGATCGCAACGGTAATCCATAAAGATTGCGCCGGCCACATTATAGGTGTCGAGGAACGTATGGGTGAGATAATAATCATTGTCATCATGCTGACATACCGGGTAATTAATAGGCGTACCCGGGATACTTATCCAGCCCTGAATATCTGAGTTCATTCGCTGCAGGGCATCAAAATCAACAGTAGGCCTGCCCGACACCGGATCTTCAGTTACACTTGCATTTTGAATGCTTGTATACTCATCAATACCAACTTTGTAAGCCTGCTGGCTACTGATCAGGTAATAAATAGCAACAGCTAAAAGCGCAATACCAACCAGCAGCAAGATTACGGCAATTACGAGCGTTGCCGAACCGCCTTTTTTCTTTTTATTATTGTTATAGTGACTGCCGTAATTCTCAGGTATAAGGTTGTTGGGCGGCAAAACACCGCTTGCCTGCGGTATATAAAGCTCTCCGTCATACTGCTGAGTATATCCTTGCGGAGCGGCATAAGCATCATATGGATAATCATCGATAAACGGATCAGGATACTGAGACTGATACTGCGCTTGATACTGTGTGTCAAACTGAGGTGTATACCGGTCTGTATACCCTGATTGATATTGCGTATCAAAACGGGGAGAATATTGCCGGTTCTGAGCATACTGCTGTTGTCCGGCATATGCTTGACCTGAACCGCTGTGACCGGCAGCCTGGCGGGCTTGCGTTGTATAAGACGGATTCTCATATCCGGTTGCCATCTGCGTCATCACGGTATCCTGAGGAGGAATAAACGTGGTTTCCACAGAATGCTGCGATGTATTTTGGGTGTGTTTGTTTTGCGGAGCAAAATGTGCGCCTACAAGTGGTTCTTCCTCATCAAAAGCCACAAGCATCTCTTTCTCTCGCAGTTTTAAAAGCGCTCATAGCATACCACTTTTAGAGCTCTTTTCAACGCCAAATTAAAGCACGTCAGATGACCGGTAAAGAACTGTCAGCGATTTCCTATACAGTTTCTAAGGTGTGATTTCAATGATAAGAGCTTTGTTTACATTGACCCAATGAGCGGCATACAAGGGCAGAGCTTATAATTCGGAATCAGTTATTTTGTGTAAATCAAGTTGTCGGAGAGGACATGCAATGCAATTCTCAAAACGCTTGGGATATACCCCGGCTCTGATAATAGGTGTTATATGCACTGCATGTGCAATCAGTATAGAAATGTGTGCATTCGCAATACAGGCACATGCATCAGAGCCTGAACCACCCTATATAGGCGGATTCATCAATCTTATGCTGCAGAAGACAACAGAAGAAGAATCTGTCCCTGCCACACAGCAAACAACCAAACCAGCTCAAGGCACCGAGTTCTCAGACACTGACCCAAATGCCGGTATAGAGCCTCATGATCCTCACGAGATATGTATGACTCAAAACGATATCTCAACACTTTTTGCCGAGTATCGCGATTCAGGCACTACCGAATTTACTATCACCTGTTCAGAAGAACTTTTTGCCGAGATCTCTGAAAACAATTTCTTTATTTTGCACAGGCTTGAGAGACTCGGCAATATCCAGGAACGCAATATGAATTACTACGACACGCTGTATAAAATGAACTTTAGCAGCGTTGTCTACAACGATACCCCGGTATATGTTTGCGACACCATGCCCCAGGCAGAAGCAGCGATCTTGTCAATAGACTTTACGCAGGTAACCAAGTTTAATTTGCTTTGCTCGGAGGATGTTTACAACACACTCTTTAATAACACAAGGCTGCCAAACCTCACGGCACGCAAGGGCGTCAAAAAGACCGACTACACAGGTTATTCCTCTATTTACTATATAACGGTCAATGACGTTACGCTTTTTGATGCCCCGTACACCTATGCAAAGGATGAAACCGAGTTTCTCGAGGCTTTGAATGCCTATCACCAACAATCGCTGAGCGAGTTTGTGATTGTAACAACCCCCTCTCTGTATGAGCGTCTTTTGGCAAACGACTATGAGAAGCTTTATGAACTCCAGGCATTGGGCCAAATTTCTAAGTTCAGATGGACCGGCAATTCTGCGTCTGCCCATATTGCCTATACCGAGACAACCTTTGTAGAAGTACCACGAATCCCCTGTTCATCGACGGACGATATTATAGAAGTCATTAAGCAGATGGGCGCCTCAGGTGTTACTGATTTTGATCTTGTTTTGGGCAGAGAGCTCTACGCGCAAATGACAGAAAATGATCTGGCAGCTATGACAGAACTTCAAAAAGAGGCCGGACTTACCACGTATTCATGGCGCAGCTGGTATGAGTCGCTCACACTCATTGGCTTTGAAGGCGCCAATATTGTAGCCGACGTACGTCAGCTTACCACCCTTGAAGAAGCCATAGCATACCTTACCGAATGTGCCGAGAAGGGCGACAAAGTCATTTATTTGTTCTGCTCAGATGAGCTGTATACTACTCTGCTCGAAGGTACGGAATATCCTGATTCAGAAGACCTGAAGTACCTGTACGATATTTTTGACAGCTGCGGCTTTATTCACTCGCCGTATACTTACTACAACAGCAGCCATATCATCGCAATAAAAGACATTGTGTACTACCCGGGAACTGAAATCATGCACGCCGTTAAAAACGGTACAACCGCTTCGCTGGAACCCCGTCTTAAGGCCACTTACGAGGCTGCTCTGGAGCTCGCAAACCGCGCAAAATCTGTTTCTTCTGACCCTGTTGAGATTGCCCGCTACATTCATGACGAGCTTGCGGCACAAGTCACGTATTACACCAATGACTACTCTGATGATGACGACAATGCTGTTGGCGCTTTGCTCGACGGACTTGCAAATTGCGACGGTTACTCAGACGCATTCTATCTTGCAGGAACACTTGCCGGACTGGAAATTCGCTACCAGCATGGCGATACCTATAGCAAAGTATCTGACGAAACCCATATGTGGAATCTCATGAAAGTTTACGGCTCGTGGTACGCGGTAGACGTAACCTGGGATGACGGGGATGACAGTTTTGGCATTCCTTCTTATAAATGGTTCCTTGCCGGCGCTGACCGCATGAACCGCACCCACTTTTGGAACCGCGTACCAACTGTTGAACTTGCCCAGACTACCAATATGGATCTCCGTCCGCGTGTTGAATATATTGCCTACTCATACAGCGATTTTGACATCATCGCTGCCGATATTACTGCATATATGCGCCCCTATGCAGAGGTCTATTTTGAGATGGACAATGCTGATGACGCCTTTAGCAATCTCTTTAGTTACCTCCACTCATATGGAGTAGGTAACATCAGGTATAACTGGGATAGCAACATGCACTGTCTGTTCCTTAAGTATATGGAGTATTAATGACCGTACGCGCACTTCCAGGCGGCCATGACGCGGTACGGCCGTATCTCTTAACACAGTTTCTCACTGACCTTGGACCAAGCGAAACAAAGCTGACCGAGCGTAATACCAAGCGCATCAAAAAGAGCTTTCCCATCGCTCGTGAACAGGAGATTCTCTGGGCAGATGCAGTATTTGGCACACGCTCTCACGGGCTTGTGCTCACCGATACCGGTGTCTTCTTAAAAGACGGCCCCTCCGGAGATGATGATAAAGAAGATGCGAAAGACGACGGTTTGGGATACTTTTATCTCAGATGGGAGAACTTTAACCCTGCCCGTATAAGCCATAAAAAAGGAAATCCCACCTTAGACGGAGCGTTTTTTCTTGATGCCGAGATGTTCAGGCCTTTTGCGATGGCTTGCGTACGCATCAATAACCGCAGAGTCCGGGCTTATAAAGCAGCAAGAACCGCTGCTAAAGGAACAGCTCTCCTGGCACCTCATGCACCCATACGCTCGGTATGCAGATCATCTGCAAAAGCATCGTTTGAATGGTGTCTTGATGAAGACAATGACTACCGGTTTTTAGATGCCGGCGGAACCCCCAAGATTCTCGAGGTACCCTTTGAACAATATGATGCGGTGCTTGAACGCATGCGCAAGCTCATTGCGGGAGGCCATGTTCCCACAGTATCAGACACCCAATTATCCGGTATCCTGGTAAAATGCGGCTCGTACAGCTATATCCAGGCAGTTAACCTTGCACGAACCGGCAAAATACCCCTTGTACGCTATAATGAACGTACCGGTTCTGTTATTTGCGATGACGAGAAAGGCTTGGGCTGGCATCTTGGACTTTGGTTACGCAAGCGCATGGGGTTTGGCGCCGGCACACTGAACATGAGCAGCGGCCACACACAGGCAATTACCGAGCTGGTAAGCGAAGGCTTGGCCTTAGGATCACTCGCTCAGGCTCAGGCAGGCAAAGACGAGCAGACCCTTGCAAAAGAGAATATGGCCAATATGGTCGCCGACAGAGTTGTCTCCACGGCCGGTTATTCGCTTGGCTCAACAGGAGCCCGCGTGCTGTTCTCAACCCTTGGAGCTGCCGCCGGGCCTTTGGGTATGATTGCCGGCCTCGCTTTGGGAGATGCATGCGGCAAAGCAAGTATTGAAGCGCTCTCAATGGCAAAAGAGCTGTTTATTGAGCCCGAAACCAAAATAGTCGGCCGCCTTTTGGGCGGTGTGCTTGCAAATATTGCTTTTGAATACGCACTCACTCCTACCGAACATACCCTTTTGCATGAGATGCTTGGCCATGTTAACCCGGCTATTCTCCAAACTTTAGGAGCCACCCTTCAGCAAACCCAAAACCAGGAGACAGAAATCCGCAAGTTTGTAATCCCCATGGTAGAAGCAATTCGCAAAGCGTAAGTCATTACAAGCTGTTCACGTGCTGCGTAATCAAAACCGGCCTGCCCGCTTAACGGACAGACCGGTGATTTTGGTAAACCTAAACTTTGTTATTCCGATGGCTCAAAGCTTGAATCCGGACATACGTCAATAGATTCTTAAACTATGCGTCCTCACAATAAGTTAGTGGCACGTACCGCACTCAAATACGCCGGCATGGTGGCAATCCAGACAGAATGCCTTGGCATTTTTGAGTGTATTAGCCAAAACGGGATTCACAGCTTCTTCTTCTGATGCAGCAGAGGCACTGGCTTTTTGATCAGTGGTTGAGGTTGCCTTGCTGTCAGTAGTTGCCTTATCAGCGGTGTCTGCCTTGTCTTCCTGCGTATCCTTGGCTTTGACGGCATTTGCGTCGCCTACTGCATGGAATACATGGCAGCTGAAGCAGTTAATGGCATCATGATCTTCATTCGAAGGAAGGTCATGCGGGTTGATTTCATGGGTAGCGTCTTTAATAAGCTTGTCTTCTGTAGCCTTGACAAGGTCTTCTTTTTCATGACAAAGATTGCAATCCTCGGCAAGAGCCTTGGTTCTGCTTAGCTTTGTGGGCATCTTTTTGCCCTCTGTCTTTTTATGTACTCTTGCAAAACCGGTGTCATCAGTACTGTGGCATGCAGTGCACAGACTCTCAAATGCAGGATGATCTGCAGCAAGCGTAATGTAAGAATCTGCATCAAACGAGTCCTTCTCGGCCGTATGGCAGGAAGTGCAATCATCAAGGGATGATTCCTCAGCAAAAACCCATGCCGGCAAAGCAAAGGCTAAAACAAAGCAAGCCAGTACCGCCACTAGGCGTAACAATCTTTTTGGATGTGTTTTCATAACTCGTCCTCCTTCATTTGGGGCTCCTGTAACAGAGCGGACTTTTGTGAACAAGATGATATTCTAGCATTATTTGCATTCCGGGAAACCCCGCAGTGGGTAATTATTCAATTAATTATCTCAATGGTAACCGTTTGCTTTGAAAAGGCATTCACAAAAGCTCCTTAAAATCTATAAGTTATAATATTATAACTCACCAGTTCAAAGCCTACACAATAATGCATTAAAGCGTATCTGAGCTTTTATTTGTTTTTGAGCATGTGCATAATTTGGGTCGAAGGCGGTGCGTGCGGCTGTTTTTGAGCCGCCTTTAGACGCACCTTCCGGTACAACAGAAGGGAAATACATGACTGAGACAAATGTGGATACCGCAGAGGTCACCGAGCAAGAAGTTAACGACATTGCTGCAAGCGAAAACATACAGGAAGCTGAAGGCATTATTGAAGACGCTGCTCAGGAACAGGCAGAAGAAGCCGAGCATGAACCCACTGAAGAAGAGCTTGCCGAGCAGGAAGCTGCTCGTCTTGCCGCAGAAAAAGCTGCCCGTGAAGCAGCTGAGCGCGCCGAGCGCATGGAAGCCGAGCGTGAAGCAGCCATTCAGGCTTCTGCAAAAGCAGTTGAGACCATCAGCAAAGGCGCCGGATTTGTTACACGTGCCGGCGTATATTATGATGTCGATGCGCCACAGAGTGTAGAGTTCCAATATGCAGACCTTCTGCATCCGCAAACGCCGCAGGAAACCCCTCAAACAGACGCCGAGGCTTCTGAAGCTGCCGAGACAGATGCCGTCGATACAACAGAAGATACCGGAGAGCAGTCTGCAGAAGAAACCGCGCAGGAGTCTGTAGAAACCTACGAAGACCCGTCTTATGTTGACCCCGCAGAATTCGCAAGGCAGGTTGCACGTTTAACGGAATCTGTTACCAAGCAGTCCCTTCACAGGGAGATCTTCTACAAGACGCTTGTATTTTGCCAGGAATCACATCTTCTCAGGGAGATTGAAGACAAGATTGCAACCTTTGCCGAGTTTAAGCATGCAGCCGCAAGCCAGTACCACTTTATTAAGGTACTCGAAGAAGCCGGTGGTCTTGAGCGCTTTGAGCTTGACCAAGAGGGTGAAGTTATTACCCCTGAGCAAAAAGAGGGTCTTACCGAGGACGAAATTGACGACCTCGTTTATGACTATGCATTTATGACAACAAATGCAGGAACCGCTGTAGTAGAGCAGCACACGCCAAGAGCCCGCATTATTGAGCTTTTGGGGCTCGTGCCCGAGCGCAAAGACGCCTACATAGAACTTATGGACTTTGTAAGCGATGAGCCTCGTACCTATAATGAGATTTCTCAGCTGTTCCAAGGCCGTGATGTTTTGTACCGTCTCGATGCAGACGGTGAACCACAAAAAATGCAGCCCAGTGTCTTTGTAGACAAACTTGAGGCTGCGGGCGGTATTGAATACCGCGACGGATGGGTTCTTACCGAGGAAGGGAGAGATTTCCTCGAAGAACTGCGCGGAAGCAAAGATGCTTAACCACGCAAATAAAGGTAAGGAAAGTATTGTTGTTTAGGAAAGAGGGAGGAAAGCAAATGGCGTTAAACACTAACGTTACACGTCGAAGCTTTGTCAAGATGGCAGCACTTGCCGGTGCGGCAGCTGCAATTGGCACGCAGATGACGGGCTCACTCATCGAGGCTCCTGCAGCATATGCAGATGAGGCCGAGGAAGTAAAGGTTGTAAAAACCTCTTGCCACGGCTGCATCCAAATGTGCCCCGCTCTTGCAACCATCAAGAACGGTGTCGTTGTAAAGCTTGAGGGCGACCCTGCAGCGCCCGAGAGCCGCGGATCATTCTGCATCAAGGGTCTCAACGAGCTCCACACCATGTACAGCCCAAGGCACATCCTTCACCCGCTCAAGAGGGTCGGCGAGCGTGGCGGCACTGACTTTGAGGTCATCAGCTGGGATGAGGCTATTGAGCTTGCGGCTACCCAGATCAAGGATGCAATTGACAAGTATGGCAACTATGCATTCTTCAGCTCGGTAGGCGGCGGCGGTTCGTTCTCGTTCATCGAGGCTATGACCATTAACATGGCATTTGGTTCACCCACCGTTTTTGAGCCCGGCTGCGCACAGTGCTACCTGCCGCGTTGGTCACTTTCAAAGCTCTTCTACGGCGGCGACGACCAGTCAATCGCTGACAACGCTGTTCAGGAAATCTTCAAGGTTGAAGACAACAAGACCGAGGTTGTTGTTCTTTGGGCAGCTCAGCCTTCAGTTTCTGAGACCGCAGAGTCCGGCCGTGGTATGGCCGAACTCAAGGCAATGGGCGCTAAGACCATTGTTGTTGACCCCAACTTCTCACCCGACGCCGCAAAGGCAGACGTCTGGCTGAGTGTTCGTCCCGGCACCGACACAGGCCTTTGCCTCTCATGGTACCGCTACATCTTCGAGAACAAGCTGTATGACGAGCAGTTCACCAAGTACTGGACCAACCTGCCGTTCCTTATTGATCCCGACACCAAGCTTCCGGTCAAGGCTCAGGAGCTCTTCCCTGATTTCAAGCAGAGCACCCCTGCCAACACCCCGGCTTATGTCTGCTTCGACCTCAAGACCGGCGCAGTTGCTCCGTTTGAGTACAGCGCACCCGAGAATTCCGCCGTCGATCCCGAGATCTTCTGGGAGGGCGAGTTCAACGGCAAGACCTACAAGACTGCCGGCCAGATTTACAAGGATGAGGCTGAGCCCTGGACCCTCGAGCATGCTGAGGAAGTATGCTGGGTACCTGCAGACCTCAACGAGGAAGCAATCAAGCTTTACACCAGCCTCAACGGCGGTATTGCTAACGGCGTAGCCCTCGACATGACCGAGTCCGCCTCTCAAATCCCGCTGGGTCTCATGGGCCTCGACTCCATCATGGGCCGCATCAACAAGCCGGGCGTTACCATGACCCAGAAGGGTATGGCCTCCATTCCTGTTTCTCGTCCTATCACCAAGCACAACGGCTTTGGCGGTATGTTCTCCGACATGTACGGCTGCGGCGCAGTTGTCGGTATGTCTGACGAAGAGAACGAGGAGCGCGCAAAGCAGCTTGCCGAGACCAGGCCGCAGGCTCTCTACAACCAGATTCTTTACGATCGCCTCGGCATGAAGAACCACAAGGGTCTCTATGCTTGGTGCCACAGCCACATCCCGACCGTCCGCGAAGCCATCGCCACCGGCGAGCCTTACAAGCCTCGCGTTTGGTTCGATATGTCCGGCAACAAGCTCGCCATGCTCGGCAATGCCAAGAGCTGGTATGATGTATTCCCCGAGGTTGACTTCATCATCGCTCAGTACCCGATGCTGACCTCCTTCCAGATCGAAGCTGCAGACCTCGTCTTCCCGTGCCGCGAGTGGCTTGAGGAGCCCATGGTCAACATGACCCAGCTCGGCACCCAGTGGCTGCAGAACGAGTGCACCCACATTGGTGAGACCGTATCTCACGGCATCCCCGGCGCACAGGTCATCGCCAAGGTACAGGAAATGTACGGCGGCTCCATCCCCAACGGTCTTGAGATGGCACCCGGCGTTTCTGCTTACATGGGCCAGCCCAACGAGGCTGCTGTCAAGAAGAGCGTAGCCAACACCCTTGGCGCTCCCGACTGGGAGACCCTCCAGGCCAACATCGAAGCCTTTGTACCTCGTATTCCTGAGGGCTATTGGCAATACAACCAGCATGAGGTTATTGTTGACGACGGTCTGCCCGCAGGCTTCGCAACCGAGTCCCGTAAGATCGAAGTTTACTGCCAGATCCTTATTAAGTGCGCCTGCACCGGTTACCCGTTCTGCTACCCGATGCCTCAGGAGCCCTGCGAGGACTACAGCCCCATCTGCAAGTTCATCGAGCCCTGCGAGTCCCCTGTCAACGACGAAGCCAACGGCGAGGGTGGCCAGTATCCGTTCGTACTTACTTCAGGACGTCTGCCTTACTTCCATCATGGCACCATGCGTCACGCTGCGTTCAGCCGTGAGCTTTACCCGATTCCTGATGTTAAGATCAACCCCAAGGCCGCAGCCGAGCTTGGCATTGAGCATGGCGAGTGGATCAAGGTCATCAGCCGTCGTGGCGAGATTTCCGGCCGTGCATACCTCACCGAGGGCGTAGCTCCCGGCGTTGTTTGGATGGAGCGCTTCTGGAACCCCGAGTGCTTCGACGAGAGTGTTCCCAAAGAGAACCGCACTGCCGGCTGGCGTGAGTGCAACGTCAACGTTCTTACCAAGAACACCGCCCCGTTCAACGAGGTCTATGGTTCATACACCAACCGTGGCTTCACCGTACGTATTGAGAAGGGCGAAAAGCCTGCCAACGTTTGGGTAGAGCCCAAGGAGTTTGCACCGTTCCTGCCGACTCTCCAGAACGAGCCCGTTACTCCGGACGTATTCTAAGAAGGGTGTGATTCTGAATGAGAAATTGTTTGGTCATTGATCTTGACCGCTGCACCGGCTGCGACTCTTGCGTAGCTGCCTGCAAGCATGAGAATAATGTTTCACTTGGTATTTACTGGAACCGCGTTAACGTAGTCGGTCCTTCCGGCGAGTGGCCCCGCATTGAGGGTTATTGGCTTCCTACCCAGTGCCAGCAGTGCGAAAACGCTGCCTGCGAAGCTGCCTGCCCCACCGGCGCAACTTACCGCGATGAGAAGTACGGCCTTATCCTCATCGACAAAGAGAAGTGCATTGGCTGCCAGTCCTGCATTGAGGCATGCCCCTTTGGCGCACGTACCTACAATGAGGAACTCAACATTGTTGAGAAGTGCACCTGCTGCGTACAGCGCCTTGATGCCGGCGAGAAGCCCGCATGCGTACACAACTGCTGCACCGGCGCCCGTCTGTTTGGCGATCTTGATGATCCCGAGAGCGACGTTGCCAAGGCAATCGCTGCTGCCGGCGAAGAGAACATTCACTGGCTGCCCGATGCTTACGGCGCAAGCCCGCGTACCTGCTACATCCTCCATGCCAGCACTGCTACTTGGAAGGAACTTGCGTAATGAGTGCTCAGTGGCCACAGTTGCTCTATAGCCTGCTTGTTTGTTTTGGCAGCGGAACGTTAGCGTTTTTGGGCATTTCTGAGGTCACGGCATCAGCTCACCGTTCTCGCAAAGCCGTTGCAATAGCGGCGGCTTTGCTCCTGCTTTTGGGCGGGGTGGCATTGGTAGTCTCTCGAGGCGACATTAACGCTGTCATTAGTATGATGAACGGCGCCACAAGAGGCAACTTCAAGTCTCTTGCTATTGTGGGAACAATTTTAAGTCTCTTTGTTGCAATCGCATATACCATTGTTATATTCAGAGCTGATTCCTATGCTGATGAAGACGAAGATGCTGACACCGGCACCGCAGGTAAAATACTGGGCATCATTGCTTTAATTTTTGGCATTGCGCTCCCTGTACTTATGGGTCTGGCTGATGCTCCCGTTCGTGTCCCGTGGACCAAGTGGGCGGCTCCTCTTGCATATCTTGGCAATGCTCTTGCCATGGGAGGAACTCTCGCTGTGAGCATCATTGCATTGGGCAAGTCCGAAATCCGCGAGTTCTCGCGCTATTCACTGCTTGCTCTTGTTGCTGTCGCATTGCAAACCGCATTCTTTGCAATATTTGCAGGAAACGCCGGCTTTGCGTTTGACGCCCTTACATTCTGGGGTGGCGTGGTTGTTATTGGCTGTGTTATACCTCTTGTATGCATGGCCATGGCACCAAAAATACGCACGCTTGTTTTTGTTGCAACCATAGGCACCGTCATTGGCGGCATATGCATCAGGCTTCTTATGCAAGCCCTTGCAGCAGGCAATCCCGGCCTCAATCTGATCTTTGCTGCAACGCAGCACGCATCTCTTGTGGGTTAGGTAAAGCACAAAGCCCTGTGTTTTGAGCCCGCCTGCCCAACGCAAAGGGCGGGCGGGCTTTTTAAGAATTACCAAAAAGTTTTTAAGTTAGGAGACACTGTATGAACGACGAGAAAAACGCTGAAACCATAGTAGAAAACATTGAGGAATTACCGGTATCCGAGCAGATTGCGTCTGCTCTCGAGGCACGTGCCGTGTTTTATGAGACGCTTTCTTCTTTGTATTTCCAACCGCTTAAACAGGCAGATATCGATAACATGGCTGCAGCGGATTTCTCGGTTTATGCTGATCTCAATGAGGATTTTGCCGACGGTGTGAACGATATCACCCGTTACCTGCGCAAGCGCAACACCGGTACACGAGATGAGCTCGCAGTAGACTTTACCGGAGCTTTTGCCGGCGTCAAAGCATACGGAACCAAAACCGCCGTACCCTATAAGAGCGTTTTTACCAGCCGGGAAGGGCTTCTCTACCAGGAAGGCTATGTTGAGGTATTCCGCGCTTATAAAGCCGAGTGTGTAAAACGCCGTCCCGGCCTTGACTGGCCTGATGACCATCTCTCATTTATGTGCGAGTTCATGGCTTTGCTTTCGCGCCGCACAGCTGCCGCTCTTGCTGAGGGTAACAAAGAACAGGCCCTTCATGAGCTGCAAGTATCTAAGCAATTCTTAAACGACAATATTTTGAGCTGGTTCGGCAATTTTACCGATATTGCAAACCATCTCCTAACCACCCGTTTTTACCGGGGTGTTATCAAGATCACTCGCGGCTTCTTTACGCTGGATCTAGAAACGCTTGATGATCTTATTGCTGAAATCAGTGCATCGGATTAAATTTCATGTTACAATCTCCTTGAGGGGGGTAAAACCTCGACCAAGGGAGCAAAACCTGATGCATACTACTGCGCACTCGCAGATACATTCTCGATACTTGTGGCTTACTGACGGTCTCACAGCAATGTGGCCGTCATTGCCTTTTATGTCGCTTGGTGTGTGGTGGGCCTGGACATCGCTTACTTTCAGCGGTTCTCTCTGGTTGTCTGACAATGAGATAAACGGTGCATGGCTCTCGAATCTGTTTACCGTCTCAACACTGAGCTTTGCTGTGGTGTTTTTGCTGGCTGCCTTCCTTGCGCAGCGCGGGCATCTTCAGCAGCCCATGAGCAACAAACTGGTCATGGGTTCGGGAATCATTGCAGGTATCGGGTGTTTGCTCATTATATTGGCCGGTCCTTATTACCTTGCTCAAGTAGTTAGCAATACCTATATTTTCTTTTATGCAGGCGCTGTTCTGAGCGGAGTCGGAACAAGTCTCGTTTCACTTAAATGCGGCATACTCTACGGCATGCTTCCGCCGCGCCGCGCCCTTGCATATGCTGCGCTTTCGCTGCTTGTGTGTGCATTTATCTATTTTGCCGTATTTGCCATGCCCAAGTGGACACCCATTGAACACGGCCCCACTTTCGCTAATATTTTGGTCTTTTGCCTGCTTCCAATTGTCGCCGCACTTTTGGCATGCATTCCCGTCCCTAAAAACTCAAATGCAAATCCGGAAGTTCTCACCTATGAAGCCAATGTGCATAAGCTGCCCGGTTCGTTTGCCAAGTTTGTAGTGTTCTCTTTCTTTTTGTGCTTTATTGTTACCATGATTCGCTCGGCAGTAGTTACAACACATGCCCTTGCAACTACTGTTGAGGGCAACAACATTATTATGCTTTTGCGTGTTGTACTTGCTTTTGCATTCATTTTATACAGCGTGCGTTCTGATGCGCATGGCATATCGCTTGGCAAACTCTGCTCGCTCGTAGCTGTTTACTCGGCAATTATAATTGCTCTCATCGCAGCACTTGGCGGTATTAACAATGCATGGAGCGTTGTGGTTTATTTCGCGGCCTCCCTGTTTGAGTTCCTCATGTGGTGTTTGCTTGCGTTTGTTGTCGCTCAAAAGCGTGTTGCTCCCATAACGGTTTTTGGATTTGGACGCGGCTTCTTTATGCTTGGTTGCGGCTTAGGCTGGATGGTGGGCAGCATCGTAGAGCCTTTTATTATAGAGGACTCATATGCAATCGTCGTATATATTATTCTTGCCGGCATCATGCTGCTTCTCGCTCTTGGTCTGTTTAGCGAACGCGATTTTGAACGCCTGTTTTCTCCGGTAAGCGAAGACGAGCTGTCACTCGAAGACCTCTTTGATATCGAAGCACGCGATGCAGCTGAAGCCGAGGCCAAGCGTGCCGAGAAACGCGGCCGGTTCTCAAGAGCTATTGAAAATATCTCGCAAACATATGCGCTTTCTTCGCGCGAATCTGACACCTTAAGATGTCTTGCCATGGGCTACGGAAGCGAGCGCATGGCCGAGACCATGGGGGTCAAAGTAAACACCGCTCGCGCACATACCCACAACGTCTACGTAAAGCTTGGTGTCCACTCACGTGAAGAACTCATGCTACTCGTAGATAATGTAGTCGCCGAATTATGATCGCGCATAATAAACCGTTCAAGTAACGAAACAGTGTGCTATTATGTAATCTGTGCCCGATTGTAACCATGGGAGAGGAGAGCCCCATCGTGCGGCAACCTAAAGATCAAATAATGGAACCTGTGGCATCAAATAATGTTGAGGAGAGCATTAATAACACAGGTTCAGCAAGTGTATTGCAAAAAAACGGTCTCACGCGACGTGACTTACTTTGGTGCGCCGGCGGAGCCGCAGTAACGCTGGGACTGGGAGCTGCCATCAAGGCGTTTGGAAGCGAAGATGTTCTGAGGCCACCCGGAGGTCAGAATGAAGACCGTCTCCTTGCGTTGTGTCTTCGCTGCCAAAAATGCACAGAAGCATGTCCCAGACACGCGATTGTACCTCTTGGAACCGAATCAGGCTTTATAACCATGCGCACGCCCACCATGGATTATCATCTGGGTGATTGTGACTATTGTGTTGAAGAAAACGACGGAATTCCACTTTGTGTAGCGGCTTGCCCAACAGAGGCTCTGCATTTGGGCGAAGAAGCTACCCGCAATAATACCGTTATTGGCGAACCGTTGCTTATCAAAAACTGGTGCCTTGCTTACCGCCTGACACGCTGCAGAGACTGTTATGACGTTTGCAAACTCGATGCCATTAGACTCGACAGCGCAGACCGCCCTCATATTGAGTGGGATAAGTGCAACGGATGCGGTGAATGCGAACACGTATGCAGGTCAATGACCGCAGGCACACCGGTTCCCGGAGCAACACACCGCGCCATTATTATTGTTCCTATGGGCCAAGGCGGAGAGATGTAACATGGCAGAGAAAACAACAGAAACGCCTCTTGAATCCGCTGATGCTCAAGAGACGCCAAAACAACCCAAAAAACCAGCTAAGAAAGCCGCCAAAAAACACGATAACCGGTCTCCGCTTTCTAAACTGAGAAGTTATACGCCGTTACTGGTTGTTCTCGTTTGCGCTATTGCCTTTGTCGCAAACGTACCGTTGGGCAATATATCATCGTTTGGCTGGGAGGCAATATCGGCCATTTGCCCGGTAGGCTCGCTCTCGGTGTTTTTGGCAAGCAAAGTATTTGTACCGCGCATTCTCATTAGCCTGGTTATAGCCGTTGTTCTGATCCTGCTCTTTGGCAGAGCTTTTTGCTCGTGGATCTGCACGGTTCCTCTCGTACAAAAAATGCTCAATATACGCTCGATCAGCATCGAAGACCAGCGTAAAGATGCTAAAATGCGTGAGCGCAAATCCAGGAAAAAGAATACAAACAAAAAAGCTTCAACCGAAGTAAATACTGTTGCGGAGGATGCAGATTCAGCGGTATCAGTCGCATTGTCTCAAGAAGAGCGTGCAGAGATTTCGCAACAAATGGCACAGGTTGCCAATTCGCATGCCTGCGCTTTACATAGCCCCAAAAAATGGGATTCCCGTCATGTTGTTTTGGGCGGCAGTCTGCTCTCGGCAGCAATATTCGGATTCCCGGTTTTTTGCCTGGTATGCCCCATAGGTCTTTCTTTTGCTACTGTTTATTTGGTATTACGTCTTTTTACCGGCCAGGTTTCTTGGGCTTTGGTTGTTGTTCCCGTCATGCTTTTAGCTGAGCTTTTGATCTTCCGCAAGTGGTGTTATAAGATTTGCCCCGTGAGCGCCCTCATGTCACTCATCAGCTTTGGTAACAAAACCTTTGTTCCTCATATCAATAAAGATAAATGCATTGAAACCACTAAGGGCAAAACCTGCAGCCGTTGCAATACCGTATGCCCTGAGGGCATTAACCTCCACGATTATTCTGCGGGTAAGTTTGGTATCAACGATTGTATAAAATGCCGCCGCTGTGTTGACGCCTGTCCCACCAAAGCAATTACCATGCCCTTCCTCCCTCCTAAAGATGAGTAATAACAGCACGTGCCTATTTTGCACATTGATGTGCAAAAAGAACACATAGACTATCTTTTTCAGAGCGAGTACTATAAAATTGTTCATTGTGCCTGATATGTGCCTGTATAGCACATTGATGTGCCAAAGGAACACATATGGTGATATGTGTATTTTCAAGAAGGGAGTATGCATTATGAGCATCGAGATGGATCGTCGCGGATTTTTGAAGGGTGTTGCAGCAGCAGGTATCGCAGCTGGCAGCATGGGCGCAGTATCTGCATTTGCAGACGAAGCAGCACCGGCTCTTGAGCCAACTGAGTTCGTTGACGTTGATATGGTTGTTGTTGGCGCAGGCGCTGCCGGCTGCTCAGCTGCAGTACGTGCCGCTCAGTTTGGTGTAAAGGTTGCTCTTCTCGAGATGGCTGCTTTTGTTGGCGGAACCACCATCTTCACCGAGGGCATGACCACCCTCCATTCTCACTTCCACAAGGACAATCCTGCAATTGATATTGCTACCGAGAAAATGGTTAAGATGATTCAGGATTACCATCACTGGCTGTCCAATGGCCACATTGTTCGCCAGATGCTTGAGCAATCCGCAACCAACCTTGAGTGGCTCGAGTCAATTGGCTTTGAGTTCACCGAGCCTCAGACCATGTGCGGTAATACCTATCACACCTGGACCATGTACAAGAAAGAGAATGAGAACGACATGAGCGGCGCCCTCTATGTTAAGCACTGGGGCGAGCTTGTTGACGACACATTCGCTGACCAAATCCAGGTATTCTACAACACTGAGGGTCTCGAGACCAAGCTCGACGACGAGGGTGCTGTATGCGCTGTTATCGCAAAGAACGTCAATGACGGTACCGTAACACAGTTCAACTGCAAGGCTGTTGTATACGCAACCGGCGGTTATGCAGACAACCCCGCACTCTTTAAGGAGCTCGTAGGCTTTGGTGAGGGCGAGTATCAGTCAAACGGCGCCGGCCATCGCTCAGGCGACGGCATTATCATGGGTCGCGAGTGCGGCGCTAAGCTTTGCCGTTATCCGAGCGCAACCATGTGGTACGGCGGCTGCCTCCCCGGCATTGTCTATGGCACCGAGCTTTACTGCGCAACCGCATTCCAGCCGCTCCTCTGGGTCAACGAGAACGCCGAGCGCTTCATTAACGAGGAATATGCAGAGCATAACTTCTCGTTCAGCGGCAACGGCCACTCAACCCAAAAGCGCGTTGTTTCCATTCTGAGCCAGGCTCAAATGGACATGTTTGTAAACGAGGGCACCATTTATGGTTGCGGCGCTTACATTTGGGCAGGCAGCAAGCTTGACGGTTCTGTAACCGGCAAGGCAATGTGGGATGAGTATCAGGAGCAGCTTGATGCCGGCAACCAGCACATTTACACCGGTGCTACCATTGCCGAGCTTGCCGAGAATGCCGGTCTTGACCCCGTTGCTCTCCAGCGCACCATTGATGCTTACAATGGTTACTGCGAAGCCGGCGTTGACGGCGACTTTGACAAGCCTGCTATTTACCTGTACCCGCTTCCTGAAGAGGACGGCCCGTTCTACGGCTTTGACCTGGTACCCGGCGTATTCACAACCGTTGGCGGCCTGAAGATCAATGACCGCACCCAGTGCCTCGCTGAGGGCGACAAGCCCATTATTGGTATGTATGCAGCCGGCTGCGATGCCGGTGGCCTTGAGGGCGACTCTTACGACGTTGCTATTTGCGAAGGCTCCAAGCAGTGCTGGTGCGCATACTCCGGCAAGCTCGCTGCCGAGCATGCTGCAGCCACCATCTTTGGCAAGGAAGTAGCCGACGAGTTCGCAAATCCTGCTACTTGGTAAGCATCTCAACAGACAGAGTGGGTATGATCTGCTCTGTTCATGATTGTCCTGCGTTATTAAGGTGAAATCATAAAGCGGTGGCCGGGTTTTCTCGGTCACCGCTTTATTATGCTTAGCAATAGGCAAAACTCGCACTTTTTTGTTATGAAAGAAGCTTGTATGGAAACAACCGTTCCGGATACCCCTTGTACTGCCGATAACCAAGATGCAGCCCTGCTTACCAATATTGGGTTTATTGGCCAGGTTTTGAGTGTCTTCTTTTTGTTTGATCCTCAGCAAAGTACCGCTCATGAAGCATATGATGCTCTCGAGACACTCGATGTGCAGGAAGCGGCAGCCGGATGGCCTTTTGTGGACGAGACGTATGCTCAAGAATGTTTAGCCCTTATGAAGGATAGCCTGAAAGGTGGCAAACAAAGTATTGGCGATGAATACCGCAGACTCTTTGTGGGCCCCTTTAAAAAAGCCGCTCCGCTCTGGGGCTCGGTTTATACAGATAAATACTGTTCAGTATTTGGAGAATCAACCCTTGCATTGCTCGATTGGATGCAAACAAACGGTATTCAACGCATGTGTGAAGGAGAAGCTGATCCTGATGACCACTTTGGCGTGCTCCTTGCTATGCTTCCCATGCTTGTTTCACAAAAACCTGAGCTCGTAAAAGAATTCCTGCAGGAGCATGTGCTTACCTGGTCTTCTCATTTTCTTGATGCAATACTGAGAGAAACAACCCAGCCCTTCTTTATTGGACTTGCCCGCCTTACCAAAGCAAGCCTTGAAAGAGCACAAGACGCGTTGAGCATTAAGGTAACCTACCCCGCATTTTGCCGGTAGGATGATACCTTGCATGATAAGGAGGTTTAGCTGGTCAATATGAGAGGATTCCGTTTCTCCACAGTTCCCGGTTGGGCGTGGTGTCTTATAGCTTTGTCATGTATGCTCTCAGGCGGCGGACTCCAAATGTCATGCTTAAAGAGTATATATATAGATGCTTTACCATGGGTAGGTACACTTTTTGCTCTTATTAATATTGTCTTTTTGATTGTGCTTCTCTGGATCGCTTTTTGGAAACCTGCGCTCTTGCCTACCAAAGCACTCTTTGTTTTTGTAGTGCTAGGAGCAGTCATTGGTCAACCGCTCCAGTTATACGGAATACTCAATGCCAGTATGGTCCCTCTTATGATTGGGGGTTTGCTGGCATCAACTTCCGGCATGCTGGGTTCTGTTTTGATCTATGTTGCTTTAACATCGCTTGAACTCCGGAATGCGGGACTCATTATTGTTGCAAGTTATTTGGTTTGCGAAATAGTAAAAGCATTGTTTTCACAGTTTGCCTCTATAGAAGCATCGCTCGCCGTTATGCTGTTTATGCAGATAACAGCTCCAATTTACATTTTTGGAATTGCAAAACCTATCTTGGAACACGCTCAAAACAGCGAAGCGCCTGCATTCCAGCGACTCACAGATCCATCATCTGCAATTTCTTTACTCAGCCCGTTGTTTATCTCTATTTTTGCTTTTCCCCTCGTATTTGTATACGCGTTTTCGCACCCGGATTATCATGCTTCATTAACCAATGCAGCACCGGTGCTGTTCTTCCTGCTGCTTCTCATTATTGCAATAAAGAAGAAAACACCCCTCAGTATTGACCGGCTGTTTTCTTTCTCGGCATTTTGTACCATAGCAGGATGTCTCGCCCTCAATACCATGCCCTTCCCGGATTTCTCCGTTGCCTCGGCCCTGCTCAATGTAGGTAACAACTGCTTTAAAATTACGTGGGTATTAGTGCTTGTTCTCCTGTGCCAACGCAATGCTATTAACAGTTTTGGCATTTTAACATGGGGTGTTGTCCTCAATTTGATGGGCGATTTGACCGGCATGCTTTTGGGAAACGCGACACATCATGCACCTGAGGCATCTTTCTTTATAATTTCAACTTTTGTTCTATTCTTAGCGTTCGCGGCATTCCGTTCGAATCTCTCGGCCATTATTCAGCAGGTCACAGAACCCATAGCGGTACATGTTCCTGTCAAAGAAACAGCCTCGGTTGAACAGCGCGTTTCATTTCTCGCTAAAAAACACTCTCTTACCTCAAGGGAAGAAGAGGTTTTGTCTTTACTCGCCCGAGGCCGCAATGCCGCCATCATTCAAAAAGAGCTTCAAATCTCCTACAATACCGCCCGTGTTCATATATCTCACATCTATGAAAAACTCGACATCCACAGCCATCAGGAGCTTATTGATCTTGTTGATGCAAGCGATGCCATGCTTTCTCAATAAGAATCAGAATCACCCTTGCAAAATCCCAAAAATCCTATAGTCTTATACAAGTGCCAAAAAACTTGGTACATTAGTAATGTTTTGAGAAAGGGAGTTTCAAATGAGTGATTTGACCAGGAGAAGTTTTGTTGGTCTTGCAACCGCTACAGCAGCCGGTGTTATGGCTACTTCTGCTCTCGCTTCAGAAGCAGCTGCTCCTGAAGCAGCTGAGACGCTTGAGACTGAGGTTCTCGTTGTAGGTATTGGTGCATCAGGCTTCCAGTGCGCTCTTGGCGCCGCAAAGCTCGGTGCAAAAGTTCTCGCAATTGACCTCGCCGAGAGCATGGTTGGCACCACAAACATCACAACCTCCGGCTACCTTTGCGTTGGCGACAAGCTTCAGCTTGAGCAGCCGTTCCACTTTGAGATCCCCGAGATCTATACCCTTATTAACCAGCTTTCGAATTACTGCTTTAACACCCAGGTTCTGAAGGCCCTCCTTGAGGCTTCTTCTCGTTCATCCAACAACATGATTGACGCCGGCGTTACCGTAGGTGTTGTTGAGCTTCCCGAGCGCATCGAGCTCACCGGTCCAACACTTGGTCAAAGGTGTGGCCATCCTTACAAGATCTCTGGCCAGGAGCGCGCTGATTGCTTTGAGAACGCTCTTCTCGCAGCCGGCGTTGAGATTCGCTATGGCATTGAGGCTAAGGAACTGATCTGGGAAGGCGACGAAATCAAGGGCGTCCGCTGCGAAGCTGACGGCGCTATTGTTGACATCATGGCCGGCGCTATCTGCCTCTGCACCGGTGGCTTCCTCGGCAATGAAGAAATGGTTGCCAAGTACTTCGCCGGTTCCCGCATTGTTCCCATGGGCAACAAGAACTGCAAGGGTGCAGGCATTAACATGGCCCTCTCGGCAGGCGCACAAATGGGCAAGTCCTTCTCACTGAGCTCCAACGAGTACGGTGGCGCAAACTTCCTCGCCAGCCCCACATTCGCCTTTAGGCCCGGCACCGGCTCCAACGAGGCCCTCCGCTTCATCCTTCTTGGCAGCATCCTTGTTGACAGCATGGGCGACCGCTTTGTAAGCGAGCAGATCGCTAACAAAGAAGCCATGCACTGCGCCGAGCCCTTCATTCGCGCTAAGACCTACTACACCGTTGTTGACCAGGACTTCATTGACTACGTCAGCGTTACCCCGCTTGGCCAGATCATGGGCGACGGCCGCATGAAGACCATGTTCGCAGAAGTTATTGCCGAGAATATCGAAGAAGACTTTGACGAAGCCATCGCCGAGGGCTGGGCAGCCAAGGCCGATACCATCGCCGAGCTCGCAGAAGCCTTTAACCTTCCCAATCTTGAGGCAACCGTTGAGCAGTACAACCAGTACTGCGACGAGGGCTATGACGCTCTGTTCTACAACGATCCCGAGTTTATGCACAAGCTTCAGACCCCGCCGTTCTACATTGTTCAGTCCTTCCCCGCAGGCTGGCTGTCTCTGGGCGGCGTAAAGTGCGACGCTAAGTGCCATGCACTCGACCCCGACAACAGGCCTATTGACAAGCTTTACATCGCCGGTGCAGACGCAGACCTCTTCTGCGCACCTTACATCGCCGGCGGCAGCGCCAACGGCTTCGCACAGGCTTCAGGTCTCATTGCCGGCGAATCTGCCGCTATGGCCCTTGGTTACGGCGCATAATCAACACATTTGCAATCGTAATTCATAGGAAATTATGAATTGTGCCGGTATCTCCCAGAGATGCCGGCACAATTGTTATTTTGTATTGGTACTATATTGCCTGTTCGCGGGCATCATACTCGCCAATCATACTTTTTTATGATAACAATCATACTCTTTAAGGTATATAGGTCATCCTCGTAAAGTCTAAATTACTCTTCGACAAAAGCACGCGGGCGCTCAAGGTTACGATCCTCTCTCTCCGCGCATCCTTGAGACATAAACAGCGTTCTACTCTCTCTAACGTTGGGTCCGCAAAGCACATATAAGAAAAAGCCCGCTCGTAAACCCTCACGAGCGGGCTTTTGGTTTTTCTGGTATCAGGAAAACAGATTGTTTAGATGAGACCTGAGGCACGCATGGCGGCTTCGAGCTTCTCTTGTGCTGCGGCGCCGGGTGTAAAGAGCGGCAAGCGATAAATCGGATCGCAAAGACCCATCATAGCGCATGCTGCCTTAACGGGAATGGGGTTGACCTCAGCAAAGAGGGCATGAATGAGGTCAAGACCTTCGAGCTGGGCTTTGAGTGCTGCCTCGTAATTACCCTCAAGCCATGCGGCAACCATGTTGTGAACCTCAAGCGGCTGGACATTTGCCCAAACTGAGATTACACCCTTGCCGCCGAGCGACATAATGGGAATAACCATGTCGTCGTTACCCGAGAACATGCAGAAGTTATCGCTCAATGAACGCGCAACCTCGGTTGCATATGCAATATTGCCGCTTGCCTCTTTGATACCCATGATGTTTGGATGCTCTGCAAGGCGCTTCACATTAGAAAGCGAAATCTGGCAGCCCGTACGGCCCGGCACATTGTAGAGAATTGAGGGGATGGGGACATCATCGGCAACAGTCACAAAGTGGCGATACATGC
>JAFWFL010000094.1 GCA_017515595.1 Coriobacteriales bacterium
GAAATGGAAACCAAGCTGTGTACGAGCTGCGGGAGAGTGCTACCAGTAAGCAGTTTCAACAGGCATATCAAGAATGCTGATGGATTGAGAAACATCTGTAAAAGCTGCATAAGCAGATACAACAAGGCATACAACGAGAAAGAAGCTGATAGACAGATTAAGTTGATGACCGAGAAAAACGAGAAGCTCGATTCTCTAATCAGAGAGGCAGAGCAGAGAACAATCCAGTACCAAGAAGCCAAAGCATAAGAGAGGAATTGAAGGCATGCCAGTATACGAAATAAAGCCGGGTAACATTGTAAGATACCTTGCCAAAACACCGCCTGCAGGGCATACGTGGCCCGTTCGAGGCAACCTGTACAGAGTGCGCAATGTCAAAGAGGCTAAAGTAGCGCTTGATTCGATAGATGGCAATGAAGGTGCGCTCAGATATGCAGTATGGGTGCCCACGGAGTCGGTGGAGTATGTATCGAACGTTGATCCGTTTTTGAAGAAGAACAAGAAAACCGAGAAGGAGGCTAAGGAGCCTGCCAAGGAAAAGGCTAAGGACTTGAGTACCGACAAGCACGTGCCTGAATGCAGTATTGGTGCACCAAGTGATACAGAAGCGTGTCAGAAAGCTCATGATTCTGATCCGCACGGTTTTCTCGGTGAGCTTGAAGGTATTCAGTGGCCACTCGATGAAGATGGCAAGCATATCAAGCTCGGAGAGAACGTATTTTTCTCGTTTGGCAAAGATCACATATGCCGAAAAGGTGTGTTCTTTGGTATTGGCATCAGTGATGGCCAGAGCGTCATATTTGCGAAATACGGGAGATCATTCAAATGCATTCCGTGTAGCTGCCTCATAACCAAGCCAACAAACAATAGCATCAATTCGCGCATAGAGAGGCTATGCGAGCGATTGACGCCCGAGCAGCAAGCAGAGCTCAGGAAGATTCTGGAAGACAAAAGCAGAGTAATGAGATGTTAGGAACAGCATATGTCGAACCCTAGTAAATGCCCATTCTGCGGCAGTAAAAATACAGAGCTTGTATCTGCCTATTATGGCAAATACCACTATGTGATGTGTCATTACTGTAAAGCAAGCGGACCGTTAAAAGATGCAGGCGGCGCAGTCGTTAGCTGGAACGAGGCATCAACAAGAGCTTGGAGCGGTGATAAATGACCTACGAAGAATGTGAGCAATTTGTCAACTTGTACGAAACCCTGACGCTTTCGATCCGTGACCTGGAAGGCATAAGCGATCACGAACAGGTTATAAGCGACCTTAGAGATGCAAAGGAGAGCTTGAAGGATTTAATCACGAGCCTTATTGGAGAAGCGATGGGAGAGAAATGACAGAAGCAGAGAAATTGCGACTTTGCCCATTATGTGATCATGAGCCTGAGGCTGTGCAATCGTTGGCACATAGTGGTGTTTGGTATGTCGTATGCAAGTACTGCGAAGAGCATGGAGTTATAGTTCAAGGCCGTCTATGCAGATCAAAAGATGAAGCTGTATTGTGGTGGAACTCGCATTGTAATTCTGCATTTCCCTGCAGGTATGAGTTTACACGCCAGGGACTCGCAGGAGCTTATGAGCAGTATGCGAAGTGTTCCCGCTGCGGCATTGAGGTCAATGTCAAATCTGTACACAAGTATTGTGCCTATTGTGGATCGAAGGTGATAAAAGATGTTTGATTTCAAAGGTAAGAAGGTATATCTCAGCGGCAAGATCACAGGCCGAGATCGAGCAGAGGTTGAGCAAGAATTCCGCAAAGCAGAAGAAGAGGCGAAAGCTGCCGGCGCTTATTTTGTGTTCAATCCGGTTGAGGAGATCGAGCCCACAGTAAGCCATGAACTTGCAATGAGGTTTTGCATCCGCCAGCTTGCGAGAAGTAACGTATTGACCAACGGCGGAGCGCAGCCATATTTCGATTACTTGATGCTTCTTCCCGGTTGGCAATCATCGCCAGGCGCGACTCTTGAGGTTGCAGCCGCAAAAGCTTTTGGTATCGAGATCGTGGATGTAAGCGAAGATCAAGACGATTGAGACGGAACGATGGAAGTATGTGCCGGTTGTATGTACGATCGATGCACGATAGAGTCAACAGGTGTTTGTTATCCTGCTTTAGAGTCAGAGTGGTAGCGCTGGATCGGAGGTGCTTGGATGACTGCGAGAGACTACTTCGAGAATGTGCGAGACGCGGTTAAAGAGTACAACACAGCTGTCATCATCCGCACCTATGGAAGATCGCATCAAGCAGCCTTTGGGCGATCGAGTGACATATCCGATCCAACGGCCCAGCGCTATGCAGAACTTGCCGAGGCCGATGCAGTGATTGAGCAATGCAAGCCGATTGTAGATGAAGCAGAGCTTGTGATTGGCGGCCTTAGGGCGATTATGACCAGTACGTCAAGAATCGCTGATGTGCTGCAGATGCGGTACTTAGAGCTGATGAGTTCAAAAGATGTTGCAAAGAAGCTGAATATCTCACGCCAACATGAACGGCGCATCCATGCAATGGGGCTGCAGTTGTTCGATAGCATGGGCAAAGCGTTTCTCGTAGAAAAAGGCAAGAAAAAGAAATTGTGAAGAAAAAAGGTATTGACCATGAGCGCGAAAAAGTGCTAATATGCTAACCGGTCGATTTGTGTGAAAACACCCGTTAGGAACTGAACACCTGGCGGGTGTTTTGCGTTTATAACCAATTCCTTCAAAGAAATATCGAGGTGCTCATGGGTATTGATAGATGGGCAACTGCCGAGGGTGACAAGGTGCGCAGGTTGTGCTTTGAGCGTGACAAGCGCGCGAATGCGCCGTGCTGGATATGCAACCAGCCAATAGACTACAGCCTGGGTATGTCAACAAATGGCGGCAGTAAGGAAGCCTGGGAGCCGGATCACAGACGGCCACGCAAGAAATACCCTGAGCTAGCGCTTGACATGGCCAACATTATGCCAAGCCATATGAAGTGTAACCGAGCACGCGGGACAAAAGCCGGACTTAACGAATTAGGCACTCCTAGCAGGGACTGGGTAGGGTACCTAAAATCTTAAAAAGTCGAGCTGGCCGAACCTTCATCGCCGCGTGCAATATTTCCCCATCCAGAAATACTAAGGGGGTCCAGCATGTTGATGGTAGATGCCGTTAACGAATCGATCAACGCCGCCATCGATGCCGGCACGCTCGATCCAAAGAAGCAATCAGCGCCAATTTGCGCGCTTCTGAAGATGGCGGAGGTTGTTGATGCAGGGGTATCCGAGAAGGACAACGTAACATTTCCGACTATGCTCAAGTACATGGTAGCTCTTGGGATGATGCCGCAAGAGGTTAAAGAGGTCAAGATGAGTATTTCAAAGACCGACAGACTCAAAGGCAAGTTCTCAAAGTTCGGTGGCAAGAATGCGGAAGGGTAAGACAGAACCTCGTATTTTTACGCCGCCGCTCAGAGAACTTACGCCTGAGACAACATTTGGTTATGACGTTATCGAATGGTCCAGAGATGTTCTGGGCATCACACTCCTCCCATGGGAAGAGTGGCTTTTTATTCATGCTCTTGAAATCGTTGGATCATTTGATAGTGAATGGAAGCTAAGATTCAGAATAGTTCTTTGCCTGGTTGCACGTCAAAATGGTAAGAGCATTATGGGTATGGTGCTCAGTCTGTTCTTTATGTACGTGCTTGAAGTCTCGCTTATCCTCGGCACAGCCCAGGATTTGAGCCAGGCTGAGGAAGTGTGGCAGGGAGCCGTTCAGTATGCACAAGATTCAGAAGAGTTAAAAGACGCTATTGAGAAGATCATGGAGGGCAAGGGCTCCAAAGAGCTCAGACTTACCGGATTCAGACGCTACAAGGTCGCTACCGCAAACCGTAAGAATACCCGTGGCAAGACTTCAAACCTCGTACTCATGGACGAGCTGCGTGAGCACAGGGACTTCTTGGCATGGAATGCGGCAAGCAAAACCACAAAGGCAGTACGAAGCGCTCTTGTGTGGTGCATGAGCAACGCCGGCGACGGGAACAGCGTAGTGTTGCGGCATTTGCGCATGCAGGCGCATATGGTGCTTGGCGATCCGGACGGAATCGTTAAGAATTCGGGCGGAAAGTTCGATGTAAGCGAAGAAGCCGGAGAGGTCCTAAGCAACGCGATCGGATTGTTTGAATGGAGCGCGGCTCCACATCGTGGCATCTGGGACCGCGAAGGTTGGGCAGAAGCGAATCCTTCCATGGGGTACGGGTTTCTCGACGAAGAGACAATTGCAGCCGACGCCGCCTCCGATCCGGAAGACGGATTCAGAACAGAGGACCTCTGCCAGTGGATCGAGGCAACCGTCGATCCTCCGTTTCCTGAGGGCGCATGGGAAGCCGGAAAGGACCCGAACTCTCGGATCGCAGACGATGCGCCGCTACATTTTGGAATCGATGTAAGCTCTGATCGTGAATACACATCAATTGCCGTGTGCGGGCTGACAAAGAACCAGACCTTGCACATTGAGGTTATTGCGCGAAGCCATGGCATGGGGTGGGTTGTTGACTGGTTCAGGAACATCACTGATGCGGGCCGTAAGATTCGCGTGGCTATGCAAGGCAATGGCGCGCCGGTGTCGGCATTGGTTGATGTACTAAAGGCAATTGAAGGGCTCGAAGTCATTGAATGTGTAGGGCGTGACTTGGCCATATGGTGCGGGCGTTTCTGGGATGGTATCGCAGTCAGCGCACCGGGCAGTGAGCTTGATGCAGTGCCAATTGTTCACCGGCCACAGCCAATATTGGACTTGGCGGCAAACGTCGCCGTAACAAAACCGTTAGGAGACGGAGCCTGGGCGTGGAACCGTGACAAGTCGAGCGAGGACATATCGCCGCTTGTTGCTTGCACCATGGCCCACGGACTGGCAACCAGAGTTGAAGTTCAGGAAAAGACAAGCGCGTATGAAGAGGGCGGCTTGATATTTTTGTAAATGAATAGAGGTGGTTCTAAATGAGCATCTTTGATCGTTTTAGACGTAAGGCGGTGATTATCCGCAGAGATGCAATAGCAGCTTCTATTCTTAATCAAAGTATCGAAGAAGTGTACAGAACGCAACCGGCACTCAGAGCTTGTGTGTCGTTCCTTGCGGAGAATGCTGGCAGTCTTCCGCTCAAATGCTATGAGCGTAAAAGCGATACGGACCGGCCCCGGGTATCTGAGGGTGTTGTTCCGGCATTGCTTGCTCGGCCAAACCGTTGGGAAGCGCTGCAAGATGTTTTGGTTGGTGTATTCAGTGACTATTTACTGTATGGCTGGGCGCTTTTGTACGTGATCCCGAGCAAGGACATGGCAAGCGGCTGGGAGATGGTGCGTATTCCTATCCCATGGATTCAGCAGAAGGACACAGTCGATGGCTTCTCGCTCAGCAAGTACACGGTCAATAACCCCAATACTACAAGCAGGCCGGTGGATTTGAGCGCGGATGATTGCATCAGGATCGCGTCTTATGATCCACAAGGCCAAGTGCTGGCATGTTCACCGGTTGAAGCGCTGAAGCAGGTACTGGCTGAGCAAATCTCAGCATGGGACTTCAGGAATGCAACCTGGAAAAACGGCGGCAAGATTGGCGGAGCGTATCTGAAGCGGCCTCTTGGTGCTGATTGGTCCAAGGAAGCGAAGGAGCGCTTTGTCGAGTCATGGAAGAATAAGTTCAGCGGGGAAGGTGATGATACCGGTGGTACGCCACTTCTTGAGGATGGTATGGAACTTGTTTCGATGCAGTTTAACGCGCGTGAAGCTGAGTGGGCTGAAGCTACGAAACTTGCTCGAGGCGATGTTGCAGCTGTGTACCATGTCAATCCGGCACTCATATGGCATGACCAGTCGATGACCTACGCGAGCGCAAAGGATAATGCTCGCGCTTTGTATGCTGACACTCTCGCGCCGATCCTGTCGAAGATTGAGAGTGCGTTCAATACATTCTTGCTGCCAAAAATCGGAGCGCCCGAGAAGGAATATCTCGAGTTTGACCTGAGTGCAAAGCTTCAGGGCAGCTTTGAGGAGCAGGCACAAGTACTCCAGAGTGCTGTTGGCCGTCCTTACATCCTGCCAAATGAAGCCCGTGCACGTATGAACCTACCGAGTATTGACGGCGGAGATGAGCTTGCAATGCCGCTCAATATGACTACGGGATCATCTGAGAACAATATTCAGGAAAATGGCGAGCTTGCCTATGTGATGCCTTTAAAAGAGGCGAGGCCGACGCTAGAAAGCCGTGGAGTCAAGCAAAATGAAGAAATCCACGTTCTAAGCAAGGCAAGCCCGTCGGCCGAACGCGATATTGCAGATGTGCTTGATGCGTTCTATAAGCGTCAAGCTCAAAGCATAGCAAACCAGCTTGCATCTATGCCTCCCGATGAGCTTGTGCTTGATGGATACATGGAATGGTGGCATAAAGACCGCTGGGTTCGCGAGCTTTCGCACGATATGGAGAGGGTATCTTTACAGCCTGCGCATGATGCAGCGTACCAGGCACTAAGGGCTTTGGGTGTTAAACCTGATAATCCTGACTTATCTGTACTCGATACAGATATTACCAATCTCTGTGATTTTAGGGCTGACGATATTGTTCAATCAACGCTTGCCCGTGTTACAAACGATCTTAAAAAGCTCGATAGCTTAACGCCCGAGTCAATTAGGTCATGTGTTCAGGAGTCATACAAAAGCCTACAGGATGGAAGAGTAGAGCGTAATTCTCAGAGCATGGCCACGGCCATAGCGAATGCCGGTACTCACGGAGGAGCCAAGGCATCCGGTTACAAGTGCACAAAAACCTGGCGCTCTTTCCCGGGTGCCAGGAAATCTCACGCACGTATGAATGGCGAGACAGTATTTATTGATTCCAGATTCTCAAACGGTGCCCGTTGGCCTGGAGATACGAATTTATCAGCAGAGGAATCTTGCAACTGTCGTTGTAGGATTGAGATTAAAAAAGCAAATAAGTTATTCGAAAAGCAAGTAAAAAACGATCTTGAAAAAGAGCTTGGTGATCTCGAAGGTTGCGATCCAGAAAAATACGGGGCAGCATGGAGCGGTATGCAAGTTTGCACAATACCAAGGAACAAAATTGAAAATTGGTCACTATTAGACAAAGATAAGGCTCAGGCTTTCAGACAAGCTTTAGGATATGAACAAAAAGATGCTACTCAATTGATATTTGAGCTATATACCAATGCATCACTTTATAATCCAGAGTTCGAGTACGAGGACGAATGGGGAAAGAGATGGCAGAATATATTTGTTTTAGATGGAATTAATGATAAACGCGGATCAACTGCATCTGTAAAGGTCGGTTGGATAAAATCTTCAGATGATGATAAACTACGATTGGTCACTGCATTTGTTGATAAGTAGGGCTGTATATGTATCACGAATTAGATAGAGTTATACTCATTGACGGTACTATTGCTGATATTGCTCTTGTTTTTGGAGATGGAGAAGCATATCAAGTTGAATATGCGACACCAGATGGAGAGCATGCATATGAAGATAGAACCGTGAAACCAGACGAAATAGAAGGCCTTTATTCGGAATCGATTTCAGGAGAAAGCATTGAAGCGTGATATCGACTTAGTGCGCCGGATTTTGATTGAGACAGAGAAAGCAGACGGCCCTCTTGAGTTGGATCGCTTTGTAACTAATGAGTGGCCGTTATCTTTAGTTGGTTATCATGTTGAGCTGATGATTGCTCATAATCTTATCGATGCGACAGTAACAAAAGATTGGGACAATACAGTTATTCGTGGCAAAATAAAGGCGCTTACATGGGATGGCTGCGATTATCTCGACGCTGTCCGCAATGACAAAATATGGGTTAAGGCAAAAAACGTTGTGAAAGAAGCTGCCGGCAACACAACTCTCGATCTTTTTAAACAAACCGCGATACTGGTTACACAGCAAGCAATAAAGTCCTGTTTGGGCATGTAACTGCTATTTAGTTAAGATTTATTATGCTTAAGCATGAGCCCCGTCAGGGGTTTTTTCGTTTGTGAGGAGGCATTATGCCTAAGTTTAAAAACGCTGTTTTGGCATCAGAGATGACCGATGGTGGAATCGTTAAGGGATACGCTTCTACGTTCGATCGCGAACCAGATGCTTATGGTGACATTATCGCTCCGGGTGCGTTTGCTGATTCTCTCAAGCGCTGGGCAGAGTCAGGCAAGCCGATTCCGTTGCTTTACGGTCACAATACTGCCGATCCTGAGTACAACATCGGTAAACTGACACTTGCGAAGGAAGATGAGCGCGGTCTTTACGTAGAAGCTGAATTTGATCCTGATAACCCAAAGGCACAGTACACCCGTAAGCTTGCGCAAGAAGGCAGGCTCTACCAATTCAGTTTTGCATATGACGTACTCGACGCTGCAGAAGTTGAGATTGACGGGCGTAAGGCATTCGAGCTCAGAAAAATTGATCTGTTCGAAGTGTCGCTGGTGCAGATTCCGGCAAACCAGCATGCAGAAGTGACTGATGTTAAATCACAGAAGTCAGGGCGCAGGAATTCAAAGGCAGATGAAAAGACACTTAAAGATCTGAGAAAGCACTTAAGTGATGCATTAACGCTGCTTGATTCTTTGGATATCAGCGGCGATGCAGGCGAGGATGATTCTGAGTCTGAGGGCGGCGAGGACAACGCGAAGTCTGAGGGCCGCGAGGATGAAAAGAAGAAGCTCGCAATGTACAAGGAAATCATGAAAGATATGCTCTAAGGAGACAACTATGAATTTGAAGGAAATGCTTGCGGCTGCAATCAAGAAGTTTGAAGCAGCTGAGACACTTGAAGAAGCCGAGACTGTCAAGAAGGAAATCGACGAGATCAAACAGAAGATGGCGCTTGCAGAAGTCAAGCAGAACACTCTCGCTGCTCTCGGATCGCAGAACACCGGCGGTGACAGTGTGAGCGGCAACGCACCAGCAAAGTCTCTTGGCGCCCATTTTGTGAAGTCGTTCAACGATAGCTCTGTGTATAAGAAGGGCCAGCGCTTTGACTATGCCGCACCTGAGTACAAGGCTGCGGCTCCTCATGTAACCCCGTCCTCAATCGCTCCGGCATTGACCGATGTAGACACTAATATGGTGCTCCAATATCGCAGGCCGCTTGTGATCGCCGATCTCTTTGGTACTGAGTCAATCAAGGGTACGTCTCTTACGTACTTTGTTGAGTCTTCCACTGTTGAGGGCGGCTTTGCCCCGGTTGCCGAAGGTGCTAAAAAGCCGATGATCAGCTTTGGAGACCCAACTGCTGTTACCGAATCACTCACCAAGATCGCAGCTTATTACAAGGAGTCTGACGAGATTATCGAGGATGCTGAGTGGCTCGCTTCCAGCATCGACAACCGAGCGCTTTACCTCTATGATCTCAAGGAAGAGGATCAGCTTCTCAATGGTTCCGGATCAAGTGGCAACATTTGCGGCATCTTGAACCGTTCTGGTATCCAGACCGCAACCTACACCGATCAGGATGATATCTTTAAGGCAATCATGAGCGTTAAGAATCAGTCGGGCTTCTCGGCTGATGCAGTTGTGATTAACCCTGCTGATTATCAGACCTTGCGCCTTAAGAAGGATCAGAATAACCAGTACTACGGTGGCGGCTTCTTCTATGGTGAATATGGAGCAAGCGGCATGGTTGAGCAGGCGCCTATTTGGGGTTTGCGCACTTTGGTAACGCCAGCTATTGCCCAGGGTACTGTTCTTGTTGGCGCCTTCCACAATGGTGCATCTGTTGTACGCAAACATGGTGTAGTCGTTGAAATGACAAACTCGAATGAAGACGACTTCGCTTATAACCGCGTTACTATTCGTGTTGAGAATAGGGTATTGCTTGCTGTCCGTTATCCCATGGCGTTTGTTAAGCTTACCGCTTCAAACCCTCTCTAGGTCCCACTGTTGAGGCCGAGAGTAGTGGGACCTCATTATTCGGCGTAGCTGTTAGCAGCATGCAGTCAGGCTTGACCATTGGCGAAGGCAAGATCACCGGTACGCTCTTAAAACAGACATCCGGAGCACTTGCTGATTATTGGGGTGAAGGTTACTTCATGGCGCTCAAGTTCACCGATCCTGGCGATACCGTAACATCAATTAAGGTTGGTCTTGATCCATCGGTGAGCTCTGGTTTGGTAGAGCTTGATGAAGACATGAACGGCGTCTTTAAGGTCACTAACAAGAGCGTTCAGAAGTTTAAGGTATTCGCACAGGATGGCGGCTCATCTTATACTCAGCTCTTTGATTTGTCCGAGTTGACGTTGTCATAATAGTTTTAGGCAGAAGAACCCCGTCATTTTGGCGGGGTTCTTGTTTTAGGAGGTGTCATGCTTAAAAACTATTTGTATAGAGGTTGTCAATACCAGTTTGAAGAGGGCCAGGAGCCACAAGGTGCCGTACTGGTAGAAAAGGCATCCGGACCTAAGACGGAACAAAAGGCGAAGGAGCCAAAGAACAAGGCGCGCAAGCCTAGCACAAAGGAGCCGGGCCATGGAGATACGAACTAATTGGGGCTATACAGCCATCTGTGAGTGGCCTGAGCTTCCTCCGCTTTTGCGAGTTGATGAGTTCTTGACGATCTCCGGGCTTGAGTATTCCTCATCAATGGAGCGCATTGCCCAAGTAATCGCTGGTGTGTCTCAAGCTGTGCGTGATTGGTGCGGTTGGCATGTAGCGCCAGCACTTGATTGTGTGTTCGTGGCGTCACCTGACGGTCATTTTGTCGAGCTGCCTTGTATGGGTGTGGTTGATGTTGAGTCAGTCACAAAAAACGACACCGAGCTTGCTTATGAGTGGCGCGGTGAGGGCCTTGTGCGTCTTGTGCGTCCTGAGTTTGGATGGCGCAGCGTTACGGTGAGATATCGTGCCGGCTACACAGATTCGAGTGCTTTGGCCATGGCAGTGGCTCAGATTGTCGAGAACAAGCTTGTTGCGGCTCCGGGAGTCCGAGAAGAACACGCAGGGCAGGTTGGGATCAGCTATAACCAGACTGCAAGCGGCGTGTCAGGTGGCGTGCGCTTGCTCGAAAGTGATTATGCGCTTCTGCAAGCCTACAGAATACCGAGAGGAGCCTAAATGTTGCCTTCTTGGTGTAATGATACGGTTTATGTATTGCGAGCGTCTCTGATCACAACACAGCGCGGTAGCGAGGTACAGGATTGGTCAAATCCCTTAAAGATTCCGATTGAAGGATGTTCGATACAGCCTGCAAACTCTGCTGCAAATACAAGAACCGGGTTTGATGACATTCGCCAGAACACGACTATCAGCGCTGTTTTATATGCGCCACCTGCTGCGGATATTCGGGCCCATGACAGGGTTGTTGCTGATGGAGTTACTTATACGCTTGACGGTGAACCTCTTTTGTTGAGATCACCTACAGGGCGTGTAAACCACAAAGTATGTAACCTGATTGAATGGAGCGGCTAACATGAGAGCAACAGTTACCAAGCTCGAATTGAATCACGATGGCTTCTCGGCTCTTATGTCATCAAGTGCGGCTCAGGAGATGGTAAAAGATGCGGCGCAACGTGTGGCAAGTAAGGCCGGTAACGGCTTTAAAACAGGGACCGTAAGACAGATGGGTTTTGGCCGGGGGCGTGTAGGATGCACAGTCTATGCGGCAACAAAAGCAGCGAGAGAGGCCGAGTCTAACAACAAGGCTCTATCGCGCGCTGTTGGAGGTGGTATCTAATGCAACTGACAAAGCCGATTGATGTAGAAGCTGCTCTTGCGGCAGATATCAAGGAATTTGTGCCGAGCACATGGGACGTGCGACCGCAGCCTGCGCCCGAGAATCTTGTCGCTGACGCGCCGATCGTGCGCGTGTATGCGCTCGGCGGACACGATGCCAGTGTGGTGAGCGATGAGTACTCAGTGTCTCTTGATGTTTGGGCGGGAGACGGAGACGACTATTCGCTTGCAATAGATGCTGCTTGTGATCTTGCAGGCGTTATTGCAAGTTTGCCGTTCAGGACCTGCGCAAGTAAGCGCGATTGGATGAGCTGTGATGCGGTCAACAAACCACAGCCTAACCCCGACACTCGGCATCCTACTGTGCCGCGTGTCACTCAAAATTGGAATGTAACCATACGTGGAATCTTAACGTAAGGAGCTTATTATGGGATTGAATAAAGCTGATGTTTACGCTCCGAGGCCTGCTCAGTCGAGTGTTTCCGGAGCTATTGCCGTGGCGCCCGTTGGTACCACGATGCCTACTGATGCGAAATCAGCGCTTGCAAACACATTTGATGATGGCGGTTACGTAGGCGATGCAGGTATCACTCTCGGACTTAATAGGAATACAAATGTTATTCGTGACTGGTCTCAGGGTGTAGTTCGCACATTGCTCAACTCTTTTGACGGCACTGTTGTGGTGCCGATAATTCAGATTGACGAGTGGAGTGCAAAGCGGCTTATTGGCGATGATAACGTTGTTGTTACAGCGGCAACTACTACTGCATCCGGACAGATCAAGATGAAGATCGGTTCTCAGCTTCCTGATCCGGAAGAGTGGGTGTTCTCAATGAAAGACGGAGACCGCCGCGTCCGCGTGATCCTGCCGGATGCATGCATCACAGCCATTGATAACGTGGCATTTGTACCAAACGCCGTGAATAACTGGAATGCAACGCTTACCTGCTCTGAGGATGCAGATGGTTATTCCATCTACGTCATCTACGACAATGGCGAAGTGCTGAGCGCTTAGGAGCTTGAATGTACATTATTGAACAGAGCAATATTGAGCCGTTCGAGTTCGCGAATGGCGACAAGAACTACAGTGTTCCGTCATTGCGCGGGATGAGTGTTGACGATGTTCTCGCATTTAACGAGGCATCAAAGCACAGCCGTGTTGAGCTTACTGAGTTTATGATTGGATACTTCAAGCGCATGGCTCCCGAATCGATCGACGGGCTTAACCTGTCGCAGCTGACGGGACTTTTTAAAGCCTGGCAGGAGACCGCCGGCGATGTTGACGCGGGGGAATCGCAGGCCTCGGAGGCTTAATACAAAACTATAGAAGGGCAATCGGGGCTGATTTGATGGCACGTTTGGGATTACGCATCTCAGACGTGCCTTTTTCTATAGGTTGGGACGGACTTGTATTGTTTGTTGAAGGGCTCGGCGAAGACTCCGCATACTTCAGAGCCCGGAACCAGGAGTATGCTCCATGGACGAGCAAGCTCAAACAAATGCAGGTGCTAACAGATATTTACGATCTTATAAGCGCAACACGTTACAACATGATAACTCTGATGCATGCGAAGACGCAGCAGCCGCTGCCATACCAGCGCCCATGGGCTGATGACGGCAAGCAGCATATTGGTTCTGGCGGTATTCCGATCTCAGAGTTTAACGAATGGTACTACGAGGAGGTGTAATTATGGCAAATGGTTATAACTTAGGTAATGCGTTTGTCCAGATTATGCCGTCTTTTGATGGAGCGTCTGCGTCGATTACGCAGGGGCTTAACAATGCAATGGCCGGCGCCGGAGACGCTGCCGGTGACGTCTGTGGCAAAACTATGGCGTCACGTATTGGCAGCGCGCTTAGTAGTGCCGGCAAGGTGATTGGCAGCGCACTGGTTGCCGGAACTACAGCGGCAGCCGGTGGGCTTCTCGCATTTGGCAAGAGCGCGGTAGAAGCCGGTAGCACATTCGATGCGTCTATGTCTCAAGTTGCGGCAACCATGGGCGTTACGGTTGACGAGATTGGTGATTTGCGCAACTTTGCACAGGAGATGGGCAGTACCACGGCTTTCTCGGCATCGCAAGCAGCAGATGCGCTCAACTACTTAGCGCTTGCCGGATATAAAGCAGATGAAAGCGTCGAGATGTTGCCGACGGTTTTGAATCTTGCAGCTGCCGGTAATATCGATCTTGCATATGCATCAGATATGGTGACAGATGCAAGTTCAGCGCTTGGCCTTGAGATGGATGAAACAGCGCTTTTGGTTGACAAGATGGCGAAGACATCGAGTCAGTCAAACACAAGCGTTGCACAACTTGGTGAAGCGATTCTCACGGTTGGCGGCACGGCAAAGAATCTTGCCGGTAGTACAACCGAGCTTTCGACAGCACTCGGCATCCTCGCCGATAACGGCATTAAAGGCGCAGAGGGCGGAACGGCACTTCGTAATATCATCCTGTCATTAAGCGCACCAACCGACAAAGCTGCCGACCTCATGGAAGAGCTTGGCCTTGAGGTATTTGATGCCGAGGGCAACATGAGGCCGCTTAATGAGACGTTCGAAGATTTGAACGGCATTCTTGGCACTATGTCGCAACAAGACCAGATTAATGTTCTGAACAATATGTTTAATAAGGTCGACCTTAAAAGCGTAAATGCTTTGCTTGCAAATTCCGGCGAAAGGTTCGACGAACTAAGCACTGCGATTGATAATTGCACCGGTGCAGCTCAGGCGATGGCTGAGACACAGCTTGATAACCTTCATGGTGATGTGACGATTCTCCAGTCAGCGCTTGAAGGCTTGCAGATCGCCGTTGCGGACTCGCTTACTCCGTCACTGCGCGAGTTTGTTCAGTTTGGATCAGATGGACTATCACGGCTTACTGAAGCATTTAAGACTGACGGCATACAAGGCGCCATGGATACACTCGGCGATATTCTTGGCCAGGGCGTTACCATGATAGCCGAGAAGGTCCCTGATTTTATGCAGGCTGCTGTATCGCTGCTTATGAGTGTGATTGATGCGCTTGTGGATAACACGCCGGTTATTCTCGACGCGGCTATTGATGCATTCATGGCGATAGTCGAAGCGCTGCCGGTTGTGCTGCCTAAGGTGCTTGAAGGCATTGTGAGCGTCATATCATCGGTTGCCGCAAAGCTTCCTGAGCTTTTGCCTATGATTTTGCAAGCTGCAATTGACACGTTTTTGGGCTTGGTCGAAGCGTTGCCCAAGATTCTGCCGGAGCTGATTCAGGCGGTTACCGACTGCATAGATGCTGTTATCACGCTTTTGCCGTACTTTGCACCACAGCTCTTGAATGCGGCGATCTCATTGTTTGTGGCGCTTGTCGAGTCGATCCCGGTCATCTTGCCGCAGCTTCTCGATAGCCTGGGACAGCTGATCGCATCAAGCGTGAATGCCATTGCCAATGGGTTCAGCATGATGTTCGAAGTTGGTGGTCAGCTTTTGGCTAAACTTCTTGAGGGCATCAGCTCGTATGTCGGTGGTGTTCTCGACTTCTTTATAAGCTTACCGGGGCGCATTATCGGAGCACTGGGCGATGCCGGATCGATCCTGTGGAATGCCGGCTCGCAGATCATAAATGGTTTTCTTAATGGACTTATGGCCGCATGGGATGGTGTGTGCTCATTCATTGGCGGCATTGGTGACTGGATTGTATCGCATAAAGGCCCTGAAGAGTACGACAAGAACCTTCTTGTTAATGCCGGTGAGCTTATTATGGGCGGCTTGAACAAAGGCCTTGAGGAAGGCTTTGGAGACATAAAGTCAACCGTAAGCGATGTGAACGATTTTCTCGGCAACGGAATCAAGGCAGACGCGAGCTTTGCTTATAACACATCCTGGTCAATGAGTGCGGCAAAACCAAGCGGCATGAGTATACCAAACAACATGAGCAATATGGGCGGTATCTTGATCACTGGCAATACATTTAATGTGCGCAGCGACCAAGACATTGAGCGCATAAGCGAGAGGTTATACGAAGAAATACAGCGAGGGAGTGGTTGGTAATGTCTAAAACGGTGTATTTCAATGGACATAATCTTTCGACTAACTTTTATGTTCACGACTTGGTACGGCCAGCTGTGCCTCATAATGTTACGACGCATGAAGTACCGGGACATGATGGGCTTGTGTATGCGAATACGCAATTGCAAGCCCTGATCATCACAATGACGTTAACCTATATCAATGCAGATTCGGCAACAAGGCGTGCGACTTTGCGCGAACTTGAGTCATGGCTCAATGTAGATGAGCCTAAGGTTTTGCAGTTCAGCGATGACGGTGATTTGTATTACCTAGCAATACCACAGAACGGCGGTAATACCAGAGAGAGGCTTAATGCGTCAAGTGTCATGGTTGAGTTCTTAATACCCGATCCTGCGATGTACAAGGGTGCAAGCATGGCGACACCGTCAAAGAGTGGTAATAATTACACTTTTACGGGCAACTATCCGTGCCGGCCTGTACTCACAATTACAGGAGCGCAGCCGAATTCTTCCGGCTATTACGGAATCAAAATGGATGACAGCAAGATTATTGATGTGCCTCTTACAAGCGGCTCTCATACTGTAGTCATTGACTGTGATGCTCGCACCGTAACCGTTGATAACGCAAACGTGATTCCGACCATTACAAGCGATTGGTTTGTTTGTACGCCGGGCACTCATAAGATCGTGAAGTATCTGGGGAGCCAGACCACGCTTGCTATAGCATATTGGCCGAGGTGGTTGTAATGGCAGACGCATCAAGGATCCTGCTTTTTACTCCGCAAGATGAGCTTCTCGAAGAGCTTCACCCGGATTGCGTATTTGAGCGTATTCGTACCGAGGAGTTAAACGGCGAACATTCGCTCCGCATCACGACAACAAAGGTGCTTACTAAAGAAACCCGCGTGCTTACCTATGACACACAAGGCATTTGGCGTGAGTATGTTGTCATGGGTGAAGATGCCGACCATGCAGCCGGCAAGCGCGCGTTTGGTACGTACTACATGGTATGGTCACTCCAACATGATATGCAAGTTTGTACGGTATCCGGAGAACCGGGCGTGCAAACGCCTGTGACCGCTGGAGTAGCTCTTTCTGCCGCGCTTTCTGGCACTTCTCGGTGGACTGTAGGAACCGTCACACAAAGCACAACAGGCGGCGCGTCAATGTACCAAAGAAGCGGCTGGGAGGCTCTTGGTGTACTTGTAGAAGTTTGGGGCGGCGAAATTAGCACTACAATTACGGTTAATTCTGAGGGCATTGTTTCTCGTTCCGTAAACTTACTTTCTCATGAGGGAAGCTCAACCGCGGTTCGTCGGTTTGATTATTCGCGAGATATGACAGAAATCAGGCGGCGCGTTTCCGAAGATCCCGTGTATTGCCGCATTATTCCTCTCGGCAAAGGTGAGGAAACAGATGGCGGCGGTTACGGACGCAAGATTGGTATCGAAACAGCTACCGCGAATACCGGTCATACCGCATACATTGAAAACAGCGAAAGCGCTGCCATATATAAGCTCCCGGATGGCCAAGGCGGTTATGAATACCCAACCGGCTATGTTGAGAACAGCGACATTGACGATGTTAACGAGCTTTATGCCTGGGGTTTGTCCATACTCGACGAATGGACAACCCCCAAAGTAACATATGAAGCAAGCGTTGTGCAACTCGCACAAGCCGGTATGAGCGTCCAGGGTATCGGGCTTGGCGATGAGGTACATTGTGTTGATACAAGCTTTGCAGAAGGCTTACCGCTCCGTATAGCTGGCCGAGTGATTAAACTTGTCACAAATGAGCTTGATCCTAGTGATATTCAGGTGACACTCGGAAATCTCGGAAAAGGTCTGCCGGATCTTTTCAATCAGTTACAAACCACGGTGAAACGCACCCGTGATGTTGCTCTTGCTGCTCAAAGCGGAACCATAACAACGGCTGAGTATTTGGATAACCTTATTGCAAATCTCAACTCTGAGATAAATGCAACCGGTGGATATACGTATATAATCCCTGGTCAAGGTTTAAGGACATATGATGTAGCTGTTACCATGGGAACCGACCCGGTGACCGGAGAGCCTATTGTTGCTGACGACAGTATGGCAAGCAAGGTTGTCGAGATTAAAGGTGGATCAATCCGCATTGCCGACAGCAAAACAGCTCAAGGAGCCTGGGAATGGAAGACGCTTATTCAATCTGGGCATATCGCTTCTGAGCTTGTTACTTCTGCACAAATTACGACCGGATTCATCGGTAACGCTAACGGCGACTTTTTTATAGACCTTGACAATCACGTTTACCGTATGCCGAGCATGGCCGTAGGTGGTACTCAATTACTCGACGATACTGACGCGCCTATACTTGGCCGGGTGTCATCGAGATATAATCGCTATTTTTCGGACGCAAGCAACACCGATACAACGGCGTCTATCGTTCCATGTCCTGATCCGCCTATTGTTGGTATTCAGAATATGCAAAGATATGTGATAGGCGTTGCCGGTAGTAAGCACAAAAACCTGGTATTCTATAGCAACACGTCCGTTGACGCATTGCCTTACGAGGACGGCGAGACCTATACCGTGTCATGCTTCGCACGGGTTACAAGCGGTGCGAAGGCGCGCATTGAAATGCGATGTTCGGCGTTTGGCGTATCAGGTACAGCGGGTGCGATAGAGATTGAAAACACGGAGTGGAAGCAATACTCGTGGACTAAGGTTGCCAATTCGAGCAGCGGTCTATTCCGCGTGTTTGTTGGCGTCTATTCCACTTATGCAGCTACCGTCGAGATTTGCGGCATTAAGTGCGAGCGTGGTTCTAACGCCACTGACTGGTGCTTATCGCAGAATGATATCCTTCAAAAGTCGTCGATTGGTGAGAACCTTTTGATTGATGCAGACGCACCGACTCTTACCGCTGTCGCAGCTCTTAAAAATCGCTATTGGTCCGATGCTGGACGTGGCACTGATATTGTGGAGCCATATCTCGAAGCTTGTAGCGACCCGCCACAGGTAGGCATAAGCAATAAACTCCGTTTTGTTGTAAAGCAAGTATCAACTTATAAAGATTTGGTATTTTATAGTAACAGCGCAGGCATTGACCTTATAGACGGCGAAGATTACACGTTGTCGTTCTGGGCGCGCAAAACAAGCGGCACGCAGGTTACATTCAATTGTCGAGATACGCTAACAGGTACCACAGGCAGTGGCGGTACTGGCCGTAATACCACCATAACGAATACATCATGGCAGCGATATCAATTTACATTCAAAGGCGATGCAAGTAAGAACCCGTACCGTCTCTATATTGGTGTTTATTGTGATAACTTGGGAACCCTTGAGATTTGCGGTATCAAGCTCGAAAAGGGCATATTTGCTACCGATTGGACGAAACCTGTCAATAACCAAATATTCGCGCTCGATACGCAGCCGATTATATTTAATCAGCTTACTAATTACGGCGCAATACAAGGCCTTTACATGCAGAATGGGCAGCTTTACATTAATTCCGAGTACATTAATACACAGGCACTTATTTCGCCAAAGGTTGGAAATAGCGCAACTGATTATGCATCTATTGGTACCTTTACGTACCAAAACAAAACATATAACGGAATTAAGTTTTTTACAAGCTCAGGCAATATAGCGACGATGATATTCGGTGTTTGCGACGATGCGCAAGGTACATATATGGTGTGGGGCGTAGGCTTGCCGAACGGTACCTATTGGCCGGTATATTTCGGCGCAAATGGTGGCGGTTTAAGCGGACAACCTACGGCGTTTATTCAGGCTTTACCGACGCAAGTTAACGGAAATTACTCTGCGCCTGGTATAGAGATCAATACAAGCGGAGTTTTTGCTTATTACGGTGGCATGACTATTACGCTTGGTAGGTTTTAATTAATGGAGGTGATTTAGATTGCCTAATATTTCAGTGGACGGCGTGCAGGATTGGAACCTAACGCTTTACATCGACAAAACGACGCAATGCGGACGTAGTGACTTTACGCTACCGATCAGGCGCGGCGAGGCGTTAGTACATATCTTGCATGCCACGATCAAAGACAAAGATCAGAACGGACTAGTTACATTTAACGACGGTACTACGGCGGTGTTATGTATACCGGCTAATCCTACGCAGTCTATCGAGCTGGATTGCACTATAGCGGATAGCGTTGTTTCATGCATATTACCGGCGGCGGTGTCACAGATTGCGAGTAGCACTAATCTTGCGTACTTTAAATTTGTGAATGAAACTAATCACACTATTGCTACCACGGAATCTTTTACTATAAAGATTTTACGCGGAGCCGGTGAAGTAGACGAGCTAATCGACGTGAATGACTTTAGCCCGTACTTTGAGCTTAATCAAGCGACGATTGCGGCGACTAAGGTGCCTGATGCGCCTACGACTAACGGTACTTACATCTTAAAAGCAACCATGGCTAATGGTACTCCAACTTATTTTTGGGAGGTGCAGGCGTAATGGTCAAGCTATTTAATGTTATTGATATTCGCACTTGGCAGTTTCACTCGGTAGATGAAGAATAGGCGGTAAAAGATGGAGCCATCTAATTTCATTAGTATTGTTGCAATGATACTTACCGCCGGTTTAGCGTACTTCGGCGCACAACGCGGCGTTACGGCGCAGATCGCGAAGCTCGACGCCAAGGTTGAACAGTTAAGCTTACGTGTAGAAAAGCATAACAGCGTGATGGAGCGCACGGCGTCTCTGGAAGAGCGCGTGCGTTGGCTAGAAAAAGAAGTGGAGCGAAAAAATGACACAAGAGACTAAGTATCACTGGATTCGGTGGTTTAAGGCAGCGGGTGTTCGCGCACTTAGAACATGGGCACAGGCTTTTGTCGCGGCACTACCAGTTGTAGGATTCACCCTTGGTAGCGTTGATTGGATTATGTGTGCATCAAGCGCAACTGGTGCAGCGATTTTAAGCTTACTTATGAGCTTATCTGGATTACCAGAAGTTGACGGAGAAGTAAAGGAGACCACAGATGAGCAATAACATCCCTGAAGGTGTAGAACTCCCAAAAGGCGCAAAGATTGGTGAGCATGAGACTGATCACATCCCACAAGAGTTTACTTACGCTAAGCCAAAGGAGGAAACTGAGCATGAGCAAAATCGATGATGTATTGTATGTTGCAGCTTCCCAGCTCGGCTATTGTGCAGACGACGATCCTGAGCCAGGCTCTAAGTTTGGCCGGTGGATGGCTGAGCTTCTCGACGAGGATTGGTTAGCAGGACCGTCTTCTGAGATATGGTGGTGCTGTATATTTGTCTCATGGTGTTTGAATCAAGCTGGTGTTGAGTGCCCCGGATATCCTAGCTATAACACCAATATTGTCATCCGTCATGCAGGCGACGCTATTCTCGACAACATTTATGATGCGCAGCCAGGTGATGTCATCATATTTGACTGGGACGGTAACGGAGTCACTGACCATGTGGGTATTGTTGAAGCTAATCACGGTAGTTGGCTTCAGACCATCGAGGGCAATGTTTCAAATTCGGTTATGCGTGTGACAAGGGATTGGTCATGCGTGGCCTATATTGTAAGGCCTAACTATGAAGACGCAGAATATGAGCCTTCAAAGTGTGATCCTGATATCAGATTCATGCAGCTCATGTTGAATACTCAGCTTGCAAATCGCGGATGCCCCGATGATCAGCTCGTTGAAGCTACAGGCATTTACGACTGGCATACAACCGTGCCTCTTATTAAGATGGCACAAGAGTGGTTCCTTTGCCAGCGCGATAATACCTTGGTATGTGATGGCAACTGGACCATGCAGATGGCAAGGTTACTTAACAAGTATCCGGTGCAAACCGGGTGCGCAAATGTACTTTCCTGGATTACCAAAGCTGCTCTGATAGGTTGCGGTTACAAAGGTGCCCATCTCGATTTGCAAAGCTGGAATTTTTCAACGGCCCTTAGTGACAATATAGTTGAGTATCAGAAGGAACACGGTATTCCTGCGACAGGATGCGTTGACAGTGATACGCTGTTTGCGCTTACTCACTATGATGAGTAGGAGCTAATATGCGTAAAGCATTAGTCTTGTATCCAAAAAAGAATACACAATGTGACGAATAAAACAGGATTTCAATACGTCTGTAATTTGCTCAGAGGGATGTCGTTTTGGCATCCCTCTTTTTCTCGTTTTCGTGTCCTAGGCGTGTCCTAAATATTAAAAAGTATGTTAAAACACGTTTATGTAATTTTAAAGAAACGCACGTAAATATACTTACATATACGCAGGTAAAAGCAGGACTAACAGATTACCTGTGATGCGCACGCGGGTTTCTTTGCGTATAGTTCGCAGCGTTGTTGTCCTTGATGTCCGCTCAAAAGGAAAGCGGGCATCTTATAAAGAAGGGGTTCAATTATGCAACTTACTCGTCGCGATATTGTTAAAATGGGTGGCGCAGCTTGCCTCGTAGCCGGAACTGCCGGTGCAGCATTTGCTGATGAGGCCGCAGCAGGTTATGTTGTTGGCGCTGCTGACATCAACTTTACCAAGGAGACTGACGTTCTTATTATTGGTACCGGTATCTCCGGCCTGGCAGCAGGTATGGAGCCCATCCTTGCCGGCAAGAAGGTAACTTTTGCCGAGAAGAAGGCAACCTGGGGCGGCGACTCCGCATTCAGCTGCTGGTTCATGTTCGCAACCGGTGCAAAGTTCCAGCTTGACTATGGTTACACCACCACCATCGAAGAGTCCTGGGAAGCCAGCAAGGAGAGCAACATCAAGACTTTTGATTATGACTGGTGGCCAGCATGGATTGAGGGCAAGACCTTCGCCAACACCGAGTTTGTTGATGTTTCTGAGGCCGAGTTTGGCTGCAAGTATCAGGAGCCCGCAACCGAGGAAGAGCTTCCCCGCTTGTTCGCCCGTGTTATTCTCCCTGCTGATGGCGTTGGCACCGGTTATGCAAACATTCTTACCCCGCTTCAGGAGAACCTCGAGGCCAAGGGTGCCGAGTTCCTCTATGAGCTCACCGCTAAGTCGCTCATCAAGGACGCTCCTGACGGCGCTGTCATTGGCTGCCGTTTTGAGGACGCCGAGGGCAATTATGTTGACATCAAGGCCAACCATGTTGTTCTTGCAACCGGCGGCTTTGTTGACAACGGCTGGATGATGAACAAGTACCTCCCCAACTGGGCACATTATGGTTCTCTTGTTGCCGGTTCGAGCATGGGCGAAGGCCATGCAATGGCAGCAGCTGCCGGCGCTATGATTGACGGCATGGAGACCTCATACGTATACTGCAACCTTATGGGTGACATCCCCAATGCAACTACCTGGGGTTATTGGGCACCAATGGTACTCGTTCTCCCCAACGGCAAGCGTTTTATCCAGGAAGGCCAGAGCCACGACGCCGCTCAGAAGGCACTCGACAACGGTTACAACGAGTGGTGGGTCATCTTTGACCAGCAGGCATTTGACGCCCGTTGCGTTGCCAAGAGCGTCGAGAACAACATTGTTGCTCACGAGGAAGCCTATGTAACCGCCGATACCCTCGAGGATCTCGCAGTTGCCATGGACGTGCCGGTAGACACCCTTGTTGCTACCTTCGCCGAGTATGACGGCTACGTAGAGGCCGGCGAGGACAAGGCATTTGGCAAGGTCGCTCACCTCAAGAGCCTCAGCGCTCCGTATCATGCACTCCGTCTCAACGTCCGTCGTTACAAGACCTCCGGTGGCCTTATGGTTGGCGGAGACAACCAGGTTCTCGACGTCAACGGTGAGCAGATCCCCGGCCTGTATGCTTGCGGCGCTATAACCACCCAGGCCTTCGCCAGCTGCTCAACCTGCTGCGCAACCGGTTACTTTGTAGGCAAGACCATCGCTGCAATGTAATATGCGCCTCTGTGCAGTTAAGTAAGTGATTAAGTGATTGAGAAACCCTCGCTGCCTATTGTTGGCGCGGGGGTTTCTGTTTTGGGGAATTTGATTATGGTCCGAGACCTATGTGCTGAGACCCTTGTTTTCTGGAGGTCGACGAGAAAACCCGCTGTTATAAAAGCGCCTAGTTGCTGCGGAACTCGCGCAAAGGACGCGCTCAAACAGTCCTCGCACCCGCTAAGCGCTTTTATAACAGCTTTTCTCGAAGACCTCCTGAAAACAAGGGTCTCAGCACATAGGTCTCGGACCATAATCAAATTCCCCAAAACAGAAACAAATATATCAAAAGGCTAGGCTGTTTGGCACACTTAGATCATATGTCATAGTTCATTTGGGCCAAAAAGTTATCATTTCGTAAGCATCGTTCTCACGATACCCTGTGGTTGGTTGGTTGGTCCGAGAAATAGTATCAGCGGGGATTATGTGAATACTCTATTCTCAACTTTAAAGCTGATTAATTAGAATGTATTCTATAATGTTGCAATAAATGCGTAAGTATTTGGCTTGCGGTTGTGATCGAAGTGCTCAGATACTTCACTGCTCGGCATTGTTGCATGGTTTATGAAGTATTATGAAAGGCAGTTTGGTTTACATGGCACTTACAAGCAAACAGCGCAAGACTTTGCGCGGTATGGCAAATACTATGGAGCCCACGCTTATAGTGGGTAAAGATAATATCAATGAAGGCCTGCTTGCACAGCTCAACGAGCTTCTCGATGGCACTGAGCTCGTAAAATGCACCGTGCTCGAGACGAGTGAGCTTACCGCTCGCGAAGCCGCAGACGCCCTGGTAGAGGCAACCGGCGCCGAGTGTGTACAGGTGATTGGCCGCAGGTTTACGCTCTACCGCCACACTCAGCGCAAGGATGTTCCGCGCATTGATATCAACGAGGGCGTGTATCTCCCGCCGCTCGAGGATCCCAAAGAGAAGCGTATGATTGGCCGCGCCAAGAATAAGCCCGGCAAGGTTGCGGTTTCTCTCAAGGCCCGCACTGCCCAAAAGGCAGCCAAAAACGGTCTTGCTCCCGCCAAGCGCGCTCCCCAGCGCCTCCAGGCCACCGGCGGTACCCTCAAGAAATCCAACAGAGGTTAATTGGGCAAACGGCCAGAAACAGCTTTGCCTTCGCCAAGCAAACCTCTGAACCGTCAGTCAATCAGAGGAACCCTCAAGGTAATCGCCTTGGAGACTATTCAAGAATACCTCTCATGCAGAGAAATTTCCGATTCATGACAACTCAAACGCATTTGAGTTGTCTGTCGAGGAGAACAAAAAGAACCAGCCGAGAAGAACCCGCAGGTCAGAAGTGCGGGCTTCTCGGCATTTTAAGTTAAATTAAGAAAATCTGACAACTCAAATGCGTTTGAGTTGTCATGAAAGGGAGATTTCTGTACGCGAGGGCCGTTTTGGGAAGTCTCCCGTTCTTATGCGTTCCTTAACAACTCGCGGTAAAGGGCTAGTTGTCGCTTCTTGAGAAGGCGTTCTTCATGCCGAGGCTCGCAGTGAAGAGGACCTTGTCGAGAAGGTCGTCGGTTTGGGTGCGCACCATGGCGGCTATGTGCTCGTTGGCTGCTTCCAGGAGGTTGGTAGCTTTGGCATCAGTGGTCACGGCGCCCTCGGTCTCTTCTATAAGTGTTTCAAGCTGCGCGTCAGTCTCATTCAAGAGCTGTTGAGAGAGGCCTCCTACTTTAAGCTGATAACGCTCGATATGCTGGGTACAGGGGCCAAAGTGGGCGTCGGCCATGGCGGCTACCAGGCGGTTTGCCCAGTAGAAGCTCTCGGTTGATACCTGGGCTGTGGTGTTCGAGAAGTAAGTGGGTACCTCATTCACATTGGTATACTGCGGGATGAGCGCATTAAAGACGTTACTGCTAAAGGCGAACCACTGTACGGCCTGGGCCTGTTTTGGAGCATAGGGGCGGAGCTGTACTACAGAGAGCTGGCCGTTGCGGTTCACACCAATGGGCCTGTAACGGTGCGCGTCAGCCGGAGTACTGTGTCCGTACGGGTCATACGGTGTGCCCTGGAAGTGCAGGCTCAGGACGTACTTTACGTCCTCAATGGTGATCAGATGTTCGGGCACGCGTGACCAGGGGATATTGTTGGCTTCAGGCGTGAAATCCGCCCCGGTTCCTTCCCAGGTGCAGGTATGAGGGTTGAGGCTCCGCTGGATATCCCACGCGCGGGGCGTGTTGTAAACGCGGTCAGAGTCATCGTTGGAACCAAAGGCTTCGCGGGGGTTAAAGACCCTCGCAGGTGCCGAGACATCCTCGCGCGGCGTGAGGTCAAGATGCGCCTTTGCCATAAACTCGACAAGGTCTTCGCTGCACATGTGCTCTTTTTGCTCGCCAAAGGCATCGTCAAGGTCAAAGGAGTCGATGCCCAGCTGGTTAGGCATGGTAACATACGCATTATCAGGCACGCGCTTGGCGATCCAGTGATGCCCGCCCACAGTTTCGAGCCACCAAATCTCATTGACATCGCTAAAAGCTATGTCGTTATTCTCGTAAGTTCCGTAGCGTTCGAGAAGCCCGCCCAGAAGCTTCACACCATCACGCGCGGTGCGAATGTAGGGGAGCACGAGTGTGACCATGTCTTCTTCGCCAATGCCGCCGGGCTTCTCGGCAGTATAGGGTGAGCTCTCGCTCTTCTTTTGGGCGGGAACCAGCTCTACGAGGGGGTCTGCGCCAAGCACGCGAGGATTGGTGGTCAGCGTCTCGGTTGCGCTCATGCTCACGTTGTACTCATTGACGCCGGCTTCTGCCCAAATACCCTCAACGGGGACTGCATCTGGGAGGCTCGTATAGCGCTGAGGATGGTTGGGAAGGGTGAGCTTCACATGGCTCAGGATGCTCTTATAATGGCGTGGCTGCTCAGAGGGCTGTACCACGCAAAACTTTTTGGGTGTAAACTTGCCCGAAGGGCTGTCTTCATTGCGGGCAACAATGGTTGACCCATCGTAACTGGCATTTTTGCCCACAAGAATAGTTGTACAGGACATAACCAAGTACCTCCTACAGAATCTGCCAAAAACCCGAGACGTCTCTCAAGTTGTTTTGAAATAAGTATAACATTCTGACAAAGTGAAAAACCTGACGCTAGCATGATCAATCCTCAAATGAATAATATTACCCGGTCTTTTGCCGAGAAGCCCTTCGAATTTTGCTCCGGCTCATGCTAGCACTCGTCAAAACTTGCAAAGCGTCAGGTTTTAACTCTGACATAGAGATGGACCATGAACAAGGGACGGAGGATTGCTCATTTTGGAGAGATGTCCTCTTTAAACTCCGAATACACTGTGTTGCACATATTATGGTTTGGTGAACTTCTCGATTTGGCAAGAATGGGTTTTTGGTTTTCTCGTCATAGTTTATGCCTACAAACAACAAGTTACCGGTATATTGGTCAAGAGAATCAAAATAGCGCTTTTGGATTATTTGATCAAGGGCACTTTGCGTTGAACCATTACGCTTTAACTCAATAATCAGAGCAGGGTCTGTTTGCTTGAGCGGTATGTATACAACGTCTGCAAAACCTTTACCAGAGGTCATTTCTTTAATAACCGTATAGCGGTTTAAAGCATGCCATATTGTTGACAGAGTGCTTTAACTTCCTGACCGGTAAAACCAACATATTCAGCAAAAGGGCCCGCATTTAAAAAAGTATCTAATGTGAACGGACAACATGGACGGGTGTTATTGTTCGCAAAAGGATACTGTGTCGTATGGATAATTGATAATAATGTAGAATTCTACGGAATTATCAATTAAAAAACAAACTATAATGCCTTTAATATTAAACAAATATGTAGAATTCTACGAAACGAGCGATTACATGATTAAGCGCGATACATATTTACAGCAGCTTATTGATAACAGAGACAATGGTTTTCCAAAGGTGATTACAGGTATCAGACGGTGCGGAAAGTCATTTCTGCTGAAAGAAATCTTTAGAGAGTTCTTGATTAACAACGGAGTTAAGGCTGAGAACATTCTTTTGGTTGAATTGGATGATTTTAGGAATGCGAGATACAGAGATCCTCTATTGTTGGGAGACTATGTAAAAGAGTACTGTCAAAGCAATGAGCGATACTATGTTATTCTTGATGAGATACAGATGGTCTATACCATAGTTAACCCTGTATTAACCGGTGGTAAACATACTATTGCTCAGAAAAATGACGCTGAGGTTATCTCATTTATCGATGTTGTCTTGGGACTTTCCCGGGAAAAGAATATAGACTTATACGTTACGGGTTCAAATTCCAAAATGTTTTCTTCAGATATCATTACACAGTTTAGAGATAAAGCAACACATATACACCTGTCTCCTTTGTCATTTGAGGAATACTATAATTTCAAACAGGGATCAAAAACAGAAGCGATATATGAATATATGCAGTATGGAGGAATGCCTCTTGCAGTTTTGAAACCGGAGGAAGAAAAAAGAAGCTACCTAACCGGTTTGTTTGAAACAACTTATTTCAGGGATATTCTTGAGCACAATCATTTGAGAAGAAGTGAATCCCTCGATGAGCTCTGTAATATTATCAGCGCCTCAACAGGTTCATTACTTAATGCAGAGAAGATATCAAATACCTATAAGAGTGTCAAACATGAAAATATAGACAAACAAACCGTTGAGCAGTATTTACGTTACTTCAAAAACGCGTTTCTGCTGAATGAGGCATCTCGGTATGATCTAAAAGGAAGAGCAGAAATTGGCGCATTGAGAAAGTACTATTTTGTCGATACGGGCTTGAGAAACGCAAGACTGAACTTTGCCTTTCCTGATGAAGGCCAGATGCTTGAAAATATAATATATAACGAGCTGAAGTATAACGGTTATACCGTCAATATTGGGACGTTTGACTCTATTGAAAAGAACAGCGACGGAAAGTCAATAAGAAAGACTAATGAGGTTGACTTTTATGCAACTAAGGGGAACCGCTCCTATTACATACAAGTATCTCTCGATATTTCAAATAAAGCGACAAAAGACCGGGAAATTAGACCATACATTCTTCTCCGTGACCAAGTCACAAAGGTTATTGTTGTCAATAAACCGGTTGGAGAAAGCAGAGATGAATACGGTTTTACCATCACAGGTGCTGCAGATTTCCTGTTAAGATATATTAAATAGTTGTGGACCAATGTCATACAGTTTAGACGGAGAGGGACGGACCATGAACAAGGGACCGCTAGCATGATCATTTTTCAAATGTTTTAAAATATCTGGGCTTTCGTCGAGAAGCCCTTCAGAGTTGACTTGCCGTCATGCTAGTGCCCGTCATAACTTGCATCCTGGTATCTTGTCCTTCCGGTAGCAGGTTCTGCCTCATGCAAAAAGCGGTTTCTGTGCATGGGTGTGTTTTTGGGCTGTCTCACGGAGGGACGGTTCTTGTGTTGTGGTATGCTCGTTTGTGGTTCATTTGGGCAGTGTGGCATTTATGCGCCAATGGGTATCAAGCCATTTAAAGGAGGATCAAATGCGGGGGAGCGCCGGGATTCAAAAGCAACGGTTTGGCAGATTGCCCTCGCGCCTGGAGTTTTGCGCGCTCGCGGTGAGTTCTTTGGCGGCTGCCGGTTTGGCGCCTGCGATGAGATATTCCCGTGCATTTGGCGATGAAGCTGCTCCCTGGCAGGATAACGGAATCCAAGATTCTTCCGGACTGCAGGATGATGGTAATATTTCATTGATACTTGCTACTGATATCCATTACCTGTCGCCTGAACTTATTGCTGCAGGTAAGCTTGCAGATGTGGGAGTCATAAGCTCAGGCACCATGCTTACTTCTTATACTGACGCAATCGCAGATGCTATGGTTGATGCTGTTATTGGGCAGCATCCTCATGCGTTTATTATGCCGGGTGATCTCACCTATAATGCCGAGAAGGAAAGCCATCGCGATTTTCTCCCCAAGCTTGAGTGCATTGCTGCTGCGGGGATTCCTGTGCTCGTGATTCCCGGCAATCATGATGCCCTGACGAGGACTCATGATGCGGATGCCCAGCACTTTACTCCTGCAGAGTGGTTTACTCATTATGAGGCGTTTGGTCTCGATACTCCGCCAACTCTCTCAACAGATCAAGATTCTGCGAGTTATATGTGGGAGGCAAGCCCCCGGTTACGGCTGCTTTTTATGGATGTCAATGCTGTACCGCAGATGGGCGTACTCCCTGCGTCGACGCTTAAGTGGGCAGAAGACCAGCTCAAGAATGCTACTCAAGCCGGAGCGCGTGTTGTGGGTTTTAGCCATCAGAACCTGCTTGGATCGGGCGGGTACAACGGCCTTATGATAGACAACGCCCATGAGCTCGAAGCTCTTTACGAGAAGTACCACGTGATAGGAAATTTCTCGGGGCATATGCACGGTCAAAGCATCATGGCTACAAATTCCGGCTTGTTTGATGTCATTACTGCTTCTCTTGCCATTTATCCGCACCGGTTTGCAACCATAGACATCGCATTTGACGGCGCCGGCCAAAGCGGCAGTGTGACCTACATGACCCATAACCTTGATGTTTCTGCCTGGGCCCAAAAAACGGGCAGCGCCAACCCTGATCTGCTTGATTTTGTGCAGTACGGGCGAAATTTTACCTACCGTGTACAGTACAACACCATGTATTCTATGCTTTTGGGTCTCGGGGCTTCTCAAACAGATGCCCACGAGCTTTCAGACTATTTTGCCGAGTTAAGCTGCGCTTATGCCGAGGGGACCCAAGACCAAATCGAGCCTCGGCAAGATCTTCTCGATCGCTTTCTCGCCGTTGTGGGCGACTCAACGGCTGCCCGCTTTGCGTATGCTTTTGACCCCACTATCATGCGCCATGCTGATGAGATGTACACAACCTTTGGGGAAATATAGCCCCGCTGATGTACCCATTCACGCCTTACGCGGACAAAATCTTGACATTCTGATGATGCGGTCTTATAATGACTGTACGGTCATTATAAGACCGAGGCCGTAGTCGCGACCGGTAAGGTTGCGGCTCTTTATACAGGTATCCTAGGAGGATTACATGTTAGCTAACAACAACGTAACACGCAGGAACTTTATTGGTGCCGCCGGTATGGCTGCTGTTGCAGGTGCCGGGCTTGTGGGCGTGCCCATGGCAGTTGCAGCTGAGGCCGAGTCTGACGCTGAAGTTCCTTACACCCCAGAAGCTGTATTCCAGACACTTGACTGCGACATTTGCGTTGTGGGCCTCGGCATGAGTGGCCTTGCCGCAGCAGTACAGGCTGCCAACAATGGCGACAAGGTTATTGGCATTGAGGTAACCGACGTTACCGGCGGCAACGGCCTGAACGGCGTCGAGGGTCTCTTTGGTGTTGGTTCCGACATGCAAAAGGCAGCCGGTATTGAGATTGACCCGGTTGAGGTTGTGCGCACCGAGCTCAGCGAGTTCCAGATGATCTCAGACGGCGCTCTTTGGCTCAAGCTCATCAATAATTCCGCCGACAACATCTCCTGGCTTATTGAGCAGGGCGTTGAGTTCTCGGGCGAAGTTGACAACTACCTTGGTTCCTGCATTGTTTCTTGCTTCCACTGGTTCAAGAACGGCCTTGCCGCAGACGGTTACATCCCTCAAATGACCGCCCGCGCTGAGGAGCTCGGCGTTGAGATGCTCTTTGAGACCCGCGGCCGCGGCCTTGTGATTGAGGACGGCGTTGTTAAGGGCATTTATGCAACCGACGCAAACGGCCATGACATCCAGATCAACGCCAAGGCAGTCATCCTTGCTACCGGCGGTTATGCTCAGAACCCCAAGTTCATGGCCCAGCGCGGCTGGAACTGGGACAACATTGCCTACTACGGCAGGCCTCATCATGTGGGCGACGGCCTTGAGATGGCCTTCGCAGCAGGCGCCGGCAACTATGTACAGAACTCCTGCTACAACGCCACCAACGTGCTTGGCCAGGGTTTGACCTTTGCTTGGAAGGCTGATAACTTCACGGCCCTCTTCCTGGGCGGCGGCATGTTTGGTATGGGCGGCAACGTTCTTTGGGTTAACCAGGACGGCGACCGCTTTATTGACGAGAGCTTCGCAGGCGGCAACTTTGAGATGCAGTCTGTCCCAGCCATGACCCAGCGCAATATGTACAGCGTCTTTGACCGCGCTATTGCCGAGAATACCCTCGCAGCTTTTGGCGACACCGAGACCATTGGCCGCATTGATGCATGTGTAGAAGCCGGCGACGAGCCCGACCTCGTATGCGCAGACACCCTTGAAGAAGCTGCCGAGAAGGCCGGCATTGATCCGGCAGAGTTTGTTGCCACCGTTGAGCGTTACAATGAGCTCTGCAAGGCCGGCGCCGACGCTGACTTTGGCAAAGACGCCGCTAAGATGCAGCCCATCGAGACTGCTCCGTTCTATGTAGTCAAGATGAACCAGTGCTACCTCATGAGTGTAGGCGGCATCCAGTCTGATATCAACTGCCGTGCAATTACCGCCACCAAGGAGCCTATCCCCGGTCTTTACGCTGTTGGTACCGACGGCTGCATGCTCTATCGCAACATTTACACCATCAATATTGGCGGCACCTGCAACGCCAACAACATCAACTCCGGCCGCGTAGCCGCCAACCACGCCCACAAGGTCATAGCCGGCTAAGGTTTCTGAGTAAGTAATTTACCCGGTAAATTAACGGGAGGGACTTCCTGCATAAAGCGGCAAGTCCCTCCCGGTTTTTTTATACTGTAAACACCGAGTCGCAGATAGTCTTTGCTATGGTGTTGATCTCTTCTTCAGAGAGCGGGGCAGGGCGGCTTATGAGGTAGCGGCATGCGGTGTTTACCTGGGCAGATAAGAAGCGCTCGAGCAGGACGGGGTCAATGCCCGGCTTAAGACACTGCTGAGCGATCTCTTTGAGCTGGGTATTGCCCCAAATATTAAAGATGAGGCCCTCGGGCTCCTGCTCGTCAAGGGCAAAAAAGCTCGTGGCATCTGTGTAAAGAACCACAAACTGGAATTCAAGCGGGTATGTAAGCGGCCAATCAAAAGCCCTGCGTACCATTGCGGTAAGGATTTGAGAATTGGATTGTTGCGCATCAGTCTGTACGTTAAGTCCCTGTGCGGCGAGTTCAAACGCATGGGCTTTACAGTTGTCGAATATCTCTTTAAACATCGCCTCACGCGTAGGGAAATACCTGAATATGGTTCCTTTTGCGATCCCTGCTTCTTCGCAGATACGAGACATAGGCACGTCCCGGCCCACCTCGCAATAAAGCCGCATCGCGACATGTGCAATCTGCTGCTTCTTATGATCCAAATATTCCCGAGAAACCCGCATAAACTCCTAATTCCTCCACTAACCCTAAGTTTCTGTTCACGGGGTGATAAACAGGTACTATGTTCTTTTGTTTATCACCCTGCAATGTTGCAATACCTGTTCCTAAGTATACCATGACGGAGAGCTTCTGTATTGATATACTATGCAGCAGAAATGATTTATTTAAGACCGGGTGGCTATTGTCTCTTGCCCCGGTTTAAAAAAGAAGGGGAGCAGTATGGAGGAACGCACATTTGTACCGGGCGATATTGTCGCAAACTTTAAGCGCGAAACCGTGACCGACGGGAGTCAGCGCTACCTGTATCGCATTATTGGCCGGGCCCGGCATAGCGAAGGCGAAGAAGATCTCATGATTTACGAAGCCCTCTACCCGCCCTTTGGCCTGTGGGCCCGTCCCTACAGCATGTTCATGAGCGAAGTCGACCACACCAAGTATCCGGATATCAACCAAAAATGGCGCTTCGAGAAGATTCTTGGGTGATTCGCACAACAAGTTTGGCGCGATTTTGAATGAATATGTTTGTATAACTTAACATATTATTCATATGAAAAATTTAATATTGCAATTGCAGTCTTAACGGATGGTCAAACCGGGGGTTTCTCGGCTTGGCCTTGGTGAGAAAGGATCCAGTTATGGCAGAAGAAGGCATGACCCGCAGGACATTTGTTGCTGCAACCGCAGCTACTGCCGCAGTCGCTGCGGCCGGCTCGGCAATTGCATTGGCTGACGTTCCGGCAGCCGGCATGAAGCCCGGCACCTACATTGGCGAGGGCAAGGGCCATCGCGGAACCCTGCGCGTAAGTGTTACCGTAAGCGAAGACGCTATCGAGGCCATCGACTTCATTGAGAGCGTCCCCGCCACCAACGAGGTAATTCCTGATCTGAGCGTTGACCCCTTTGCTATTTATGCCGTTGCCATGCTCAATGATGCCCAGCAGATTCTTGACTCGGTGACCTCTCGTATGGGCGACCGTATTGTTGAGTTCCAGTCGCTCAATGTTGACGCCATCTGCGGCGCCACCATTACCTCTTTTGGTTATCTGGCCGCTGTTGAGGACGCTCTTACTCAGGCCGGTGCCAACCTCAAGGCTTTTGACCGCCCAATCCCGGCAAAGAACGAGGCAGAGGTTTACGAGGGCTATGACGTTATTGTAGTAGGCGGCGGCGCAGGCGGAAACACCGCTGCCGCAAGTGCGACTGCTGCAGGCGCCAAGGTTCTCCAAATTGAGAAGTCAGGCCGTATTGGTGGCTGCGGTTCGCTCTCAACCGGTGTTCGCTGCACCCACTCCAAGCTCCAGGAAGCAGCCGGCTTCACTGAGGATGACAATGACGCTCTCTTTGCTGACGCCATGAAGCAGGGTCTTTGGTATCCCAAGGGCAACCTTGTGCGCCAGTTCATTGACATGGGCTACGAGGCCATGGACTTCCTTTGCGACGTGGGCCAGTTTGAGTTCAGGCCCGGCGCAACCGGACTGAGCTATGCAAAAGACTCAATCATTGAGCCCATGGCTCATGACTGCTGGCAGCGCGTAAGCGACACAGTAGACACCGTTATCATGGAGACCCGTGCGACTGAGCTTATCCAGGACGAGAGTGGCGCCGTTATAGGCGTTAAGGCCATCAAATGGGACGGAACCCAGGTTATGGCCTATGCTCCCAACGTCATTGTTGCAACCGGCGGTTATATGGGCAACAATGAGATGCAGGAGAAGTACAACCACGCGTCCTTCTCGACCGCATTTGCCATGGCACAGGACACCGGCGACGGTCTTCAGATGATGTGGGCAGCCGGCGCCAACGAGTTCCACATTGGTGGCGAGTCCAACCACATTACCCAGCCCGCAGGCAGCGTTACCGGCTTTAATGACTATGACTCCATGATTCCTCACACCCTCCATGCAGCTCCGTGCCTGCTCAACGTCAACCGCTACGGCCAGCGCTGGCGCTCGGAGGACGTTCTCGAGACCAACATGAACCAGATGGGTAACTACGTGGTCTCAGCCGGCGGTTATTACTATGCGATTCTCAGCCAGTCACAGTGCGAAGTCCTCGCAAAAGAAGGCGTTGCCGGTCTTGGCAAGACCACGCCGGTTTATGCCGTGAACTTTAATTACTATCCTGTTCCCGTTGATTACAAGATGGAGCGCATCTACGACGTGCTCGAGGCAGGTATTGAGGCCGGATTCATCTTTAAGGGCGACACGGTTGAGGAACTCGCTGCAGCCGCAGGCCTTGCGCCTGAGCTTTTGGCCAAGTCCATCAAGGACTACGACATCGCTTGCGAAGTGGGCTATGACAAGCTCTTTAACAAGAATCCCGCATACCTGTACCCGCTCGGCGAAGGTCCCTATTACGCCATCAAGTGCATGGGCTGCCCGTATTCAACGGTAGGCGGCATTGAGGTTGACGACTACATGCGAGTGCTGCGTCCCGACGGCACCTACATCCCCGGTCTTTACTGCGCCGGCGCCGAGTCAATTGGCTGTCTTATGGGCGGCGCAGCCTTTAGTGACCTTGGCGGCTTCAGTTTTGGCTGGCCCTGCTACTCAGGTTACGCCGCAGGCAAAGCCGCAGCCGGCGACCCTGTGGATTACTAAGCGCTACACTCGTTCTGCATAGGTAAGTAGTAAGCTGCCGAGAAACCCGCGCGGGCTTCTCGGCAGCCTTTTTATGGGTCGGTCTGGGATGGATTTGTATTATCAGCAATTCGTGAGACTGTGAGCGATATGTACAGAGTGCTTTTTATTTGCTACGGGAATATTTGCAGGTCGCCAATGGCGGAGTTTTTGATGCGCGATATGGTCATGAAGGCAGGCCGCGCAAATGAGTTCAAAATTGCGTCATGTGCGACATCTGATGAGGAGCTGGGGAATCCTGTGCACCCGGGCACAAAGCGCCTGCTTGCTGCTCATGGGATTGACTGTGTTGGCAAAACCGCGCGCCAGCTCAAGCGTGATGAATATAAGAACTGGGATTATATCATTGGCATGGATGACCAGAATATTAGCGCGATCAACCGTATTTTTAAGCGCGATCCGGAGGCTAAAGTTCACAAACTTCTCGCGTTCGCCAACGGCGGAACGGGCGGTACCAACGCCCGGGATATAGCCGACCCCTGGTATACCGGCGACTTCGAAACAACCTGGAAAGACATCCAGGCAGGCTGTGAAGGCCTGTTAGCAGCGCTCAAATAAAAGTGCATAGGGTGCAAGATTCTGCGATCATTTTGACATGAAACCAGAAGTGCACAGGGCTTTTGTTCCCTGTGCACTTCTCAATCAGTTATTGTTTATCCGGCGGGATTGTCCCTAACCGGCGCTGTCCGGAGGACTTACTTGCCCAGGTAAATTACAGCCTGGTCTGCAGCGATGCGGCCAAAGTTGACGGTAGCGCCAACCTGAGAACCTGCGCAGATAATAACGTCATAGGAGTCGCCATAAAGGCCGCCTGCGTCTCCGCCTGCTGCATAGAGGCCGGGGATGGGGTTCTTCTCAGCATCGAGAACTTCTGCTTTGCCGTTGATCTTAAGACCGCCTACGCTTGTGTAAACGGCGCTCTTGAGGCGGGCTGCATAGTACGGCGGAGTCTCAAGCTTCCAGAGCCAGTTGGTCTTACCGTAGTCCTTGTCGAGACCCTCATCGCAATAGGTATTGTAAGCTGTAATTGACTCGACGACGGTTGCGGGGTCAAGGCCCATGAGCTCAGCGAGCTCTTCAAGGGTGTCGGCCTGGAATACATCCGGATGCTCGGGGGTATTGGCGAACTCGGCGAGCTCCTGGCGGGCATTCTCAAACTTGCCATGGTTAAAGGCGGCGCCATTCTCAATGAAGTACTGAAGCGCTTTGTCGTCCATGAGTGAGTATACCTGGTCCTGAAGGCACATAATGTGGCCCGAGAACGTGAAGTTGCCATAAGTGGTCTCATCAGCGAAGCGCTTGCCCTTCTCGTTGAGCCAGAGAATGGGGCTGCGGCCAAAGCCCATACGAATCTGGTCGCTCATTGCGACTGACTCAATGGTGCCGCCGGCGAGCATGAGTGCGCTCATACCATGGAGCTGTGCGCCGGCCTTGAGGCCCATGTTGATGCCGTCGCCGTCGCGGCCAACCGAGCCAAGGTTAAAGAAGTTGTCAAACTTAAACGGTGTGTACTTCTCAACCATCTCACGGCTGCAAATGAAGCCGCCCGAGGCAAGGAGGCAAACCGGTGCCTCTACCTTGATGTATGCGTCGTCTTCAAGACGGTGGGCAATAACTGCGGCTACCTTGCCGTCTTCCATGATGAGATCAACAGCGGGAGTCTCGGTAAGGAAGATCGCGCCGTTCTCCTCGGCATAAGCCTCGAGCACGGCAAGCGCGTCGCCCACGCTGCTTACGGGGTTGTGCCAGGTGCGCTCGGAGTCACCGGAGCGCTCAACGCCGCTGAACGTGACACCCTTGTCAATCATCCAGTCAATAGTCTCGGCTGACTTCTTGAAGAGTGTCATGGTGACGTCGGTGTCGGCCAGCCAGTGATGGTAGTCCATGCACTTGGTAAAGAGCTCTTCGCGCGTGGTGGTAACGCCGGCCTCTTTCTGGATGCTCGACTCAACCGCAAAAATGCCATGAGCGCGTGAGCAGGTGCCGCCAATAAAGCCGGTCTTCTCGAGAATGATAACATTGAGTCCGTTCTCAACAGCCTGAGCTGCAGCGCCAATGCCGCCGCCACCGCCGCCAACAACTACCATGTCGGCCTGGAGGGTCTCGGCGATTTCATACTCCTGAGGAGCTGCTTCCTCGGCTATAGCCACGCTTGCAAGCGCGGTACCTGCTGCAACGGTAGCCCCTGCTGCCTTAATAAACTGCCTGCGATCCATGTTCATACTTCTCCCTTTCTGTGGTGAAACTTTTATGTTACGAGAAACCCCCGCGGGTTTCTCGGCCGAACATCAATGAATAACGGGCTATTCCCAGTTCTCCAAACCTGCGGCATGACGGGCGGCAATTGCTCCGCGGGCGGCACAGCCGTTCATGGTAAGCATGATGCAGCGCATGCCTTGTCCAACGTCACCGGCAGCATACAGGCGGGGTACAACTTCATTGTTCCAGGTGAGAACCTGAGAATTATTGTTTGAAGGTACGCCCGAATTGGTATAACCAAGGGCGGGTACCAGCTCAACCGCATAGAAGGGGCCCGCATCGATGCCGGTAAGATAAGCCTTATCCTTGCCAAGCGGGTCTTCTTCGCCCGATGCGCAGAGTGCATTATACTCCTCAACCGTTGCCAAAAAGCCCTCAACATCCACGGCAACCGGTTCACCGGTTACAGGATCTGTGCTTGTCATTTTGGCAGCAAGTTCCTCGAGAGTGTCGGCTTTGAGAAGCCAGCCCTTCTCGACCTCGGCCTGGTTGTCTTCACTCCATGAACCCCAGCCGTAAACATGAGCAGGCGACCATTCGGGCGACATCCACAAGCAGCCGGCGTCAACAACCTTGGAGTCCATAACCGCCCACATGGGGAGGTTAATATAGCCATTACCGGCGCCGCCCGCATATGACTTACCGGGAATTCCGGCCCAATCGGTGAAGCGGTAGGTGGTGCGGTCATGGGTGTCGGCGATATCCTCGGCCATAAAACGTTTGCCGTTTTTGTTTACATAAATGCGCGCGTGGGTAAAGTCCTGCTGGCGCCAGTTCATGTCTTCCATGAGCATGGCAGTTCCAACCTCGGCGCTTGCCGGCTCCATTGCCCAACCAAAGAATTCGAGGGCAAGAGAAGTGTCTTTCATAACAGCGCCACCGGCATCGGCAATCATAAACACGCCGTCACCCTCGTTGTAGGGAGAATTGCAGATCTCATAAGGAAGATATGGGTAATGGCTGCCCCATACGAGTTCCTTGTTGCCTACGTAGCTGCCGGTGCACACAATAACAGCCTTACGTGCTTTAACAAAGCGCTCCTTCTCGTCAAAGAATGCCTTTACGCCATGTACCTCGCCATCTGAACCCTTAATAAGCTTGAGCGCCGGCGCCAGAAAATGTACGGTAATATTCTCGCTCTCGAGCACCTTGGCCGAGGTGCCTTCCCAAAGTGCACGTCCGTACCCGTCAATGAACATGTCATTCACGCGGTTAACGCCAACTTCATTGGTAAACCAATTAACGAAGACGGAGTCTTCTGCGGCCATAGCATCATAAAGATCCTGGTCAATGGCACCAAAGGAGCCGTAGAGAAGTGCCGTGGCGCCCAGAAGGGCTGCGGTTCCGCCGTTAACACGGGTGGCACCGCCTGCGTAGGTCTCGGGAGCTTTCTCGAGTACAATAACGCTCATGCCCTCATCAATACCGGCAACTTTTGCGGCATTGATGCCAGCAAGGCCAAAGCCCAGAATAACAATGTCAGCTTCTTCATCCCAAACAATATTTTGCGATACTTCATCTGCTACCGCAACAGCTGCTCCTGAAGCTACACTTGCTGCTGCCAAGCCAGCGGTTCCTAAAAAAGTCCTTCTCGAAACATTAGCCATAGTTAAAACCTTTCTTTAAGTAATACCCCAAATACGCAGTTGCTGTGTAGCAACATGAGGACAATACTATGCAAAAGAGATTGGATTGCAATTCGCATTTTTCATGCGAAGCGTCTTTAGCTGGTATTTTAACGTATGATAATAAGATGAGAACACGCGTTGTTGCTCGTTTATCGTGATATACTGATATCCGGGTTATAAGGAGGTGATGAATCAGAATGAAATACGAGATTTCATCTGTTAAGGTGTATTCTCAACATATCCCTCTGTTAAAGACCATGGCCATCCTGTTTGGTCTTGCCTGCTATTGGTGCTTGTCGATGACCTTTTATGACTCAGGCGTTACAGCAATTCTCGTAGAATCAATGGTTCCTGCTACAGAGCTGTACCGTGTTGCTGCGTTTAACAGTTCCTCAAACGCACTGTTTCCAGTGTCAATTCTTGCAATGGTCTTGACGACTTTAATTATTATTATTGCTGATATTAAAACCGGTTTTCTACTGGTTCAAAAGATCCGGAGTATTCGGTTACTTGCAGTTGTTATTGGCGTGGTTGGGGCATTTGGAACACTTACTGTTATGCTTGCACCCGTTTTTGTTCTTCCTGTTGTAGTGGCATATATAGGCGCCATTGTCATGGGCTGTTCTGCAGCAGGTATTATGCTTGGATGGGGTTCGGCAATCAGCAAAATTCCGTCAAAGATTTCATACCTCATAATCCCTGCGGCTTTCTTTGCGGGATGTTTCTTTCAATTTTGCAAAACGTTTTTGATGCCATGGGGCGTAGTGATCTTTAACACGGCAATGCCTCTTCTCTCGTGCTTGTTTTGGTATATGGCAAGCAAAGAGTTTTTCTCCAAAGCCAATACTGGTATGAGAGGCTTAGTCTATCAAGATGCCAATATATCTCTCTTATCCCAAGAACCGGTTCCGCAAACTGACGGAACCGCTCAAGTACAAAGCGACAATACACCTTTCCCGTATTTATCTATGTTCAAATCTCTCTTTGCTGATGTTCCCTGGCGGGTAGCTTTTCTCTTCTTTTGCTGTTCGTTGGTGGGGGCCTTTATTGAACGGATGGGAAGCATTGCATACCCCATCATTAGTGGGCTCGAGGGTACCGGTATTGCGCTTATTGCATCGGCCATTTTGATGCTTGCTGTTGTTTGGGGTATTGTCATAAAAGGTAAAGATTTTTTACCGGTTTGGTTTGTTTTTGTTCTTATCCTATTAGCAACGCTGGTAATAGTACCCGCGATGGGTTGGATCAGCCCTCAAACCCAAGTACTCGTTATTGTGGCAGAAAAGCGCTGTCTCATAGTACTTATCTGGGTATTTTTGGTAAGCACGATATTCAGAGGCGAACTGCCGGTCATAACCGCATTTGGTGCCGGCCATATCGCCTTGCAATCACTTCCAAATTTTCTTGGACAAGCAGCAGGCGAAACCGTCGTTGGCTTTGCGCCTCAAATACTCGATAATCTAAGCACATTATGTGCTGTTATGGCTGTTGTACTGGTTATCGCTCTCGCTTTGACCCTCTTTGACAGCCAAAGCCTCTTGCGCGGTTTTCGCGTACCTTCATCTGATCCACCAGGGGATGAGGTTCCTAAAGAAACCCAGCAGGATAAACTTGCGTTCCTTGCCGATAAGTACGGGCTTTCTCCGCGCGAGCGTGATATCCTGGAACTCCTCATACGAGGTCATACATTTCCCAGTATCAGTGATGAGCTGGGCATATCGCTCAATACCATCCGCACACACTCACGCAATATTTATCGCAAACTCAATATTCATACCAAACAGGAATTGATTGATCTCATAGAAAGTATCTGAGAAAAGCATTTCATGCAAACAAAATGATATCAGAGTAGTAAATGTCAAACAAACTATTACCTTAGCGTACCTTTGGCATATTCATTCGATTTGGCTGGCAAAAGGTGACGTTTCGTTGTCCGAGAGACCCGTTTGGGCTTCTCAGCAAGAGTCAGTTGGCAAAAGGTGACGTTTCGTTGTCCGAGAGACCCGTTTGGGCTTCTCAGCAAGAGCCGGTTGGCAAAAAGGTGACGTTTCGTTGTCCGAGAGACCCGTTTGGGCTTCTCAGCAAGAGCCGGTTGGCAGAAAGGTGACGATTCGTTGTCAGTGAACGTCTTCAGAAAATATATATTAATCTCGTAAAATCCATTTAACTGGTATTTTATCTTTGGTAAACCGAGAGGCGCTCTCGTTGTAGGTTGATTGAAACAACGAATCGTCACTTTTTTGCCATTTTACAACAGCAAAAGGCTAAAAAGGAGGTCTTGTGACAACGAATCGTCACCTTTTTGCCATCCTGCTCTTGCTGAGATACGCAAAAGGTGCTTCTCAGACAACGGATCGTCACCTTTTTGTCAACCGCTCCTTGGCGAGAGGTTTTCGCAATTCTTTTTGGTTACCGGTAGTTTCTTTATATTTAAGCTTTTATGGGCGTTCTCCATTCGCAGGGATCGGGGGCTGCTATGGAGCGGATTCCTGCGAGGATGATCTCCATGCCTTCGTCAAATGCCTGGTCGCTGTAGGCGTGTTTTGCTGTTTCCATCCAGACGCGTCCGTTGGCTTCAGGTTTTGAGGGATTCTCGGTGAGCTCGTCTGTTTCTGCCGAGATAAACCCGCCCAAAAAGGCGTCAATGACCTGCCAGGCCCTGCGGAGAATCTCGGGCGGAATACCCTGTTCTTCATGGAGACGGTAGATGCGCGCGGTGTGCTCCTGCATGCCGGGGGAGTAGCCAAAACCTTCGGCTTTTATTAGATGACAGTTTAAATGATTATGATACATTGCCCTGATAGACCGCATGGTGCGGCGCATAGTGTCATCCCAGCGCTCACCGGGGATGGGGTCGGCATCAACCTCTTTAAAAGCGAGTTCCAGCACTGCTTCATGAATGTGCTTGACTGAAGGAAAATAGGTATAGAGCGCCATGGGCGTTTTGCCCAGTTCAGCGGCGAGCTTGCGTACTGACACATTCTCTATTCCAATACGGTCGCCCAGAGCGAGTGCTGCTTCTGCAATCTGCTGCGGTGTTAATGATGCGGGCGATCCGGGTTTTGCCATAAATTTCTTCCCTCAAACAGTGGACAATTCAATACAAACAGTATACAATACTTAATACTGTACACCGTACAGTATTACAAGTAAAGAAGTTTTATCAATAAAACTTCAGGAATTCGGCTTTTACAGAAAGCCGCTTTACCACGGAGTGGAGGATGGTATGGCAGTTTCGCGTCGTTCATTTGTAAAGGGTTCGGCAGCAGGTATTGCTGCAGGCGCACTCGTTGCAGGTAGTGCCGCCAGTGTTATGGCTGGCGAGCAGGCAGCCCCTGTAGCTGCACCTATGGCAGAGGAGGCAGATTATCTCAACATTTATGCTGATGGTGTTAACCTTATGCCCGGCCGCAAAGCAACATGCCCCGGTCCCCAGGGTCCCATCGCTTTTGAGGCACGTGAGATTGCCGAGAGCGAGATTGTTCGCGAAGAAGAGTTTGATCTTGTAGTTGTTGGCGCCGGTATTGGCGGTCTGACCGCTACCCTCAAGGCTGCTGATATGGGCGCTAAGGTTCTTTTGCTCGAGAAAATGACCAAGGGCCGCGGATGCTTTGAGTGCTTTGGTGCTGTTGGTGCAAAGTGCCAGGAGGGGACCGAGATCGATAAGACCGTTCTTCTCGACGAGATTCTGCGTTCGGCTTATTACCGCACCCGCCCCGAGCCTGCTCAGACCTATGTAAACCGCTCCGGCGAGGCAACCGACTTTTGGCAGGCAATGCTCGACAAGGGCAACAACGGCTTTATTATCACCAAGGTAGAGCAGGCTCCGTCAAGCTGCGGTTTCCCGGCCATGACTCCCATTATTGACTCTGAGCTCGGTTTTTATGATTCTCCTTGTCTGCCGGTAAGTGCCGGTTGGCGCTCAGGCTTAAGCGGTATTTATGTTTGCCTCGAGATGCAGGATGTTGCCAAGACCGCCTATGACACCATTGACATGCGTTTCTCGACGCCCGCTGTTCAGCTTACCACTGATGAATCCGGCGCTGTAACCGGCGTCATTGCCAAGGATGCAGAAGGCTACTTCCGCGTAAAGGCCGCCAAGGGTGTTATTCTCGCGACCGGCGGTTATGACTGCAACCCGCGTCTTATGGAGGCCTGGACCCGTCCCGAAGATTATGTAACTTCGAGCTGGTGGAACCCGGGCTGGGGCACCACCGGTGACGGTCATATGATGGCGCTCGCCATTGGCGCCGGTATGGACCCGGTTCCTCAGCCGGTTATGAACTTCCGCTGGGGTACGCCAGATTCGTTCTGCGATTACCGTACTTGGAACGCCGTATACTTTGGCATTCTCGTAAACGGCCGTGGCAAGCGCTTTGTACGCGAGGACCTGCCCTTCCAGTGTGTTTCGAACGCCCAGAACGCTCAGCCGGCATTTGGTAAGAACTGCTGGTACATCTTTGACGAGGGCATGTATGACGGTATGCAGGACGCCGTTGAGGAATTCGAGAGCAAGGGCTGGCTCTATGAGGCAGATACCCCTCAGGAGCTTGCCGAGAAGTGCGGCATTGACGGAGAAGGCCTTGCCGCAACCCTTGAGGCATATGCAGCCGCATTCGAGAAGGGCGTCGACGAGGAACTTGGCCGCGACCTTATGGTAACCATGCCGTTTACCGGCGGCAAGCTCTTTGCTTTCACGAGCAACTCCAATATTCTTGCCACGGTGGGTGGCCTTACCATTGACGGTAACTGCAGTGTTCTCGACCAGAACGACTGTCCCATCCCCGGTCTTTTTGCCTGCGGCAATGCGAGCGGTAACTTCTTTGCCGGCAATTATGCACGTCATATCCCCGGTACCTCAATTGGCCGTGCGGTAACCTTTGGCTATGTTGCTGCCGAGAGCGCTCTCAACGGTACCATCGATCCTGATCCTATTGTAGAAGGCGCTGCTCCGGCGCTTGCAAGCTATGACCCGGCGCTCGCTGATCCCGAGATGGCAATCAATGAGGAGAGCCTTGGCTGGTGGAACCCCGCTGATCCTATGCACGGCGGCAGCACCGCAAATACACCTCAGCAGATCGCTGTTGCTGTTCAATCCTGCGACAACTGCCATGTGTATCGTCCCGGCGGTGAGACCGTAGCCGACAATATGAAGTTTGGCGCATAAATTCCGAAAGTTCCGGGGCAGGTATCAGAAATGTGATCAAACCGCCTCCCTTGTCAATCATGACAGAAAGCACGACCCTGTGTCACAGAGGATAGAACAAAAGGGCTGTATCTTTTTGATACAGCCCTTTTTAGGTGGTCTTATGTGAGAAACGCGGGTTTCTCGGCTTAATGAGTGTCCAGCGGTTTAGCCTTCTGCACACTCACAACCGTTATTCGTTGGTATAGAAATGGAGAATCACGTTGCTTCCGTAGGGGACTTCAGTATATGCCATTGGCTCTTGCCAGGCTACGGTATTCAACAGGCTGGTATCTGTTGTAGGAGCACCGCCACCTATGATAGGTACAAGATGATCTTCGGTAAGAATGGCGTTGGCGTCAGCAGGAGTTTTCCCCAGAAGATTGGGAACCGTTACATTACCCGGCCCCAAGCTGATATTAATAAGAAAATCTTCGCCCGCTGCAATATCTGCGCCATCAGGCCTGCTCTGATAGATAATGGTTCCGTAGGGCATATAAAAAGCGTCGTCATAGATCCAGTTTTCGATAACATTGAGGCCCATTGCGTTCAGTATTGCCATAGCGTCGTCGTAATCCATGAAGTAGAGATAAGGAACTTTGTATACAGCAGGACCGCCGGCATCAGGAAGCACGGGGTAGGAGGGCGTTGGAGCTACGGATGTTGTCTCGAGATATTCACCGGTAGTTTCGTCAAAATGATGTATTAAATCGCCATCTTCTACCATGCCCTTTTGCATTTCTCCGCCAAGGAAGAGGTAAGTTTTGCCGGCATATTCATACCAGCCGTCATAAATAACCGGCTCGACCGAGATTACCGCAAAGCCCCATTCTGTGTTGGAAGAATCGGCCACAAGACGTACCCATGCGCTGTCGCCCAGAACCTCAACCTGGTCTGATGCGAGCTGAGTGCCGGTAAAGCGGCCGTAGATCTTGCCTTCGTCATCAGTTACTTCAATAAAATCAAAGCCTTCCTCAACGTTGGTCTTGCTGTCAAAGGTAAGGATAATTGAGGCAGCAAAGGGATTATAGTATGTCCAGAGATCGCGCGAATCTGCATCATAGGGGTGCGTGCTTTGGAATGCGAGAATGTCGGTAACAGGCGTGATATTTGCGGTAACGGTTACTTTGCAGCTCGCACTGACATTTTTGTCTTTGGCAAGCGTGCAGGTAATGGTTGCTGTCCCGCGCGAGTTGGCAGTTACAACACCGCTCGATAAAACAGTTGCGACCTTGGGATCAGAAGAAGTCCAAATAACATCGCTGTAACCGAGAGGAGCTGCATCTGTGCTGTCTGCAGAAGTTGCTGTCAGCAAACGGGCTTCTCCGCTTTCAAATGAGAATGCCTCTTTGTTAAGCTTAATGCTTGTGGGAGTGCTGGACGTATCGCTTACCGACCCGCCGGTAAACGTAAAAGCGCCTTCTGTTGCATATGCAAATGAAGCAAATACCAGGCAAAATGCAACCATGCATGTTGCCAGGAGAGCAAACAGACATTTGCTCCGGCGCAGGGGAGATGTGCGGCCTTGGGTATTCATGATCATTCCTCCTTTGATCGGCATTCCAAGACAAACACCAATGTACCGCTTTATGAGGATAGTACGCTTGCCTCCGTACGGGGACAATATGCTATCCAAATAAAAGTATATCGCATCTCTGCATACTGTGATGATCTTTTTTCACAATTTGGCAGTTTTGGCTGTGCTAAACTATATTGGGATTTGTTGATAAAAGCCGCAACCGGAAACCAAAGGGATGTGCATGTCTACCATTGTCGATTATGCCAAATCTATGCTCAATACGTTTGATGAGCTTCCGTTTTCCCGGGTAGACAGTCTTGTTTTGTCCTGGCTTTCATATACAAAAATTCCGGATTGTGACCGCTTCGCTATGACGCGAACCTGGGATGGCATGCGGCTGGCAGATCTGTTTTGTGCAGAGTATTTTGATGATCTTATGGGCGGCATGTGGGATATTAGCTCAAGTATGGAACTTCTCACTGCAATGGTAGCAAGCCCCAGGTATCGTGATATACAGGTTTGTGCGTACCGTGAGCAGTATGACGCGAAGAAAGAAAAGCAATTCTCGGCAATGACGCTGCGATTAACTCCCGATCTTTCGTACATTGCCTTTAGAGGAACAGATGCTTCGCTTGTGGGCTGGAAAGAAGACCTGAATCTCGCGTTTACCTGTCCCGTCCCTGCGCAGAAGTCGGCAGCGCGGTATGTGAACGAAGCATCCAAGTATATACCCGGTGAATTTATGACCGGCGGGCATTCCAAAGGCGGTAATCTCGCAATTTACGCGGCAGCTTCGTGCAAACCAGCGGTGCGCAAGCGTTTGGCAAAAGCCTTTTCGCATGACGGCCCCGGGTTTATGGAGCAGTTTTTTGCGAGCGCTGCTTTTAAGGCCATTGAGGACAGGGTTGACAAAACCATTCCGCAGTCATCGCTTGTGGGTCTTTTGCTTGAGAATCACGAGGATTTCTCGATTATTAAAAGCCAAGGTCAGGGTGTTATGCAACATAACCCGTTTACCTGGCTTGTAGAAGACGGAGCTTTTTTACCTGTCGAGAAACTCTCGGCAAGCGCGGCTTTTACTGATCACGCGCTCCATACCTGGCTGGCAAAAACCGACATTGCAAAGCGTAGAGAACTCATTGACACGCTTTACGATGTACTTGTGGAAAGCGTTATGAAGCGCAAGAGCGAGATTATCACAACAGAGGAGTGGGTTGGCGGACTCGTAAAAAACTTCCGGACAATATCGCAGGCAGTAAAGTCCATGGACCCTGATACCTCAAAGTTTGTGATGAAGACAGTGCGCTCTCTCATTGCAACGGTCGTATCATCAATTCCCGAGGTATTTAAAGAGGGGCTTGACGATGTCCTCGACGAGGCGCGCGAGGACATCGAGCAATGCGGTGAAACCATAAAACAAGATATCGAAGAATTTACAGAAGAGCTGGCAGAGAAGATAGAACCGGAACCCGGCCCCGTGTCATTGGATCCCGTGTAACCTATTTGCTGTTTTTAATGCTCAGCATCGTGCTGTAGATTTCTTGCATAAGGCTGGTTGGCGGAGTGTATTCGCTCAGGAAGTACATACCGTCATTGGTTACCAAAAGACCTCTGTACAGCTCGATTGATGCAAGATGATTGCCGTCTTTATCATAGAATGAGTACACGGTAGTGCCGCCGGTTAAGCTCATGGCATTGGATTTGCCGTAAACCTTGCCTTGTGTGGCGAGCTTTTTTATACCGGCGATATCGCTGCCGGTGATCTCGATCTCACGAGGACCTGCTTCGCAGTCGATTTCATATGCAATGACGGTGGCGTCTTCGAGTCCGAGTGTGCTGTATCCCAAAAAGGTCGAAAGGTTTTGCGGGATATACCCTGCCGGCCCAATTCCGCCGGCATAGCGGGTCACAAACGGGAAGATAACCCGCATATACAAATAGAGCGCCTGGGCATCAGGGTCAAAATTCTCGAATACGCTGTCTCCCGATGCTCCCAAAAGAATACGGGTTGCGGTCCCGTCTTTGCTGTAAGTTACCGCCCAGCTCTTCTCGACTCCGGCATCGTTTGCACCGCCTGCAGGTTTTGTACCCTGGTCTTCAACACCGGAAACAAGGCCCTTGAGTACAAAAAGTGACTCTGAGTCAAGCTTGCCGAGCCTTTCGAGATTACCGGGCGTCGTCATGTACTCAAGCTGCTTGTCAAGGGCGTATTCCCACCCTTGCTTATAGCCGCTGTCATACATTTGCCCCCAAATAACACCGTCTTCATCGAGAGCGCCAACCTGTACCCGGTCGCCCCAGCCCATTTGCTCATAAACGGTATAAAGAATGATGTTAGAAGGCGCTTGAGCCCTCTGTGTATCAGTCTTAGAACTTGCGGCAAACGCTGGCCCGGCGCCAATACAAAGAGCAGCCATGACTATACAAGCAGCCAAACAAAGCATGTGCTGCAGCCTATCATAACCATGCCGAGAAACTCTTGCGAATCCTCTAACCTGGGCAATCATGCTTCTACCGCCTTTCTGTGAGCAACAATCTCATTGCCAATACTATACCACGCATACAAGACCTGCCGGTCATTACTCAAAAAACCTTGATTCGCGTAAATGATATGCACAGAAAGTACCCATTTTGCACGGTATTAATCCAATTAATCCAAGCTATGCAGTTGGAGATAAAGAGGGGACGAAGTGATGGGTTGTGCTCTTTCCTGAAAGCATTTAGGTTTTTTGTGCGTTTGGTAGGAACAAAATACTTTTCACTCGTTCAGGAATCATTCAGCTGTGCTTCGTATGATAGCCTCAATATAAAAGCGAAGGCGCTAAGGTCTTCTCTTGAAAGGAGCACTGTCATGAAAACCAACCTGATCTCCCGCGGAACCGCTGCTCTGGCTGTTGTTGCATTTGCGGTTGCGGCTGCCGGATGCGGAACCGCTGCAGCTTCTCAGAATACCGCGAACACCGCGCCGGTCTATGATCTTTCGTCCCAGATGGCTGCAATTACGAGCGAGTCATCTTCTGCAAACCTTTATCTTTCTTCTGAAAGCGGAGAAACTCAGACCGTAGTTACCTCAATAGACACCGTTGTTGAGGGCGGGCTTCTCGACACGAGCGATATCTTTAGCAAGCGTGACTTGCGCCAGGAAGCTGATCTTACCGATGCCAAGTATCTCACGGTTGCAGACAACACCACACTTGACATTACCGAGGAAGGTGTGTATGTGATCAGCGGCTCGGCCGCCAATGCGACCATCAAGGTAAACACAACCAAAGATGCAAAAGTTCAGCTCGTGCTTAACGGTGTGACTATTGAGAATGACGACTTCCCGGCGATCTATGTTGTCTCGGCAGACAAGGTATTTATTACCACAGCAAAGGACACCGCAAATACGTTAACCGTTATGGGAACCTTTGTAGCTGACGGTGAGACCAATACCGACGCGGTTATTTTCTCAAAGGATGACCTGGTGCTGAATGGTCTGGGTACGCTCACTATTGGTTCTTCCGACAATGGAATTTCCTGCAAGGATGATCTAAAGATCACCGGCGGTACCTATGAAATCGCTGCAACAGCTGATGCCATAGAAGCCAATGATTCAGTCTCAATTGCAGACGGTTCAATTTCAATCTGGTCGCTCAAAGACGGTATTCATTGCGAGAATGATGATGATTCAACCAAGGGTACTATCTACATCTGCGGCGGTACCATGAACATTATTGCTTCGAGTGACGGTATTCAGGGAACTCCGGCCGTTCAAATTGACAGCGGCACCATAAGCATTTCTTCTTCTGAAGGCATTGAAGCTACGTATGTCCAGATAAATGGTGGTACTGTTTCTATCGAGGCTTCTGACGACGGCATTAATGCCTCAAATAAATCTGTCTCATATGAACCGACCATAGAGATCAACGGCGGTGACATTACGATTGTCATGGGTGCCGGAGATACAGATGCGCTCGATGCTAATGGTTACCTTTATATTCACGGCGGTACCATCAACATTACTGCGAATTTCGCCTTTGACTTTGATCGTGGTTCAGAGTTTACCGGCGGTACCGTGATTGTCAACGGGCAGCAGGTGACCTCTATCCAGAACTCCATGATGGGTCCCGGAGGTATGGGCGGCGGCATGATGGGCCCCGGTGGCGCTACTCGTGGTCCTCGCGGTTAAAAACTGTCCCCTTGGAACAGTTACCCTGTCATACGCAGAAGGGCCTTGTTGAGAAAAAGTGTAGATTTCTTTACAAACGTGCACTATAATAGTTTCGCCATTTTACATGATGGCATGGCTACTCAATTGAAAGGGGAGTATCATGAGTGTTTCGCGTAGGGATTTCTTAAAAGGCGCTGCTTGCGCAGGTGCTGCTGTTGCTGCATCAAGCGCTATTGCTGTAGCTGATGAAGCTGAGGCAAAAGCCCCGGTTTTTGATAACTATGACTTCTTTGCGCAATCGCGTGTTGTATGGCAGGACATCCCCGAGGATCAGATTGCCGAGACTTACGACTATGATTACGTGGTAATTGGTGGCGGCAACTCCGGTGTTATCTCGGCCATGGCAGCTTCTTGCAACGGCGTTGGCAAGGTAGCCCTTCTCCAGAACGCTTATGCCTGCATCTCGGGCGGCTGGGGCGCATCAGGCCTTGTTCCTGAAGAGTCTGACCCGGCAGGTCTCGGCCGTTATAAGTGGCAGTGGAATGACCAGAACCTTTACCGCACTGACCAGCACATTCTTCAGAACGTTCTTGACTACTCCGGCGCTGCTATTGACTTTGTCTATCAGGTTGCAACCGTCGAGTCTGGTATTGAGCCCAACACCAACAAGATCGCTCCAAGGGAGTTTGGCGGCTACAACGTTGCCATCCATACCCTTGAGTACGGTCCCAAGCCTCGTGGTTATGTCGACGCGCTGAATGCCATTTCTGAGGCCGCTGCTCCTGCTCATGGTGTTGACTTCTACTTTGGCATGCCCGGCGTTAAGCTCATCCAGGACGAGTCGGGCCGCGTTATTGCCGCTATTGGTAAGAGCCTCGATGACGACAAGTATTATCGCTTCAATGCCTCCAAGGGTGTTCTCCTTGCCTGCGGTTCATTCCAGTGCAACGAGGCCATGCTCGAGCGCTATTGCTCCGACGCTGTGGGCTTTGAGTCCAAGGTTGACGGCTACTTTGGCGACGGCCACATTATGGGCCTTCTCGCCGGCGGCGTTATGCGCAACGGTGCATACTCCAAGATGATTCACGACTCAGATAACCCCATGTCATCGGTGCCGTTCTTTGCCGTAAACGACGACGGTGTACGCTTTATGGACGAGGAAGTCGACATGAAGTGGGTTAACAACTACCTCAAGGACCAGCCCAACACCGGTTGGTGGTCCAGCGTATTCGATTCTGACTACATGGAGCAGGTCGCATCCTGGGGTTACAAGACTGTTGACGAGGCCGGTATGCAAAAGTACATGCCCGGCACGCCCGAGAACCTCGAGCTTGGCGTATTCGCACAGCATTGCCACACCTACAAGGCCGATACCCTTGAGGATCTTGCTGCACAGCTCGGCATTCCGGCTGATGCACTTATCGCAAGTGTTGAGCGCTACAACGAGCTTGTTGAGCTTGGCGTAGACCTTGACTTTGGCAAGAACCCCAAGTTCCTTGCCCCCATCAAGAATCCGCCGTTCTGGGGCGTACATCGTCATCAGCGCCTCTCGGCCATTCTCTCCGGCCTTAATGTTGACAAGTACATGCGCGTTCTCGACAAGAACAAGCAGCCCATTCCCGGCCTTTATGCCTCCGGCAACTGCGCAGGCGTCCCGAGTGGCAACTGCGACTGGTACCAGATTCAGGGCGGCGGCTCCAACGGTAACGCCATTACCGGCGGCTATGTAGCAGCCCTCCATGTAAGCGGCGTAATTGGCGAGTAAGAGCTAGGCTCCCGGCCTTTATGTGCCGTTAAATAAGCTATTGACGAGAAACCCACGCTACCAAGGCGTGGGTTTCTTGCTGTCAAAGGATAGTTTTAGCCTACCCCTTTTGGGGAAGCCAAGGCGCTTAGTTTGCCATGATTTGTTCAAAAGTGGGGATGTCTACAACGCCTCGGGCGGTTTTTACGAGGCGGTTATCTTTTTGTTCGAGAAGACCGGCTTCTATGAGGGCGTCTGTCTGGGGAAGAGCATCGCGCAGCGGCATGCCAAAGCGGGTCTCAAAGTCACTAAGTATCACACCATCAGGTCCGTCGAGTGCACAAAGGGCAGCGCGGCGTGCCGCGGGTTTCTCGGCAAGCTCATATATATTTTGGCATATTTGTTCCGGCTCATTAGCATGAGCGATGTAGAGATCAATATCAGAAGTATTGGTGTACTCATAGCCGTCGCAGCAGGTTGTAGCGCCGGCCCCCAGACCCAGAACCTGACCGGCGGCAACATGGTGGAGCTCATTTATGCTTTGATGTCCGGGAAACGCGTATGAGACAAGGCTCGTTGCCCGGTATCCGTCGCGCCAGAGGATATTTGTTGCCTCCTCAAAAAGCGCCTCGCGCGTTTGCGGGCCCGGCATGCCCAGGTGTTCACCAGCTTGGTACGCATCGCCAAGCGGCGTGCCGGTACGCAGCACAAACGGGATATATGCAACCCCTACAGGCCCCATACCGGTTGCTTCAAAAACTGTTGAACGCAGGCTTTCTTTAGTTTGGAACGGAAGCCCCACAGGAATGCGAATCTCAAAGGCCCTGAACCCTTCTGTACGCATGAGCCAGGCGCTTGACTGGAAGTCGCCCACGTCAAACGGCGGGTTAATTTGCCTGAACTCCTTGTAATTAGTTGAAACCAGGCTCAACGAGATGCGGTTTATGCCTGCCTCGACACAATCTGCAAGACGGTCCTTTTTCAACAAACCGGGGTGTGTGTCAAGGAGGATCTCAGCGTTTTCGCATAATGCAAAAGACTGCTTGATTGAGGTTAGTATATCTTTGAGCTCACCTTGCGGCAGCATAAGCGGCATACCGCCGGTAATATGGACGCAGCTCACGCGGTGGTCTGCCATATCAGGTGCAAGCGAAACGATTTCGCGCAAAAGCGCCCGGACATATGCCTTCATGAGGTCATCGCCGGGAGCATATGTCATGGTTTTATCGCAATGGCGGCAGGCCCGCTTGCAAAACGGCAGGTTTACTACAATCTGCACATCAGTGGGATCTATAGAGTAATCAGCTTCTACCGCTTGATCTTTGCACTCGTCAGACATGGCTCCCTCTCCAACAACATAACGAATAAAACGATGTAAGTAGTTGCATGGTCTGTTCAAGTATAACCATATTCGTACAGATGATGGTCTAAGAATGCGTAAGTACTACGATCCCTCTGCATATTTCTTATAAAGGCAAAAATGTTTGTTATCTTGATAAACAACACCTTATAATACCTTCTCAGCTACACTAGGAAGGAGTGAGAATGCCGGATGAGCTATCAAGATGCGATATAGCGTCACGTACCTGCATACTGTTTGATTTTGACGGGACGTTGGCCAACACGGTCCCGGCAATTCTTGCGACTGGCAAAAAGGTACTCACCGAGTACGGTATGACCGAGGAAGAGATGGGCGACATGCGGCGGCTTATTGGTCCGCCGTTTCCGTACGGATATTGCGAAATTTATGGCATGTCGCTCGAAGACGCTCAAAAGGTCACTGCCCGTTACCGGGAGCTATACAACCAGCTTGGCCCCGAGACCCATCCTTTGTATGACGGCATGCTCGAGGTGCTCAATGCTCTGCGAGCTGCCGGCAAACGCCTGGCGATTGCAAGCTCAAAGCAGCGCTATATGGTAGAGAACATGCTCAAAGACAATGGTGTTCTCGGCTACTTTGAGGTGATCAGTGCCCAGGTAAGTGCAGATCACTCGACCAAGTATGAGCTTATTACCCAGGCGCTCGATCTTTTGCATACAGACGCTTCAGACGCAGTTATGGTAGGCGACCGCTTTTATGATGTCGAAGGCGCACTCCAGGCAGGCGTCCCCTGTGTAGGTGTGGTATACAACACTGCCCCGCGCGAAGAACTGGAATCAGCCGGTGCCGCCGCCATAGCCCTCACCCCCCAGGAGCTAAAACGCATCCTTTTAGGAGCCTAACCCCTCAGAGCCAAATCTATGAGAAAACAACAAGCCTGCAAGTTATGACGACCGCTAGCATGATCAATCCTCAAAAGATTGAAATTACCAGGCCTTTTGCCGAGAAACCCTTAGTTTCTCACGCTGTCTCATGCTAGCACCCGTCATAACTTGCAGGCTTACATTACAAACCAGAGGTGTTGTCATGCTGTTCAGGCCAAAGTGGGTTTGACTCTAACATCATCTTATAGATTATTTAAATGGCTGGTCTGAATTATAGCTTGTATGCTATACTGTAAAGCATAGGAGGTACATCATGTCAACATCTTGCTCTACAGAAGTATCTAATGTACAGTTAAACGTACGTATGAGCCGGGAACTCCGTGACCGGGGGAACGCAGTCCTTCTCGGCTGCGGGATTAATCCTTCGGAATTTGTAAGAGCCATCTGGCAAAAGATTACAAAGCGCGGCGAGGATCTCGACAGGATTATTGATGCAGTTTATTCACAGGAGCCTGCTTCTAAGGAAGTCTTGGAGATTGATGAATCAGACAGTTTGGTGCCCGGAGCCCGTTTATTCGAGACGTACCTGCAGGCTGTGGGCATTCATACTGACGCTACCGGGATCATTCATAGAGATAATCGCTCATATGATGAGCTGTTAGAAGAGGCTCGGGCTGACCACTATAGCGAAAAGGGGTTTTTGCATGAATAACCCGTTGCGCTTGCTTATTGATACAAACGTTTGGCTTGACTCCTATCTTCCCGAGCGGGTAAACCATGAGAAATCTCTTGAAATGCTGCGTCTTGCAACTGCAAAAGAGGCAGCGCTTCTCTTTGGCGTAACAAAGCTCGAAACACTTTTTTACCTACTGGCTCATGAGTTCAAGTCTGTTATAAAACGAGAAAAGGGCAGTGTGTCTGCTCATGATGCCGCTATAGCCCAAACGTTTGCATGGGGCTGTATAGATAATGTCCGGGAAATTGCAACTGCAGTTGGGGCAGACGAGGCAGACATATGGCTTGCATGTAAATACCGCACCATTAACAATGACCTCGAAGACAATATGGTATTTGCAGCAGCAGAGCGTGCTCAGGCAGATTATGTTGTTACCTGGGATGAAGACATGCTCAAATCTCCATTAGCAAAAGTTGCCACACCAAGCCAAATAGTTGAGATCCTCAAGCTGTAAACCATCTCAATGGTGTATGAAAGAAACTAAAACTCATCTCTTTGGGAGCCTAACCCTGGAGCCCGGCATATGGGAAGACAACGGGCTTGCAAGTTATGACGGCCGCTAGCATGATCAATCCTCAAAAGAATGAAATTACCAGGCCTTTTGCCGAGAAACCCTTAGTTTCTCACGCTGTCTCATGCTAGCACCCGTCATAACTTGCAGTACTTTAAACATTGATCCCTATTACAAACAGAATAAGGGTCCTGAGTAACCTTTTGTTTGATTACTCAGGACCCTCTGTTAAAACGGGCTATTTAATGCTGAGATTATGCAGCTACCAAACCGCCGTCCTTGGTGTATGTTACATGTGCGCCGTCTACTACAACGTCGGCAGACTGGAGGCTGTAGCGGTAGTTGGCTTGCTGGCTGTCGGCACGAGCGGTTGCAACGTTGACCTTGGTGATCTTCGCCTCGAGCGTGCAGGACTCGACGGAGAGGCCGGCGACCTTCTTGTAGCCCTTGAGCGCCTCGAAGAACTCTGCGAAACGGGGGTCGTCCATGCTGATGGTCGCAGGGCTGTCCTCGTTGGTCAGGCCGAGATCCATCGTGGTGAAGAGATCGATGGCGGCCATGACAACCTGCTTCGCCTTGCCCTTGTCGTCGAGCTCCATGTCGCTTACCTTAACACCCTCAACAGCGGCGATGGCTGCAGCCTGCTTAGCTGCTACGCGGCCACCGTTAATGCACTCTGCGGAGGCTGAACCGGGAACGTCGATGGGATATACGTCGCGGTAAAGCATGATGCCGTCAAGACCGGTGCAGAAGACGTTGTCCATGTATCCGCCGGCGTCGAGCTGCGGACGGAACTGACGGTTGGTAACAATGCCGCCAAGCGGGCCCTCCATGGCCTCGTGAATCTTGCCCATGGTGAAGGGCGGGGTTGCGATGGGCTGGAGGTACATAGCATCCTTGCCAAACCAGGTGTCCTTGCCGTTGGCGCAGCACTCGTTGTACTCGTCAACGCAAGCCTTCAGAGCTTCAGGATCATGGCCGGCCTTCTCGGCAAGCTCTTCGATGGTGTCAGCACGCCATGCGTCGGTGCCTTCCTTAATGATCATATCCCACTGCTCAAGGAGGTCGGTATCCCACTCGGCAGCCTGATCAGCGAATTGCTCGGTGAGGCTTGCGAGAATGTTAGCGTCAAAGATGGCGTAAGCATGAGCGTTCTGGTTGTGGATGGGGTGAGAAAGCGTGATGTTGTTGCCGGTGCGCAGAGCGCAGGACTCGTCAACAAAGCGTACGCAGTCCTCGTTTACCCAGATGCCGGGGCCGCCCGAGCAGTAAGCGCCGTAGAAGGGACCAAAGGTAGCGATTTCATAGTTGTAGCTGATGCGGTTGTACTTGAGGTAGCAAACACCGTTGAACTCAGAAGCGCCGGCAGCGAGGAGCATGTTAATACCGTCGCCATAGTGGCCGGGGGTACCAATGCGCTCGAGGTAGTTCAGGTTAAAGCCATGCTTAATAAGACGGGCGTCGTCGTTGGCAAAGCCGCCGGTGCAGATGATGATAGCAGGAGCACGGAAGACTACGAGGTCACCAAAAGCGTCCATAGCGTAGACACCGTTGATCTTCTCGTCCTCATAGTAGAACTCAAGAGCGCGGGTGCTAAGACGAATGTCAACACCAAGCTCGCGGGCCTTGGCCTCCATGTGAGGCAGGTAGCCCACTGCACAAGCGCCGCCCTCAAACCAGTGGAAGGAGTCAACTACGCCACCCACGGCACCAAAGGGATAGTTGTCGATTTCGCCCGAGAAGGTAACGCCGCACTCATTAACCATCCACTCGATGTTGCCGGCAACGTTCTCCATAAGGTCCTTGTAAAGAAGGCCGTCAACGCACCACTGGGTCTTGCTGAGCTCTTCCTGCATAACAATGGCCGGGTCGCATACAATGCCCTGCTCGATCTGCATGAAGGAGTTAACACCAAAGGTGCCCTCAACGCCCATGCCGTTGCCGCCGAGAACCTCCTGGCCCTCAAGGGTAATGACCTGTGCGCCGTCCTGAGCAGCCTGTACGGAAGCTGCAAGACCAGAAACACCGCAGCCAACTACGAGAACGCCGCAGTCAATGATCTCGGTTACGGCATTGTGGTCAACAACAATACCTGAGGAATTAATGGTCTTAACCGGGGCGGCCTCATCTGCAACAGCTGTCTGAGGGGTGGTGCCTACATAAGAAGTAACACCTGCGAATGCTGCGGTAGCGGCGGCGCCTGCAACAAAACTACGACGGGAAATGTTGATGCTTGACATAAGATGCTTCCTTTCATGGTGGACGTGCCTGAATTTGTTTACTTGCATGTGACTTACGTGTGGTGCATCGCTTGCGACTGAGGCATACCATACGCCGTTCAATCGCGGCGCGAAACGCCCAAAACTAGTGACTCTGGCAAAAGAATCCAATGTCACCCAAAAGTAATTACATGATCTATCAGGGGTGATATATAGAGTGTTTTGAGAGTGTCTTTGGGTAGGCTAGGTCCCTTTATATCTCCGGCTCCGCGTGCCTTCGCTGTTATTTGGTATTCTCGCAGACTGTACTTCTCGTGATAGGCTCATTATTGAATGCGATTTGCTTTGTGTTCTTCAATGTATTATGGGGCACTGTTTGTGTTAGCCAAGGGCATACCAAGGCGATCATTCATATTTCTGCTGCATGGGCAATAAGCTTGCCGTTTAATATTCTGTTTGCATTGCTCCCGCCTCTGGTGTCAGGGATAATTGTTGCGCTGCTTCCCGCTCTCTGGGTGGTGGTATATCAGGTTCTCTGTGCGCTCCAAGATAAACCGCTTTATAAAATTGAACCGCTTCAACGCGAAATAACCGACATTTTTAAGGGCAAAGGTCTGTTTATGGGTGTTGATATGCGCCTCATAGCTCTTATTCTTGTGTTCTGCACAATATTTGGACTTATGTATTTTATGCAAACCGGCAGTGTGATTACCAATGATCCGCTGGGTCAAAACTCAAGTGTGGGAGTTGTCAGCGTGCGCGGAATCACAGCGGCAGTCTTCCTTATAGCTGCATTGACGGTATTCCGTGATAAGATGAAGCTTCTGTTTACCTGCTGTTTCTATATTCTGATTGCAGGCGTTGCGGTCATGATTGTAGGAATCTTTGTTCCCGAGTTTCGTGCCATGAGTCCTCTCATGGTGGCAATTGGTTACTGCGGATTCGATATTCTGGTGTGGACCATGATCGCGTTTCATGGGTATGTCTCGCCAAATTTCCCGGCCAAAACGGTTTGTGTAACCATGCTGGCCGAGCAAGCTGGTATTGGGCTTGGGATACTTTTAGGCTTGGTAATACAAGCACTCGACTTTACCGTTACTGTCGAGACGGGCGTGATGATGGCGTTGAACATCCTTGCAGTTGCCGTATTGGTTGCCTACACAGAGTACGGCTCGCGCTTATGGACACTGCTTATCAAAACATCGTTAGGGTCAGAACAAGCCGTTCAGAAAGCCACCAATGAAGATGCTCCCGGCCTGGATGCTCTTGCCTCGCGCTATGGTTTAACAGAACGCGAAGTAGAAATCCTTACCATTTTTGCCCAAGGCCGCAGTATGGCTTATATTGCCGAGAAACTCTATGTGAGCGAGAACACCGTCAAAACCCACATCCGCCATATCTACACCAAGTGCGAAGTCCACAACAAACAAGAAATGATAGACCTCGTCCACGAAACGCAAGGCAAGACCGAATAAAACAACAGGGGCGAACAAAAGAACAGTTCGCCCCATCATTTTTGTTGCACGTACCCCTTTGGATTAATGCTTTTTGTCTTGGACCATGCTAGCGATGATCATTACTACGGCAAAGAGGACGCCTGCTACCGGCCAGATGATCCAGCTGCGATCCCAGTCATTGGTCCAGAAGCTGTAAGCCAGGAAGATGACAACTGCTGTTAGCCAGAAAATACCTGCTACTTGCATGAGGCCCTTGCTCTTTGCTTTTGTGTCGCGTGTATAGTCGTCATCCTCAAGCAGCATGTTATAGGTATCCCAAACCATGCTCGAGCGTACGAGAAAATATGTTCCTATGGCTACAAGTACGAGCAGCACTCCAACCGAGACACCTGCGAGCGGTGAGTCTTGGAGGATAATCATAGAAATGAACAGCGGCGCAGCAGAAAGAATGCAGCAAATAATACCGGCAATTTTCCAAGCGGTATACGTATCGCGGTATTGTTCGCGGCGCTCTTTGGCCATGCCGCTTACACCATACGCTGTGTCAATTGCCTGGTTCTCGAGGTACTCGTACTGCTTGAGCTTTGAGCTTGACATAACAATGAGAGCAACGCCAATACTGACCAGAATAAGGAGCGCCAAAAGGCCTATTCCCACTGCGACCGGAGACGGCAGAGGAAGCACGTTTGCGCCTTCTTCGCTCAAGGTCGCCAGAACTATAAGCGTTACGGGAGACAGGATGCATAAGGCGATTCCGAGGGCGATTTTTGGTGCTTGTGAGAGTCTTTGTGCGATAAAAGATGTAGCTTCTTCCATTGAGACATGGCGAAGTGGCTCTACATCATCCATGGCGACAGGGGCCTCGGGTGTCTCGGCAACTTCGAGCTCGTCTTTTAAGAGGTAATCAGTACTGACGCCAAACACCTCTGACAGTTTGAGGATCTTGTTCATATCAGGAATTGACTGAGCGCTTTCCCACTTGGATATCGACTGCCTGCTGACTCCCAGAATCTCGGCGAGCTCCTCCTGAGACCAACCGTTCTTCTTACGCAATGCAATAATCTTGTCTGCCATAATCATGATACAAACCTTTCTCCTGACGGAATGAATACGCTTCACAGCGTAAGAAAAGTTCTGGTTGCATACCATAAAGCAGACTTGGAACTTTTGCAACCAACAGTTGCAACACCTGGTGAAGCCTCATTTTACGAACAATTCTGAGCAAAAATATTTTTGTAGGTTTGAAGTATGGGTGGGGAGGGTTTCTGTTTGGGAGTCTTTGATATTGGTCTTACAGGAAGTGGGTGAAGGCCTTGGTTTTCATGAGGTCGACGAGAAAACCCGCTCTCTTAAAAGCGCTTAGCTGCTGCGGAACTCGCGCAAAGGGCGCGC
>JAFWFL010000095.1 GCA_017515595.1 Coriobacteriales bacterium
GCAGGTAAACCTGCGTTTCTAATATCAAAACCACACACAACCCCCGTCCCTCTGTGTTATTCCTTATCCCAAAACCACACACAACCCCCGTCCCTCTGTGTTATTCCTTATCCCAAAACCACACACAACCCCCGTCCCTCTGTGTTATTCAGGGAGTCAAATTACCTGTCCCCTGACTCACTGTCATGTTTATGCCGAAAAGCCCATGCTTGTGGCAATTGTCTCGGCATAGGCTTTTTGGCCGAGGGGGGTTAGGTAGATTCCATCTTCTTCATAATAATCATCATGGCCGGTACTGGCGGTGTACCAATCTATGAGAATGGCGTTTGGGTGCTCGGAGACGGCCTTGGCTATGATCTCGTTGTTGTCTTTGCACCAGAACTGGGCGATGCGGCCATTGACTATATAGAGGGTCTTCTCGGCACCTACTGCTTCAAAGACGGGGTCGAGGTCGCCCTCGTGAAGAATTTCGTCTACGGGGACGGTGACTACCACAATGTCGCCCAAAACATCCTGCTCTGCGTATGAATTGATTTTCTCGGCCACGCCTTGAAGCGTGCGTCCGTCTGCGGCATCTATCATCCAGAGCGGGAACATTTGTGACAATTCGTTGGCTGAGAGGAGGCAGAGAAGGTCGCCTAAAACGGTTACCTCGTACTTGGTATTGTATTCATTGGGTATCTCGTAATCCATGGTTTCGAGCACAAGCTTTACGTAGGCATCGCGGCCGTCCCATGAGAGGTGGATACCGTCTGCGAGCAGGTATTCATCATGGTACTCGGTTGCGGCATGCCAGTCTATGATGTGAACGTTGTCATAGCGTTCCTGAGCTCTGTCCATGGCGGCGTTGTAGTTGTCGTAAGCCCTGCCCGGAGCGCGCAGGTTCACAAACCACATGGTTCGGTCAGGACCAACAGCTTCCATAATCTGATCTATTTCTTCGTCATTCATCTTACCGTTGGTACCGATGCTAAAGACAATGGTGTCTCCCACAACTCCCTGATCCAAATAGTTTTGGAGTGTTCTGAGAGCTTCGTACCACTGCCGGCCTCCTTCGGTATCGACAATGCCCTTGGGGAAGGCTTGGCTTAGCTGTTCGTTCATGCCGAGCGCAACCGAGTCGCCAATAAAGACCACGTCATAAACGCCTTCGACCAAAGGTTTTTTGAGCGTCGCTTTGGTGAGCACCTTGTCACCCGGAGCATTGCCCATGACGGTTACCGGGGGTACAACAATACAGCATGCAACGCAGCCAATGAGCGCTGCGCTAAAAAGCAAGGTAGGGACCTTATGTTTGAAAAGAATTTTGCGTAAGGGGAGCTTACGAGCCGGGGGCAGATATTTTGAGCGGGCTTCTATGGCCTTTGAGCCGTGGCCCTGCTGTTCGCCGGGAACATAGGTTGGCCACCCTTTGCGCATGGGCTGGCAAACGAACGTGAACGAGAGATGCGCAACCACAATAATGAGGATGAGTTCGAGAACGTATACCCACCACTCGGGCGCCACCGTGGCATTGCGCTTGTTGAGAAGCTCGAGAATGGGATAGTGCCATACATAGATGTCATACGAGCGCAAGCCCAGCCAGGTCATAGGCTTGGAACCCATGAATTTGCGCAAGAGGCTGCCCTCGGGGACAAGGGCCAAAATAGCGCCTACGCCCACCAATGAGCACAAAAAGAGCCCGCCGTAATATGACCACTCCGAGTACCCCTCAGCTAAGATCATCATCACAATGAGCGCGGCAAGACTCGCTACGCCCAGCAGGCGAATAAGCACCTGTACCGGCCGTTTAAATGAATCGAGCGTGCGCTGGCTCATTTTGTCGCACGGCCATATGAATGCAAGCCAGGAGCCCAGAAGCATACTGAAGGCACGAGTGTCAGTTCCGTAGTATACGCGCGAAGGATCCTCACCGGGCACATACAGATATGCCATTAATACTGCCGAGGCAACCGCGAGGGCAAAAACGCCTATGCCCATCGAGCGTTTAGAAGCCTTAGTCTTGAGCAGGCCGTACATAACGAGCGGCCAGAGAATATAGAACTGAAACTCGATGGCGAGCGACCAAAAATGCGTAAGCGGAGAAGGAGCTCCCTGGGCAACAAAGTACGATTCGTTTGCAAATATTTTTGCCCAGTTGATATACATCAACAATGCAGGGGCGATATCGGGCCGCATCTTGGTGAGGAGTACGTGGTTAAAAATTGCGCACGCGATAGCCGTGACAATAACAAACACCACCGCTGTTGGCATGATGCGCCAAAATCTGCGCTTCCAATAGCGTATGATGTCTATACTGCCTTTTTTATCAAATTCGCGCAGCAGCTGAGAGGTGGCAAGATAACCCGCGAGCACCAGGAACACCGTAACGCCCAAAAAACCACCCTGGCACCAGCCAAGGTTCATATGGTATCCAATGACTCCAAGAGCACAGACAGCACGCAAGCCATCAAGCGAACCAACGTAGTTTGCCGGCTTACTATGAGAACGTACACTCACCGCACGACACCTCAGGCTTAGTGAACGCCGCTCGAGCCAAAACCGCCTACACCGCGCTCAGTTTTATCGAGCTCATCTACTTCTTCCAGCTCAACCACCGGAACTGCCTGAATAACAAGCTGAGCAATACGGTCTGCCCGCTTAATCTCAATGGGGGTTTGGGCGTCTGTATTGTATGCAATAACCTTAAGTTCTCCGCGATAACCCGAGTCAATAAGTCCCGGCGTATTCACAATGGTCATGCCCTTTTTGAGCGCGAGACCGCTGCGGGGCTGAACAAAACCGGCGTAACCCTGCGGAATGGCTATCGCGATACCCGTAGGAATCACGGCGCGCTCATGAGGTGCAATAATGAGGTCCTCGGCGCTGTACAGGTCAAGGCCTGCATCTCCCGGGTTTGCATATTTTGGCAAAGGAAGGTCTTTATCCAAACGGGTAATTTGCATAGTTATAGTCTCGGGCATACGCTGCAACCTCACATCCGCTACTCGGCTCACATATACGAATTACATTATGTCAAGAGACCGGCAGACCTTTGTGGACATTTACCATGTGCACAATCATACCATGATAAAATGCGACTCTCAAAACGCTGCACGGAGTATGAGTATTTTTAACTCGTTTGATTCTCGGCCTTCTTAAGTTCGGTAAAGTAAGAAGCCAGGGCTTCTCGCCAGGGACGCATCTCATTGCCGCATGTTTGTGCAAGGTGGCGGTTCTCTAATGCTGAGAAGGCCGGTCTGTCTGCGGATTCCGGATGCATCTCTTTCCACTGGGCTGAGGTGCAGGGCTCAACGACGCAGCCAAGGCCCGCTCCCTCCATAATGGCTGTTGCGAAGTCAAACCAGGAGCAAATACCTTCGCCTGTGCAATGATAAATGCCGTACTCCGTTGTGGTTGCGAGCACGAGCATCTCGTACGCAAGGTCATTTGCATGAGTGGGGTTGCCAAGCTGGTCGTTTACAACCGTCGCCTTGGGATGTGAAGCGCCAACACGCATCATTGTTTGCACAAAATTTTTGCCCTCGTAGCCATAGAGCCATGCCGTACGCACCACAAAGCTCTTGTCACAGAAGGCGAGCGCGTTCTTCTCGCCCACAAGCTTGGTGCGTCCATAGGCCGAGATGGGGTGCGGTTCATCAGTTTCTACACGGGGAGTGGGGTCAGTACCCGGGAAAACGTAGTCGGTCGAGACATGTACAAAAACGGCGCCACACGCCTGGCAAGCCTGGGCCAGATAGCCAACCGCGTCGCCGTTGGCCTTAAGAGCGACGTCTTCATGCTCTTCGCAGCCGTCAACATTGGTATAAGCGGCGCAATTAAAAACTGCGTCGTACGGGCCGTGCTCATCAAACCAGGCATTGACCGCAGCTTGGTTCGTAATATCAAGCTCAGCCAGGTCAATATAGTCTACGTCTGCTGCGGCATATACCTCGGGAATTGGGCCAATCTCAGCCCGCATGGTTTCGAGACAACGCCTCAGCTCGCGTCCCAGCTGCCCCTTGCCGCCCGTAACCAATACCTTCATTATATAGTCTCCCTCTCCTCAGGAACAATAATCATAATTTATTAATTTTACCAAGAATACCAGGCTCTTTTGGTGATGTATATGTGGATTACAGCAATACTCCTCGAGCGCCCCCAAACCTCTTTGCTAAAAAGGAGACGCTGTGGAGTAACTCCACAGGGTCTCCTTTTAAGCAGAAACGTGGTTTATTGGTTCTATTGATCTGCTTTTATCCCCCAGTGAACAGTACTGTTTGTTGTTACCTTGCTTCTTGCTCCGGGTCATTTGTTTTTATGAGCGTCTTGTGTTATAACAGTACACCATGGCAGCAATGAGAGAGATATTTGGTGCTGTCATTTTGAGAGGAGAGAGAAATGAATAAAAAGGAAAGGCTTTTGGGAAGCCTGACCAGGCGCAGCTTTGTGAAGTCTGCGGCAATGGGCGCAGCGGTTGCCGGTTGCGCTTCCGGCGCGACATTCGCCCTGGGTCAGGAAGCAGAAGGCGCTGCGGCTGAGGAGGTTTTCTCGTCATACTGCAGAGGCTATTGCACCAACAACTGTCCGCTCGATATCCACGTGGTTAACGGCGATATCGCTTATGCAACGGCACATGTGTCAGACGACGAGCGCTTTACCCGTATTTGCGTCAAGGGTCATGCACTTCCTTACCGCGAGTACAGCAAGAAGCGCATTCTTCACCCCATGAAGCGCACAGGTGAGCGCGGCGAGGGCAAGTGGGAAGAAATCAGCTGGGAAGAAGCGCTTGACACCGTGGCCGGCCAGTGGAAATCTATTACCGAGCAGTACGGTCCCACCGCAATGAGTTTCTACCGTCTTACCGGTAACCGCTCAATCCTGAACGGCGACGGCAAGGGCAATATGTATTCGCGTTTTTGCAAAGCAACAGGTTGCACCACCTACGGTGTAGCCGTTGACGCCGCTACCAGCTATGCACTTGGCCGTCAGGTTGGTTTGGGCTATTATTTGGCAGCCAACTCACCAACCGACTACATCAATTCCAAGACCATTATTATATGGGGCGCTAACCCGGCAGTTTCTCAGCTTCAGAATATGCACTTCCTGCAGGAAGCCAAGGATAACGGTACCAAGATTATTTGCATCGATCCCGTTTTCACGGCTACGGCTGCGTATGCAGACGAGTACATCCCCATTATCCCCGGCTCCGACGGTGTGCTCGCATTTGGTCTTATGAGTCTTGCCGTTCAAAACGGCTGGGTTGACATGGACTTTTTGGCCAACCATTCGGTTGCTCCGTTCCTCGTAAAAGAGACTGACGGTAAGTTCCTGCGCCTCTCTGACCTGGGTCGCGCAGAGGCTGGTGCCCAGGATGACGCCATTGTGGTTATGGCCGCCGACGGTTCGTTTGATATTCCCGAGAATATCGCCGAGCCCGTCATGGAGGGCACATTTGACGTCGAGGGTGTCTCGGTCACAACTGCCTGGTCTTTGCTCCTTGCCCGCATTGCCGAGTACCCCATGGACCGCGTGGTTGAGCTCACCGGTATCCCCGAGGAGACAATCATCAACCTCGCAACAGATTACGCTGGCGAAGGCAACAAGCCCTTTGCCATTTATACCTTCTTTGGTGTTGACCACTATTATAACGCGCACTGGTCGGACGCCTGCATGGGCGCCCTCGCCATCATTACCGGTAACATCGGTAAGAAGGGCGCATGGATTGGCGTAGGAGAGTTCCGTAACCCCACCTGCTTCAACACCGGATGGGCCTCTGATGTACCGGTGCCCGAGGGCGGCGGAAAGAATGTTATTGTTGCCAAGATGGCTGAGGTTATGAACGAGAAGACCTACAACGGTAACCCGTTTGAGATTCATGGCATCTACTGCGCCTGCGGTAACCCCGTGGGCAACGTCGCCAACCGCAACAACACCATCGACTGGCTCCTTAAGATGGACTTTATTGTTGTTGCAGACGTTGTTATGAGCGAAACCGCTGAGTACGCCGACATAGTGCTGCCGGCCGCGTTCTGGTTTGAGTGCGAAGACATCATGGGTAGCTCGGCGAACTCGCCGTTTGTGAACTATGGCGAGAAGATCCTCGAGCCTGCCGGCGAAGCCAAACCCGACTTCGAAATCTACAAACTCCTTGCCGAGCGTCTTGGCTACGGCGAGTACTTCCAGTACAGCACGTCAGAGTACCTGACTCATATTTTGGATACCGATGAATGCCGCAGCTATGGCATTGACTACGAAACCCTCAAGGAGAAGAAGGTCATGCTCTGCGAGCCTCTCGACTATGTCCACGGCGAAGGCGGTGTATTCCCCACCAACACCAAGCGCGCCGAGTTCTATCTTGAGAACCCCAAGGCGTCCAACGACGACTCCCGCATTTGGGATGTCGAGAAGGAACGTCTGCCGTACTGGGAGCCTCCGCGCGAGGTCTTTAACGGCATGGAATCCAAGTATCCGTTCCAGCTGATCACCGAGCACAACAAGCTTGTCACACACACCCAGTGGTTTGATGTCGAGGCAATTCAGGAGCTCGATCCTGAACCGCTTATCTCGATCACTGCCGTTGATGCCGAGTCGCTTGGCATCGCCGACGGAGATGTGGTGCGTGTGTACAATGACCGCGGTTCCCTTACCATTAAGTGCGTCATTAAGAACAACATGATGCCCGGAATCGTTATGGTTCCCAAGGGCTATACCGCTGCTCAGTACATCGACGGCCATCTGTCGAACCTGACGCCCAACGAGATGAATCCCTTCTGCGGTAACCAGCCGTTCTTTGACTGCGCCGTTGCAATTGAGAAGATGTAGGTGATGTAACTATGACGCGTTATGCGATGGCAATAGACAAGGCACGCTGCATTGGCTGCAAAACGTGCCTTATGGCATGCAAGGTTTCAAACAACCTGCCAAAAGGCGTATGGTACAACCGCTATGAGACCGAAGGCGCCGAGCATGAGTACTGCGCTGTGGGCGAGTTCCCCCAGCTCTCGATGGTGTCTTACACGGTAGCGTGCCAGCACTGCGCAAACCCCGCCTGCGTAGCGGTTTGCCCAACCAATGCCACTCAGCAGGACGAGAATGGCATTGTTTTTGTAGACGAGAGCCTCTGCATTGGCTGCAAGGCATGTATTGACGCATGCCCCTATGATGTCCGTACGCTGCTCGAAGAAGTTGAGCCCTATGCGGACGTTACCTTTGGACGCCCCACCGCCAAAGAGCACATGGCAGGTACGGTCGAGAAGTGCGACTTCTGCCGCGACCTCATTGAGCAGGGCAAGAACCCGGCCTGTATGGATCTCTGCCCGGCACGTGCCCGCTTCTGGGGAGACATCGAGGATCCCGAGTCGGAGATTTCCAAGCTCATAGCCGAGCGTGAGTATGACCTTCTCAAAGAAGACATGGGAACCCAGCCCATGGTGTTCTACCTGAAGTAACAACACCTTTCC
>JAFWFL010000096.1 GCA_017515595.1 Coriobacteriales bacterium
AACTAATGATCTGATTCTTTGCCGCCAGATGTCAGTTGTATCCAACATAGCCTCCCCTTATTTACGCTATTTATTAGGTAGGGCTATTGTCATTCGATGAGGAGGTCAGATCAAGAGCGCTGATTATTTACCGTACACAGTTCTATATTGCCGAGCGCAAAAAGGAGATATCTGATGGATTCAAAAAGAACAAAAAAGCAGGAGCAGCCGAGATAGGTCCAGCAACCCAGCTTTTTACCCCCGAGTGGATAGTCCGCTACCTCTGCGAAAACTCCCTGGGCCGCCTCTGGATGCAAAACAACCCCAATTCCACTCTAAAGTCCCAGATGGAGTACTATATAGCTCCTGACAGCGAGACTGAGGGCGACAATCCTGGCCCGCACCTTTTCCTTAAAGTGTCCTCTGCCGAGGATATCCGCATTCTCGACCCGGCATGTGGCAGCGGCCATATCCTGGTCTATGCCTTTGACCTCCTTTACGCCATGTACGAAGAAGAAGGCTGGCTTCCCGAGGATATCCCCGCCATGATCCTCAAAAACAACCTCCGGGGTTTAGAGATCGACGCCCGTGCTGCCGAGATAGCTAAGTTTGCTCTCGAAATGAAAGCTCTTGAGCGTGATCCCCGCTTCTTAGAGAAAAACATCGATGCCAACATCGTTGTTCTGGAGCCGGTTGTCTTTGATAGTGCCGAGCTAACCCTCATGCCCAGCCTTGCGCTCCAACCTGATCTTTTGGATGTCATGGAACACATGGGCGAAGTAGGCAGCCTCTACATTCCCAAAGGCACCGAGCACTTTGCCCTGGAATGCGCCAAAGCAGACATGCAATCAATTTTCCCAACCAACCTCTTTGCCGAGAGCGCTCGCAAAAAGCTCGCCAAGATAGAATCCAATCTCGAAGCTTTAGAAGGTACCTACCACTGCGTCATAGCCAACCCACCCTACATGGGTGCAGCTAACATGAACGGCTGGTTAAGTACTTGGATAAAGAATAATTATCCAGACGTGAAGAGCGACCTGTTTTCGGCTTTCATTATGCGTAACTGTGCCTTTGCTATGCGTAAAGGCGAGCTTGGTTTTATGACACCATACGTATGGATGTTTATCTCATCATATGAAAAGTTGCGTAAAACACTCATTGATGAGAAGACTATCACAACGCTTATTCAGCTTGAATACTCAGGTTTTTCAGAAGCCACTGTCCCAATATGCACATTCACCTTAACAAACCAGCATATTAAAGATTATAAAGGTGGCTATGTCCGCTTGGCTGATTTTGTTGGTGCATCAGTTCAATCCCCCAAAGCTCTCGAAGCTATCCAAAATCCTGCCTGTGGTTGGTTCTACCGCACCAACGCCGAGAACTTCAAATCAATCCCCGGCTGGCCAATCGCGTATTGGATGACTAAAGCTGCTATAAGGTGTTTTAAGAATAATAGATCGCTTGGTGAAATTTCAGCACCCAGAAAGGGTAATTCTACATCTGATAATAATAGATTTTTAAGACGTTGGTATGAGGTTAACAGAGATAAGATAAATATAGGTTCAACAGTCTTAATTAGGCAAGAAACTTTAATTAAACGCTGGTATCCATATAATAAAGGCGGGGATTATCGCAGATGGTATGGTAATAATGACTGGCTCATCGATTGGTATGATGATGGCGCTGCTATTCGCGCGATTCCAACAGCAGTAATTGCTAATTATCAATATTACATGAAGCCCGGATTAACATGGTCAACAGTTTCTAGTTCACTTTTCAATATTCGAAAATTTGGTTCTGGTTATATATTTGATAACGGCGGTTGTTGTATATTTGAACTTGGTGAGTACGACTATTATCTACTTGCATTACTCAATAGCTCGGTATTTGTTCATTTATGTGGTTCCATAAATCCTACTCTAAATTTCCAATCAGGAGACGTATCAAAATTCCCCGTAATTATAAAGGAAGTAAATTCTGTAGATAAGCTTTCAATGCGAAACGAATGTATTTCACGTACTGATTGGGATGCCTTCGAAACCTCCTGGGACTTCTCCCGCCACCCGCTCCTCTCCACCCCGGCAGACGAGGCCTCCCAGGCCGAGTCCTGCCCCTCAGAGGTCTCTGAGGCTGCGAGGAGCGTCGGCGCGGCGGTTAGCGAGGACTGTTTGAGCGCGTCCTTTGCGCGAGTTCCGCAGCTGCCGCGCCAAAGCGACGAGCGGGTAGCCTCAGCGACCTCTGAGGGGCAGGACTCGGCCTGGGAGGCCGGCCGGCAACGGAAACCTATCGAGCGCGACCCCGCCCAGAGCGCTCTTCTCGGCCATGAATTTCTCCGCTGGCAAGAAGAATGCCAAACCCGCTTTGACCACCTCAAATCCAACGAAGAAGAGCTCAACCGCATATTTGCCAAGATCTACAACATGGAAGGCGAAGTTCCTATCGAGGTTCCGCCAGATAAAGTAAGTGTTCGCCTCGCAGACAAAACCAGAGACATCAAGAGCCTCATCAGCTATGGCATAGGGTGCATCTTTGGCAGATATTCCCTGGACGCTCCCGGCTTGATCCTCGCAGACCAAGGGGCTACGGTGGAGGATTATTTGAACAAAGTACCGGAGCCGTCATTTATGCCGGATGAAGATAATATTTTACCCATTCTTGATGATGAATGGTTTGAAGATGACCTGGTGATGCGCCTGTATCATTTCTTGGCAGCGGCATATGGCGAGGGTACGCTTGATGAGAATGTAGCGTTTATCGAAGATGCGCTTGGGTGCAGTTTAAGGACTTATTTGGTGCGTGACTTTTATGCTGACCATGTGCGGACGTATCAAAAGCGGCCCATTTACTGGCTGTTCCAAAGCCCCAAGAAGAGCTTCCAGTGCTTGATCTATATGCACAGATATACGCCAAGTACCGTAGGCGAGGTGCTGAGCAAGTACCTGCGCCCGTTTGAGCAAAAGCTCCATGCACGCATTAGCGTGCTCGAACAGTCTGAGCGTGCAGGTGATATCAAAGCTGCAGATAAACTCAAGGCGCAAGTTGCAGAGCTTGAAGCCTGGGAAAAAGAAGTCATCTACCCGTTGGCCCATGAGCGCGTAACCATTGACCTCGACGATGGCGTCAAAGTAAACTACAACAAGTTCCCCCGCGCCTTGGCTAAGATCACCGGCGTTAGTGAATGGAAGTAACATATGGTTGAGCTTGTCAATTTACAAGACAAAAATATAAACCAGGATATAACCCAAGATAAACAGTTTATAATAGTGAAAAGGAACAAGTGATAGACAAGTGATAGACAAGCGATAGCATGCTCATCAGAGCAATTCTGGGAAGTAGTTGCCTAGGCGATTCTCGTTGCGTATTGGGAAATACGTGGGTAATCGTTACGGTGTGAGGGAAAACACTGATGGACAACGGATATGATAGTTTTACAACTTGCCAAACCAGGGATTTAGGAGCAAAATGAATGAGCTAGACCGTAAACTAAACGAGGTATTCTCGGGGTATGTTGTCCGCAAAGACCTGGTAAAGCTAGTACGTGGCAATGCTGCGGTGCCAAGCTATGTGCTGGAGTATTTGCTGGGCCAAAACTGTGCGACTGATGACGAAGAGCTTATCTCGGCCGGTGTTGAGCGGGTGCGCGATATCCTTGCCAAGCACTATGTGCAGCGCGCAGAAGCGGGAGCTATTCGCAGCGACATTAAGCAGTCAGGGTACATGCGCGTGATCGACAAAGTCTCGGTTGCTCTGAACGAGAAGCGCGATGCTTACGAGGCCAGTTTTGAGAATCTGGGAATTTCCAAAGTATTGGTAAGCGGGGATACTGTCAAGAGAAACAGGCGCTTATTGGTCTCGGGTGTTTGGTGTATTGCTGATATTGGCTACAGCCCCAATGAGGCCAAGGATGAGTCGCCGTTTTTGCTCCAAAGCTTAAAACCCATCCAGATGGCACGATTTGACCTCGATGGGTATATTGAGAGACGCTCGCAGTTTAGTACTGATGAGTGGCTAGACGTTATTATTCGCAGTATTGGTCTTGACCCCGGGCAGTTGGGGCATCGCTCTAAGCTCTTCCAGCTTACACGTCTTATAACATATTGCGAGCGAAACTACAACTTGATTGAGCTGGGCCCCAAAGGCACTGGTAAGAGCCATGTCTTTAGTGAATTCAGCCCCCACGGTATTTTGATTTCAGGCGGAGACGTAACGCCGGCGAAGCTGTTTGTCAACAATGCGAACGGCCGCATTGGCCTGGTGGGGTACTGGGATTGTGTTGCGTTTGACGAGTTTGCAGGAGCTAATAAGCGCCCCAAGGCAGACATTGTTGATATCTTGAAAAACTATATGGCAAACAAGAGCTTCAGCCGTGGTATTGAGCAAATAACCGCCGAGGCTTCTATGGCGTTTGTGGGTAATACAAGCCATGATGTTGCGTATATGATTAACCAGACTGATTTATTCGAAGACCTCCCGCTTGTATACCATGACCCGGCATTTATTGACCGTATCCATGCGTATATACCGGGGTGGGAAGTTGATATTATCCGTGGGGAAATGTTTTGTCATGACTACGGGTTTATTGTTGATTACCTGGCAGAAGCGCTGCGGAGTTTACGCACGCTTGACTACTCGGGAGTTATGCGTGAGCGGTTTGAGCTCTCTGAGTCATTATCAACACGAGACCGCGACGGTGTTACAAAAACATACTCCGGGTTAATGAAGATTCTCTTCCCGGGTAAAGACGCTACTCCTGAGGAAGAAGCAGAGATCATTGAGTTTGCGCTCGAAATGCGAAAGCGTGTTAAAGACCAGCTATATCGTATTGATGAGACGTTTGCGCGCGTTGATTTTGCATATAGGCCTCGTGGCGGCGCTTGGCGCACGGTTACCACGCTTGAGGAGATCAACTATCCCAATACCTACCATTCACGCGATAAAGTGCCATATGAAGCAACAGAGGATGAATTCGGTATTGATAGTTTGATAGCTGCCGTTCCCGTTGCCACGCCATCCTCTTTTGCGAGCGAAATGGGCAGCACGTCTCAAGAGTCTGGTATGGCTACGGAGTCTCAAACCGGCCTGTTCACCGGTCACAAAACATATCGTGAGAACCAGCGCGGCATCTCGTATGAAAGTCTGTTTGGCCCTTACCTTAAAGGTGTGCGCAGCGTTGAGATTATTGACCCGTATATCCGTACGTTCCACCAATGCCGCAATCTCATGGAGGTACTCGAGGTTATCCTTGCACACTTTGATTACAGTACGCCAGAGGTCCATGTGCATCTGTTGACCTGCCCTGATGAGTATGATGCCGCAAAGCAGAATGATTACCTTACTCAAATAGCAGATGCCATGCTTCCTTTGGGTCTCACATTTGAGTGGGATTACGACTCTGCCCAGACTATCCATGCCAGGCATTTTGTTATTGATGACACCTGGGATATCCTCCTCGACTGCGGCCTCGATATCTGGCAAAAGTTTGACAGTAACAACGCTTTTGCCATCGAAAACCGTGTCCAAGAAATGCGAAAAGTCCGCCAATTTGAGATTACATACCTCAAACAGGATTTATAATTTTCTTCGTTTGTTATTGTGATGCGGGAGGTTTGGGATGGTTCTGACAAATTTTCAATGGTATGTGATCGCAATAAATATTGTTGCTTTCTTGGTCTATACAATCGATTTTCAAATTTACATCCATGGTGGCGATGGAATAAAACCAGCAGTACTATGTAATTTGGTGACCATCTGTGGCGGAGCAATGGGCACATTGGCAGCCGAAGTATTATGGGACAGAAAAATCAATAAGCAAAATGCTCAATCACGTATTTATACTTTGGTTTGGTTGATTCTACAGGTAGCATTTTTCTGGTCAATCTGGGGTCCAAATCATGAAACTGTCAAGGCGCATGCACTGGCATTTTATAATGAACACAGAATTCTGTGCATCTATTACGCTGTCATCAATCTGGTAACTTTTGTCGTTTTCGCCATTGATAAGGTTAAAGCAATGATGGATGCTTGGAGAATACGGGAAGTTATACTACTGGGGTTATGTCTGCTTGGTGGAGGAATTGGAGGAATACTGGCGATGGACATCTGCAACCATAAAGTGAATTCTATGCATTTTATGGTTGGAGTTCCGCTGCTGATATGCGCGCACCTCGTACTGATTATATGCATTGCTGTTGGTTCAATTTGAGAGACTAGGGAGTAGCAATGAAACATGTAGCGAATAAAGAACATGAGGAATTCCAGAAGTAAAAATCGTGCATAGGGACGGTAGCAATACACCTTTTCACCCTTTCAGGCAAGGTCTACGGTGCATCGTTTCCGTTCCTATGCACAGAGTCCAAGCACTCCGACATTAGCGACATTAGTACCTTGCCAACTTCGGGGTTTTTGCAGCGTACTGTCCATAGCGGTCATGTCTCTATCTTTCCTCGTCGTCCTATACACCGACGATTCTAGGGGAAGCCCGACCGCGAGAGGGGGAGGAATATACGTTTTTATTATCATACACAACATTTCGCAGTATTATACATCTGAAGGTAGTTTTAATACAGTCAAATAGGGAGTTGGGGACGTATAGAGCAAATAATTGCTACGGTAAATATTGAACATTTTTTTGCCATATTTTGGAGTTTACTACTAAAAGTATTAAGTATTAGTTTTGGTTTCATATTATTGCAGTGATTGTATAAAGTATAATGAAGTTCAGATGAATAAAACGGTAATCGATATTTTATGTCGCTGCAATTGGTTTTAGTTTTGAGGAGGTTGCCTATGGTTCCCATTATTTGGATCCCAATAATCATAGCTGCTGCTGTTGCTGCGGGAACAGGTGGAACGATCGCCGTAGTTAGTACTATCAACAATTCCGAGAATGCCGGAAGCGGTATTGAAATTGAAAGTAATAGTCCTAATGAAGCCTCTGCTTATACAGTTCCTGGTATCGTTTACGAGGTCCCCAATAATGAGAAATACTATTACTGGGAATCATACTCAGATGCTGACGCGGTTTTTGGTGAAAATGCCTTGATATCAATATCAATAGATGGCAATCTAAGCGAGCTTGGTCAAGAGAATGGGATTTCAAAGTATGCAGTTAGGAATGGCAACGTAGGAATATCTTTTGTGATCAGTGATAACGTTGTTAATGGTGTTAAGTCACAATGGTGGCCTTCCAGTGACGGAGCAAAATCGATATGTAATATTGAGCTTGACGGTAGTATCCAGCGAGGCGCGCTTGTGATCCAGTCTTCGCTCGACGGTAAAAACTGGATCGATGAAGGTAAGTATACCAATATATTTACTGATGAAGCTGTTAAAGAGGGATGTCTCTACACCACTAAGGACATCCAGCTACAAAATGGATGCTTCTACAGAATTATCGTTGCCTATGAACTCTGTCACCGTCTTGAAGATTCGAAGATCATAGGAGTTATCAACCAGGAAAACTACGACTATAAAAATTTTGTAGAATACTATGAGTTCTATATCGAGAATAGCGATAAGTCCCTCTACGGCTCATCCCAAGACACACCCAGAAAAAAGCTTGGATCCAAAGTTAAAACAGGTCTTAACAATGGATATCTTGGTGATGAAGGTATCAGCAAAGATGACCCGCATTATGGCTGGGATTTAGGAGAGTTTTTTGTAAATGGTTATACTCGCGAAACCAAAGACTCTAATGGACAACCGGTATTCCTTAAGAATTTGGGAGACAGAGTCACTTTGTGGTTTACGCTCAAGCAAGATATAAACTGCCTAAACGGCAATGACTATATTTCTATCTCGTGGGATAACGATGGTTATGATGAGCGTTTTGAGATACCACAGACGGATTTCAGGCGCGGCACTCTCATAATCAGCTATACGGATTACCAGGGTGTTGTTCATGATCCCATCATATATACCGATTTTATAGCTGCTGATACCATTGCCGGGGCGGACACAAGGGTTCAGCTTTTTGAAGAAGGCGACTATGTAGTTGCACTTGATTATGAAATTGCCAAGAATAATGGCTCTACTGTATTTGGCCCGCGAATCGAATATTATAACTATCAGATTTTATTCAGCTTTTCGATTCGTAACGGCAACTGTATGGTGTATCCACGCGATGTCGCCACCGGCAGCGAACTCGCGGATGGCGCTCTTACCGAGAATGGCTTTATGCTTGATATGGCCCGTTCGCGCTACCTCACCATAGATGTAACTCGGACAACAATTACTGTAGATAAAGAAGGCTTGCTCTCAGAGGATGTCCGTTACAACAGGCCTGCCCAGGACGGTGAGTCTTACACCGATGAAGGAATCTATACGTTCACGGTCAAAAACCTTTACACTGGGGCTAAGCCTACCATTAAAACAATCTATGTGGGAACTGATCCCAACATACAAAACCTCGCTGCATCAGGGCTCACGGTTGCTGAATACAACGCAAAGCTTGTTACAGATAAGTAGCAGTATCTTTGAAGCACTAACCCGCTTCTTATCAGCCGTGTTTATTGAGCATGGCTTTTATGAACCAGGAGGATTATATGCTGGTATTATCCAAACGCATTATGATGCTTATTGCCATATTGCTCTCGTTTGTACTTGTTTTGTCGGAGCTGCCCCTCGGTAGCGTCCGGACTCTGGCTGCAGCTCTTGATGATAATACGACAACAAGCGAGCGTGAAAAAGAAGTTGCGGATTTGAATATAACCGGTTTAAACGATGCTGATCTTCTCCGTTATATGGAAGACAGTATCTATGATGAACTTGTCGCTGAGCTTGATAGTGATGAATACTTTGTTGAAAACATCGACACCGTCTATCTTTCGAAAGAATACCTTGACGAGCTCGCCTATAACTCGCAGGCTAATATCTACTTTGGTTACACCCTTGCCGAGCTTGAAGAAGCCTTTCAAGGAACAAAATATGTCTTCACCCTTGGAGAAGATGGGACAACAACCGTTATCCCATTTGAGGGCTACGACGATACCTACGATCAAATCATCAGAAACGTTGCCATAGGGACCGGTGTGATCCTTATATGTATCACGATTTCAGTGGTTACTGCCGGAGCAGGAGCATCTGTTATTAGTGCGATATTTGCCGTATCTGCTAAAACAGGAACGATAGCAGCTTTATCTTCAGGTGCAATTAGTGGTATTGCAGCAGGCATTTGTACAGGGATCCAAACCCAGGATTTTGACAGCGCTATCAAAGCTGCAGGACTTGCCGCTAGCGAAGGCTTTATGTGGGGCGCAATTATTGGCGCGGCTACAGGAGCATTTACAGAAGCATCTGCTTATAAGGTGATTTATGATGGTTTGAAAGGTGCAAAGCTCAGGGGCCTGACCTTAAAAGAGGCAGCTCTTATTCAGCGTGAATCTAAATATCCTCTGGATGTAATCAAGCAGTTCACAAGCATGGAGGAATATAGAGTATATAAAAATGCAGGTCTAACACCCAAAATTATAAATGGTAAAACCGCCTTGATTAGAGAAATCGATCCAAACATTGTCGATGAATATGGGCGCACCAACCTGTGGCGCATGGAGCACAAAATGCCAGCTCTTGACTCCTCCGGAAAACCTTATGAACTGCATCATATAGGGCAACAGACCGATTCAACATTGGCAATTCTTACTCAAGAAGAACATCGCTTAGGCGAGAGTTATAGAATTTTGCATCCACTTAAAGAATCTGAGGTAGACCATGGAAATGCTTGGATAAAACAGCGCGAGGAGTTTTGGAAAACAATAAGCACCTTCTACGTATAAGGGAAAAATGACACTATGAACAATCTCACTTCCATAATGAAAGAACTGCCGGACTTCTATGCACTGAATGCTGCTAAACCAGAAAGCATCGAAGCTGCTGAACGCCGGCTTGACGTTGTATTCTCTGATGAGTATCGTTCTTATATCAAAGAATATGGTGTTGTAAGTGTAAACGGTCACGAATTGACTGGAATTTGCAGTCATTCTCGACTGAATGTTGTTGACGTGACACTTCAGGAGCGCTCCCTTAACCCGCTTGTTCCGCAGCAATACTATGTTATTGAAAACTCCTGTATGGATGGTATTATTGTCTGGCAGGATCAAACCGGTACCGTTTATCAAACAGCCCCAAACAGTGAACCAATAAAACTTTGTGATTCCTTGTTGGACTACATCAGACAATAAAAATCAGTAAGAAAGATGTTATTGATACGGAACAAGGTATTTTGGCTTTAAGAAATATTGCCACTCGGTCGAGCGAAGCAACCGCATATTGATTTGGAGCTGCAAAAAGGCATAACCTCTTTGCTCCAGCCATTAATTACCGTGCTGTAGATGAAGCTACACTGATTGTTGCGATTTTTTGTTTGGATGTTCTTTGTGACTACTTTTACAAACGATGTCATGAATACATATAGTTTGTTTATAAATATGTATCTTGTAATAGCTATTTCGATGACCGCAATTATTATTGTGTCACGTTTTAAAGATTTCGAGCCTAGAGGGCATTGATGTCAGACAGTACGCTTTTTATACACCAAGAGAAGCCTTTTGCGCAGCGGGTATCGGGCTCAACAAAATGATTGCCCGGGTTCCATTCCAACACAGAATGAACTGTGGGGTTCAGGCTTTGCAGAATTTCATACTGGGTCCGCATACAGTCGCCTACCGTTGCCTACCGTTGCCATGGTTTTATTCTTGGTTTTTTCTTCTTTATCGCCTAGGCTTAAATAGATATGACAGGCATGGGGAGCATGGTCTTTGGTAAACGGTATCCAGCCCGGAAACCACATTGAAGGGGATACAGCGGCTATCGCTTCAAACCTGATTGAATGATATGCTGCCCATAGCGCAAAGAAACCGGCCAGTGAACACCCGCCGAGAACAACCGGGACGGTGCCGGCAATCTCAAGGGCAGCACAAGTCTGCGGAATAACGGCTTCTTCGAGGGTCTTGAGAGTTTGTTGTGCTCCGTCTCCAAATCCCTGTTGGCCATAAACCGGCGGAGCTTGTAAGGGAGAAAGATCGTGGTTCCAATTACGAACAGGATATGCGGCCAAAACAAAAGGCCGGGCTGCTGTATCTCGAATAAGTTCTACTTCATGGTCCAGTGTCTCAAGATCACTCGTGTCAGCAACCTGAACAAGCAGGCACTCTGCATGTTTTTGCTCATAAACAATACAGGAAACGTCTCCGATCATCATTGTTCTTTGTTGCATTATTCTTCCCGCCTTTGATAACTTTTCATAACAGAAAATATTATATACCTGTTTGTTTTAAAAGCTTTGCAAGCGATGGACATACCGCAGCATTGTAGAGCGTGGTGTAGAAACCCTATGATCTTGATAAAAGCCAAAAAAGATGGGAACAGGGTTGCAGGCTCTGTCCGGAAAACCAGCAGGCAACATTTTCTTCTGGCACCTTTGGGCACTCGGCGGTTTTATGAACTTCTCGGCGTTGTGAGTGGTTTTAAGGCGTATGATTATAGGTTACTTATTTTGGCGGTAAAGAGCAGTACACGCGGAGGGGTTATGGAATTTCGCGAGCAGGAGTTTATTCCCGTATTGTTTGGCAGCGACCTTGGCGCTTATAGCATGGCACGCGCATTTTACGAGGAATATGGTGTTAAATCGCAGGTATATGGTAAGTATGTTGCAAGTCCCTGCAACTACAGCAACATCATTAACTATACAGCGAATGAGAGCATAGAAGAGGACGAGACGTTCTTGCGCATTGTGAACGAGCTTGCTGCTTCTACCACCAAAAAGCTTGTGATCTTTGGATTTGGCGACAGCTATTTGCGCTTGGTGAGCCGCAACAAGCCGCAGCTTCCTGCAAATGCCGTGACACCCTATGTTGACCTTGAGCCCATGGACCGGCTCATTAATAAGCGCAGATTCTACGGACTCTGCGAAGAGCTGGGCATTGACTACCCCGGTACATATGTGATTACGCGCGATCAAAGCGACATAATTGACATGCCGTTTGACTTCCCTATTATCCTTAAGCCTGCAGACAGTGCAGATTACTTTTTGCATCATTTTGAGGGCCAAAACAAAGTGTATAAGCTCAATACCTTGAGCGAAGTGCGCACAACCATTGCGCAAATTTACAGCTCGGGTTATAGCAATGATCTCATTATGCAGGAGTACATCCCCGGCGATGACAGCGCTATGTATGTGCTTACCAATTACTCGTCACATGATGCCAAGGTGCGCATGATGTGTCTGGGGCACACGTTGCTTGAAGAGCATACACCCATGGGCAGGGGTAACCATGCGCTCATTGTAACCGAGCACAACGAGATTATCATAAACCAGGCCAAAAAGCTTCTCGAGCATGTGGCCTACACGGGTTTCTCGAACCTTGATATTAAATATGATCGCAGGACTGGTACGTACCGCTTCTTTGAACTCAACGCCAGGCAGGGACGCAGCAATTACTACGTAACCAACGCGGGCATCAATATGGCAAAGCTCCCCGTTGAAGACCTCGTATACGGGCGGAATCCTGAGGAGCTCATTATTGGCGAACCGGGCCATGTATGGAGCGTTTTGCCCAAGGGCGTTGCTGTTAAGTATGCAAATCTTAAGGCGGTATCGCCTGAAGCTGCGCAAAAAATTGAGCGTGGCGACTTTACCAACCCGCTCTTCATGAAGGGCGATCTGGGACTTCAGCGCTGGGCCCGCCTCATGAAGAACCATTTGCGCCAGTTTGGCAATTACCGCACCTATTACCATCCCGAGGAAGGCTAGGCATGCAGTCACATTCTTGCATACCAAGCTGGGAACCTACAGCAAATGCCGTAGCTCCAATGCATGCGTTGGAGGGCAGGCGTGTGCTGGGTGTTTTGGGTGGCATGGGTCCGGCTGCAACCTCATACTTTTTTGACGAACTCGTGCGGCACACGCTTGCCTCGTGTGATCAAGAGCATGTAGATGCCATAGTTATGAACCATGCTTCGATGCCTGACAGAACTACAGCCATAAAAGAAGGCCGCTCAGAAAGCGCAATTGCCCTTTTGCAGCATGATGCACGCCTGCTTGAGAGCATGGGCGCCGGTGTTATCGCGATTCCCTGTAATACCTCACACAGCTGGATTGGCCGGGTTCAGGAGGCTGTGCAGGCAGACGTTATCAATATGATTGCTGAAACTGCGCTTGAAGCAGTGCATGTCAGGGAAGCCCACGCCGTTGGTATTATGGCAACTGACGGCACTTTGCGCATGGGACTCTATGCCAAAGCCATTGAGCAGCTTGGGGCTCGTGCCGTACTGCCGGAGGAGCAAACCCAGGCCAATATTATGAGCCTCATTTATGACGAGGTCAAAGCCGGTAAGCCCTGTACGCCTGAGCTCTTTGAAGGCGCGGTTGCCGAGTTCTTAAACAAGGGGTGCGATTGCGTTATTTTGGGCTGCACCGAGCTCTCGGTTTACAAGCGGGACTACGGCATGTCCCCATGCTGCCTTGATGCCTTTGACATTTTGGTAAGAGAATCTATAATCCGTTGTGGCGGTGTGTACCAATAAAAGAGAGAGGAAGGAACGTCTATGCAGGATCTCGTTGAGCTTTTGAAGAACAACCCTTACCCCGGACGCGGCATTGTTGTGGGTAAAGACTGCGTGTACTACTTTATTATGGGTCGCAGTGTCAACAGCCGCAACCGCATTTTTGCTTTGACAGAAGACGGTATTCGCACCCAGGCTCATGATCCGGCGCTTGTGGCTGATCCGAGCCTCATAATTTATCACCCGGTACGCACCATGGGCGACGCTTTGGTAGTTACAAATGGCGACCAGACTGATACGATTGTCGAGAAGGGCAGCTTCCGCGAGGGTTGCATGGCCCGCGAGTTTGAGCCTGATGATCCCAACTTTACCCCGAGGATCTCGGCCATTGTAAACGGCGACGGCAGCTTTGAGCTGTCTATTCTCAAGCATCAGCCCAATGGCCGCTGCCTGCGTGAGTTCTTTGCGTATGAAGGCGCAGACGAGGGTGTGGGTTACTTTATCAGCACCTACCAGGGAGACGGGAAGCCGCTTCCCACCTTTGTGGGCGAGCCCATTGAGGTCACACTCCCTTCAGCAGATGAAGTTTGGGCAGCCCTCAATGAGGACAACAAAGTCTCTCTCTATGCCAACGTAGGTGGTGTTGTAAAACTTTATAATAAAAACCTTGGCGACTAGTGTATAGACATTAACTACCTGTCAAAAACTGCCTCGTGTAGAGAAAATCCCGAATTCTCTGCACGAGGCAGTTTTTTAGAGTATCAAAGGGTGGCAACAGATTGCCACCCTGTATTACATACAGGCGATATTGCTGTCGGTTCGCGACTCGGTGCCGCCTACAAGGACTCCGTTGCTTAGGCGTACAATCATTTGGCCGCGTCCAAAGCTCGAGGTATTAAGATCAATACTTACCTCATGGCCTTTTCTGTGTAAGGCGCGTGCGAGCTGCGGGTCAAAACGGCTTTCTACCGTTACGCGCCCGTCGCGCAGCCACTGCCAGCGCGGTGCATCGAGCGCCTGCTGAGGATCAAGCGCAAAATCTATATAGTTCATGGCAACCTGCACATGGCCTTGCGGCTGCATATAGGCTCCCATAACGCCAAAGGGTCCTACGGGTTCTTTGTCTTGCATAAGAAAACCGGGGATGATGGTGTGATAGCTGCGCTTGCCCGGTATAAGGCAGTTGGTGCTTTGAGGATTGAGCGAGAAGTCCGCGCCGCGATTCTGAAGTGCGATACCGGTACCCGGAATCACAATCCCCGAGCCAAAGCCCATGTAGTTGGACTGGATATACGAGACCATATTTCCTTCTCCGTCGGCACAGCAAAGATACACCGTCCCGCTTTTTGGCGGTAGAGCGTGCGTCCATATTTGCGCCTGGTCTGTCATCTCTTGGGCACGTGCGGCTCCGTAAGCCGGTGAGAGCAGCTCATGGGGATCAATTACCATATAATCAGGGTCAGTAACATACTTGAATGCGTCGGCAAAGGCCATTTTAATAGCTTCGATTTGCCGATGGCAGGTTTGTACGCTGTCCCGGGAATCAAAAGAAAATTCTTTTAAGATATTGAGCGCCATAAGCGCTACAATTCCCTGGCCGTTTGGCGGAATTTCGCATACCTCATAACCGCGGTAGGCCACACGTAGCGGCTCGACCCATTGCGCACTGTGAGCTGCCAGGTCATCATAGCGCAGATAGCCGCCATACGTTTTGCTCTCGGTATCAATTTTCTTCGCATATTCTCCTGTATAAAACGCCTCGGCATTAGTTTCTCCAATAGCCTCAAGCGTTACTGCATGTCCGGGTAAGTATATGATTTCTCCCGCTTCATAAGGCCTGCCTGCAGGAGCAAAGGTGTCAAACCATGCCGAGAAACAAGGCTCGGTAAGCTGCTGCTGAAATACAAAAAACGAGTTTGCCCAGCTCTGAGCCAAATTAGGTGCGCAAGGGTAACCCTCCCTTGCATAATGCACCGCCGGAGAAACCACTTCCCAGAGCGGCAGTCTGCCAAAACGTTCGTTGATTGCGGCCCATGCTTTTGGAGCGCCGGGAACGGTCACAGGCGCCCAACCGCGCGTTGGCATCTTATTGCCGCATGCCGGGTAGTCTGCACAAATGCGCTCTATGGTAGCAAGCATGGGAGCGCGTCCGCTTGAATTAAGACCAAACAGATTATGGTCCTTCTGCGACCAAATAAGCGCAAAAGCATCTGACCCAAGCCCATTGGCGGTTGGTTCAACCACGGTGAGAGTAGCTGCGGCTGCCACGGCTGCGTCCATGGCGTTACCGCTTCTGCGCAGTATTTCTAAGCCTGCGGCTGAGGCCAGAGGACTTGAGCAATTGACCATGCCACCTTTTGCATACAGGGGGTAGCGCTGTGAAGGATATGTTTGCTGTAACGGATCAAATATGCTTTTCATCGCGCGCTATCCTCTCTTGCTGGAATAAAAAACATGGAGACATGCAAACACTCTGAGAATTGCGTTATCATACAACACCAAGAATTGTGTGCGAGGCAGCGTAAGCAGAATAAACGCGAATGAGCGAAGGATTTAGGTCATGTGGCGGCAACAGATTTACAGTTTGGTTCATGGAGAAACCACCCCGGCATTCATATATAACCGGATTATGACTGTTGTTATTATCATCAGCATCCTCCCGCTATGCTTTAAAGAGACCAATGACTTTTTTGCGGCATCCGAGATCGTATGCACAATAATATTCATTATTGATTATTTGTTGCGCTGGATGACGGCTGACCTCTTGCTTGGTAAAGGTAAGGTCTCATTTGCTCTGTATCCGTTTAAACCCATGGCGATTATTGACCTTATTTCTATTCTGCCGGCTTTTGTCGCTTCAAACTCCGTGCTTAAAGCTTTTCGTATTACGCGTTTGTTCAGGGCTTTACGTGCATTTAAACTGGTTCGTTACTCAAAAGGCATGGATCTTGTTTTATCGGTATTCTACAAACAAAAGCAACCGCTCCTGTTTATTGTAGGCCTCGCATTAAGCTATGTTTTGGTGAGTGCGCTTATTGTGTTCAATGTTGAGCCTGACACGTTTGATACCTTTTTTGATGCAGTTTATTGGGCAGTTGTCAGCCTTACAACAGTAGGTTATGGTGATTTGTATCCCACTACAAACATCGGACGCTTTATAGCTATGGTTTCGTCTTTTATGGGAGTTGCCGTAGTTGCTCTGCCGTCAGGTGTTATTACCTCGGGGCTTCTCGACGAGCTTCATAACAAGCAGGACAACGAGTAATCATATGCTATTCCGGAACAAGGGAGGCACCGGCTATGGCTCATAACAGCAAGCATGGTTTTGGAACATCATTGACACGTCATGAGTTTTTGGCAAAATCAGCATTCTTTGGCATGGCGGCAGTATGTGGCAGTAAAGCTTTGAAGATACAGAACGCCCTTGCAGATGAAGAAGGTTCTTTAATAAGCGCACTAATTGGCGACCGTCTTTTGTCTCAAAAACAGGTTGTTGACAAGGACTCTGAATTCTCGGGCATTCCCAACAGCAAGCTCCCCCTTTCTTCGCAGCGTTATGCTGTTATTACCGACGAAGCCGGCGGGTACGGAGCACAGCATCTTATATGGATAGACAACGGCTCAATTACCGCATGCGAAACATCCCTGATTAATACCCAATATACCTATTATGCCAGTTACCTGGGAAGTATTGCGTTTAAGTATGAACCGGTGGCAAGCGAAAGATCAAACCTGTTTATTATTCAAAACGGAGAAGAGATACCCGTTGCAAGCAACACGTCCTGGTTCTTCCCGGTAACCGCAAATGATTCTTACCTTGTCTATTTTGAATACGCTCAGGATGGTACGTTAGATGCGACACTCTATTCAATTTTAGAACGCAAGCCGGTACTTACCATCCAAAGCCTCTACGGGCTCGCGATGTCTCCTCAAGGCAAGAAATTCTATTACATTGATTATGAAAACAATAATGAGCTTATGTGCTATGACACGGCCACAAACGAGCTGTCACACATTGATTATGAAGTACAAGCCGTATTATTGGCCGCAGACGACGGCCGTCTTCTTTATCGCATACATGATGAAGCAGCCAAGACCTCGTCAAACTATGATGTCGTTTATTATGACGGGCAGTCAAGATTTGTTGTACATCTCAACCGTGAGCCATTCCCGTTTGGCACAATAAATAATGCTAAGGAGTTCGAAGAACAAGCCATCTATTCTTCCGAGGGGTCAGAGCTCTTTAAGCGCAATGCCGGCGATACCGAGCTGCTTTATCAGACGGGCAGCTATTTGGAGGGCGATTGGCGTACCTATGTGTACGTTTTGGGCGAAGAAAAGCCGCGCATCCTCGCGTTCTCCTGGTATGGCAATTGGGATGAAGCCAATACGTATGAAACCTTCCTTGATAACCAGCTTCTTACTGAAGATGAGTATTCACATGACATCACTCTTTCTTTGATTTCAGCGCTTATGAACAATACAACCGCTGATGCGTGGCCTGTCTGGACTGACGACAACCACTGGCTTTTTACCAGAGAAGAGGACGGTGTTGTACGCCATGAGCTGGGCAACCTATCTTCTAATGAGATGATCTACATGGGTTCTGATGTAGATACCATTGTCTTGGCCGGATGCTCGAGTGAGCCGTACATACTCCTCCAAGACGGAACGCTCTCCCGCAGAAATGACGGAACCAATATGGTAATCGCCCAGGAAGTAACCAATACCCTTTGGATTCCCATGCTCGAGAAACTAGCATTTACCACAGAAAACGGCAACCTCTATCTCACAAGCCCGCTTGATAACTCAATCAAACGCATCGCAAAATCAATCGATTTCATGGAACTCCAAAGCGGTATTCTCGTTTATAAAACCAAAGACAACCAGCTTTTCGCAGTAGACATCACCGGAAGCTCTGTAGAGATATAGATGCCAAATCCCCACCCTGTTTCCCTCCTTTTTTGCTGAGAAGATTCCAGATTACTAAGTTTTAGGAGTTGGCTCTTATTTAAAATGAGATATTTTCCAGAAAGGGGCTGCCACACATTTCGTCCGAAGCG
>JAFWFL010000097.1 GCA_017515595.1 Coriobacteriales bacterium
GCAGAGAAGATCCGTATTCAGTACGGCGGCTCCATGAATGCCGGAAACTGCAAAGAGCTTCTTGCCAAGCCGGATATTGACGGCGGCCTTATCGGCGGCGCAAGCCTGTAACCGGATTTCGGACAGATCGTCATAGGCGTACCAAAAGATTGTCTTAATATCTATTAGAATATTTGTTTTAAGCATTCTTGATAGTGTGTGAGTGTGCCGAAATCCTCGATCAAGAAAATGTTCAAGAATTAAATTGCTAATTAGTAGTTTATTATTAAGATCTGATTAGATGCTAAAACAAGATCTCTTGTCGCAACTGGTCCTGTTTTTGCATAAAATCTTTAGGAAGCTTGAGGCGGTGGCCCATAATGTTTGCGATCTTGTGTGATAGATGATCAAGAAGTGAGGGGTCATATACTTTTTGCTTTGATACCGGTATAACAGTTATTCCCATTTCTTCTAATATGTCACGTCTGTCCGCGTCGTGTTCGTAGGTGTTGGGAGTTACATGAAATTCATGACTGTTATATTCGAGAGCCAGATTATATTTTGGCCAGTATAAGTCGGGCTTAAAGCGCTTATGCTGCTGTGGTGATGAGCTGCTGTTGTTGTTTAGCAAATCGACGTTCATATCTGGTTTTGGAAGTCCATAGCCTCCGTATCTGTAAGGCAACGTTAGCAACATAGCAAGATTTGTTTCCATACGAGACGCGGAGTTGCAAATCATATACTCTGACGCTCGTAATGCGTTCATATGTTTTGAGCTTTTACTATGAGGATTTGCATTCAAAAAGGCGCGAAATCCTTCTGCCGTAAGGATGGACTGTACCTGATAATGTGTTTCGCGCGTATTGGGGTCAAGAGCATAGGTACCTGAGAACTCCATACTCAAAAGGATAGTTTTTGGCAGTGACAATTCTCGGCTGAGCTGTGCTAAGCATGATGCCGGTGAAGCAATGTAGACATTATTATCCAGCCGATAAAACGCTTCTCGAGTAAAGGTAAATGGCCACACATGGGTTTTAACCGTTTGCATCCTGCATTTTTGTTCAAAAGACGCCAAAGCTATATGAAGCGTGCTCCCAAACAATTTAATAAGATCAAGACCAAAGGGGAGGTTGAGAGTATCGAGCAGATCCTGTATTTCCCTTGAAGTATGAGCACATTGAGCGGCTTCGTTCGTGGCAGCGGGAAATGCATTGAACGAGAGCAGCTTTTTGCTCGGATCGAGCGAAGCGATTCTATAACAGCGCCAAAAATGGAGAGCACTTTTGTGGGTGATATACAGTCTGGTATCCATATATAAGACTGTACACCGAATGACCTTACAGGATGTTTACAAAAACCTTACAGAAACGTGACAAAAATATTATCCCAGTTAAAACATATAACATGCAGAAAGAAATCTGTTGTTAACACACACTATGTACAAACATGAATGAGTTTGTTTGCATAAATCAGAAGGTTAAAATTGGTGTAACAGGAGATATGCACCGGTTACATTTGCCCGCCGGTCACGTCATTTACCAGGGGATTACCGGCAAATCCAACAATAATCAGTTTTCAGTTTTATTCATTTTGTCTTCTTGGCCTCAGCAGTATATTTATAAAAAATACTTTACAATTGCCGAGTAACCAGGCTTAGGAATTGTATAGGATTTTTGATACAGTTCTTTATAAGCAGAACCACAGCATGAATCAATACCGGTATTTTACTTCGCGCCAAGCATCGCCTTGACTTCTTGCGGGGTGTATATGCCGGATTCTTTGCTGTGGATTATGCGATGGCAATTGGGGCAGACGGGGATTAGGTCTGTTATGGGATTGGCTGCAGGTTCTTCTCCGTCTGGCGAGGGGCTCAAGTGATGAACTTCGATGATACCGGGGATGCCATAGAGTTTTTCTGAGTCAAAGCCGCAGATAGAACATGCAGTCCCTTTAATTTCGAGACATCGTTTCCGGGCGGACATGTTTTTTGCAGCTTCTAAGGACAGCTGTTCAGAGCTTGTTTTTGCACCTTCAACGTAACGCTGGAATTTGAGGTCCTCAGTTGCTTGCGGAGACGGTGTTACTTCATCGCTGTTGTAGTAGTTGTAAAGTTTTGACCAATCCGAGCAGGAGAGAACTTTCTCCTTAGCCGTATCGCGCTTCTTATTTGATGTAAGTCCGGCAAGATCAGGATATAGTGCATCAAATTTGTCATACCATATTTTTGCAGGTCTTTTTGTAGCTTCGTCAATCACCATGACCGGGAGGCTCGGGAGGTTAAGCGTTTTACAAGCTTCCTCTATCTCACCAAGAGATTTTGACATGATATGCCACATGGGAACACCGTGGTGAAACGTCTGTACAATAGCCCGGCTTAAGTCACCGTAGGTCATATCTGTGTGATTCTCTAAAACGTGTGATAAAAGAACAGCAACAATTTCTTTTGCAGTCACCGTAGTTTTATTGTTGTCCATGGCTTGTCTTCCTGCCCGTCAGTATTTGATGTTCTCAAAAACAAAAGCTCTTATAATTCTGTTTCAATTGCCCAATGAGGCTCCGAAATATTACGCCTTCCGGCTAGCCTTAGCAACCTGTTTATCTAAATTCGGGCCTTACCACACATTTATAAAGTACCGTCAGGATGGTTCTTGTGGCACGTTCACAAATCATTATCGCATATAAAATGCGGCCACATCATGGCGAATGTGCCATGAGAACCGTCCCGGCAGCTCATTATCAGGCAGCTCATTATCATCTTTGACCTGAGTATCATTCATTCCGAAATATTACGCCATCCGGCCAGCCTTAGCAACCCGTTTATCTAAATTTGGGCCTTACCACACATTTACGTAAGACGACATGCCTTATAGTATGTGCATCATCTCATACTTCCATGAACTTTTTATCATTTCTTTTGTTTATAAAAACTTTTAGTTATGACAGTTTTCTTTATTGTATGGTCTGATATTCTGTCCGGAAATAAAAGCAGCTTTGAGAGGGATGTAATGAAGTATTTAAACGCGGGTCTCGGATTTTTATTCTTTGGGCTGGGAGCTGTAGGCGCTTTTTTGCCCGTGCTGCCAACTACACCGTTTTTGCTGTTGGCTTCTTTCTTCTTTTTGAGAAGTTCTACCAAGCTCAATACTTGGTTTACATCTACCAAGCTCTATAAGCGCTATCTCTCCAATTATGCCGAGAAACGCGAGATGACCCTGCGTTCCAAAATTGCCCTTGCAAGCCCCGGTTTTATAGTCATGACCATTGTATTTTTTGTCTTTGAGCAATGGTGGGTTAAAGCTATCACGCTCTTCTTTATTGTCCTTGAAGTTTGGTATTTTGCCTGCCGCATCAAAACGATTTCTCCGGAAGAAGCCCGTCAATACAGCCAGGCCCGCTTAGAGGCAAGTGACACCGCCACTCAGCCGGAGGACTGATAAATCGAGCAATACCATAAAGCATCGCAAACGTAATCACACTTTAAAGTATTCATAAATTTGGCTTTTACCTTATATTATGCCGTTCGTATTTCTATTTTTGCGAATGTCATGAACATTGGCTATAGTTTATATCTCTTACCGAGTATTTAAACATTCCGTTTGCATTTTGCGTAATTCTCGAATATAACTAGCAAAGCAACATTTCGACATTGGTTATATGACCCGTGTCGTTCATTGCTTGTAAAGTGCCGGACATCCAAACAGTTTTTCCGGCAGGGGAGAGTTCTCAAAGAAAGGTTGTACATACTATGGCTGCTTCCACTTTGTCACGCCGCTCGTTTGTTGGTCTCGCTGGCGCTACTGCCGCAACCGCACTTCTTGCCCGCTTTGGCATTGTCGGCGACATTGAGTTCGCCAATGCTGACGAAACTACATTCACCTATGCTATCGCAGGTGACCCGGGCAGCAACGTTAACCCTGTTACCACGAGTGACCGCTTTGGTCTTATGACCCTCAAGCTCCTCTTTGCCCAGCTCTTCACGTATCGTGCTGACGGTGTTCATTTTTATCTTGCCACCGGTTATGATGAGTCTGAGGACCACCTCGAGTTTACGTTCCATCTGCGTGAGGGCGTAACCTGGAGCGACGGCGAGCCTGTTACCGCCGACGACGTTGTCTTCTCGTATGAGACCATCCGTGAGACCCCCGTTGCCGACGCTTACTCCTCGCTCAACTATGGCGACCAGGGCAAGGTTTTGGTTGAGGCTATCGACGACCTTACCGTTAAGTTCACCTTCCCGTTTGTTATCGCTGCCGCTCTCGAGCAGCTCCAGGGCCCCGACGGCGTTTACATCTTCCCGCGCCACATCTATGAGGGCATTGAGGATTACGAGAACACTGACGTCAACAAGAACCCGGTTGGCTGCGGCGCTTATATTCTTGATGATTACCAGGCCGGTTCTTACATTGCCTTCAGGGCTAACGAGAATTACTTTGACGGCGTTCCCGGCCCGTCCTATGTTGTATACCAGATCATCACCAACGAGAACTCCGGTATGCAGGCCATCCAGACCGGCGCTGTTGACGCCTGGATTGCAACCGCTGCTCAGGTACAGCAAATGCAGATTGAGGCCAACGGCCTGACCGTTAACCCCTACACCGAGGGCCGCGTTGCTTACATCGTTATCAACACCAAACTCGTTCCCGACATCAATGTTCGTAAGGCGCTCTTCTACTCGCTCGACCGTGAGCAGATTGCTCTCGCAGCAGTTCTCGATCCCAATTACTACGATGTTGAGTACACCTTCCTGCCTACCAACAGCGCATACTACAATGCCGACGCTGTCGAGAAGTACGAGCGCAACATCGATAAGGCCAAAGAGCTTCTTGCCGAGGCCGGACAGCCTAATCCCACATTTGTCTTTGGTTACTCGGGCACCGACTCGCTGCAAACCAATGCTGCCCTTATGATTCAGCGCAATGCTAAGGAAGCAGGCATAAACATTGAGCTCCGCGGTGTTGAATCCTCCGCTCTGTCCAAGGCAATGAAGAACGCCGACGACAAAGAGTATCACATCACCTTTGGCGGATACATCATGGGTATTGACCCCGACTCATACACGCCTCTCTTTGCAAGCGGTTCGCCTTCTAACTATGCTCACTATGATAACGCTGTTCTCGACGACCTCTTTGCCCAGGGCCGTATTGAGACCGACATTGAGAAGCGTCATGAGATTTATGATGCTGTTCAGGCCGAGATTGCAGACCAGGCTACCCATTACCAGCTGTACTCCAACCACCGCCTGCTCATCACCGGCCCGCGCGTAAAGGGTCTTGAAGACGCCAAGCTCATCCCCATTTTCACCTTTGAAGATGTAAACAAGCTTCAGATTGGTTAATGACAGCAATCTCGTGCTTGTGTAACAGAGTTTTAGTGTAAAGTATGCATCACGGGTCTGGAAACTCCTGGGCCCGTGATGTTTTGGTAACTAACCTTCTGATTTAGCGAAAGGACGTGACCATGGCCAAATTTATACTCAGACGCCTTGCCGTGGCCGTGCCTATAGTGCTGCTCATCTCTATTATTGTGTTTGCGTTGATGCGTGCAGCCCCCTATGATGCTGTAGATGCCATGACCACGCCCCGTATGTCGGAGGAGACCATTGCGGCCATTAAAGCAAAATATGGGTATGACCAGCCGGTTTATGTCCAGTATTTTGGATGGCTCGAAGACGTGCTGCAGTTTAACTTTGGCAATTCCATTGTTACCAAACAGCCTATTGCTCAGCAGCTTTCGGTCCTGATTCCTCATACCATGATGCTCGTTTTGCCATCGTATCTCACCGCGTACATCCTTGCGATTGTACTTGGCCTCATAGCGGGCTCGCATCGCGGAGGAAAGCTTGACCATATCATTGACGGTATTGCGTCTGTGCTTATTGCTGTGCCCACGTTTTGGCTTGCCATGCTTTTGATCTTTGTATTTGGTTACACGCTGCGTGCGCTTCCGTTTATTGGTATGCAAACGGTGGGAGACGGCTCGCCCTTAGATATCCTGCGGCATTTTACCTTGCCTTATATCACGCTGACCATTGCGTTTTTGCCCGATAACCTGCGTTATGTGCGCTCTTCGACCATTACCCAAACCACACAGGACTATGTGCAGGTGCAGGAGGCTTTTGGCGCCAAAAAAGTCGAGATCATGTTTAAGCACATCTGCCGTAACGTCTTAGGTCCGGTGCTTACGAGGCTCGGAATGGCAGTTCCGCTTTTGGTAACCGGCGCCATCATCACCGAGTCAATCTTCTCGTGGCCGGGTGTAGGCCCGTACTTTATCAATGCAATTAAGGGTCTGGATTACCCCATTGTTATGGCTATCCTTCTCTTGTCGTCGACCCTCACTATCCTTGGTAACCTCCTGGCAGACGTTCTTTGCGCCATTGCCGACCCCAGAATTAGGCAGGGGGTGCGCTAATGGAAAACGAGAAACACTGGACGCGCAGAAGTGCAGCCTGGCTTGCGTTTAAGCGCGACAAAAGCGCGATTATAACCGTCACGCTGTTGTTCATCATTATCATCGCATGTCTCATAGCTCCGCTTATTCCCATTGACCCGGATGAGCCGGATCTTCTCAACCGCCTTGCTCCACCCGATTTCTCTTCTGAGCATATTTTTGGTACCGATGAAATGGGCCGCGACTACTTTATGCGCGTGCTCTATGGCGGAAGGGTTTCGCTTTTAGTGGGCGTTCTTGCGATGCTTACGAGCCTTGCGATCGGTATTATTGTAGGCACCGTGTCGGGCCTGGCAGGCGGTATTGTTGATGCCATCCTTATGCGTGCGGTCGATATTCTCTCTTCCATCCCGTGGATGGTTCTCGTGATGGTAGTGAGCATCTTCTTTAAACCCGGATTAACCTCTATTATCCTTGTTATTGGCCTCTTTAGCTGGATGGAAATTGCGCGTTTGGTGCGCAACGAAACCCAGACCATTAAGGAGCGCGACTTTGTGCAGTATGCGCGCCTGTGCGGTGTAAGCCCCGCGCTCGTGATTGCGCGCCACATTATCCCGGCTGCGCTTCCTACCATTATTACAGCCTCGACTACTTCGCTCGCAAGCGCCATTATGACCGAGTCGGCATTGTCGTTCTTGGGTGTAGGCGTGCAGCAGCCTATGTCGAGCTGGGGCAGCCTTTTGAACTCAGCTCAGGGAACCATGGCAACAAGCATCTACATGGCAATCATCCCCGGTCTTTTAATTGTTATTGTTATATTTGCGTTTAACAAGGTTGGCAACATCTTGCGTGTATTTGCGAACCCGCAGGTTATGAGTGGAGAGAGGAGTTAGTTATGGCCGAGACAATCCTCCATGTCAAAAATCTGCATACCACCTTTTTCTCGCATCATAAAAAGATTGAGGCAATACGTGGTGTTGACCTCGATGTTTATGACGGTGACTTTCTTGCGGTGGTAGGGGAGTCGGGGTCGGGCAAGAGTGTCACTATGAAGTCAGTCATGGGACTTTTGCCCAAAAACGCCGAGTGTACAGCCGACGAGCTTGTATTTGACGGTAAAGACCTGCTCAAAATGAGCGAAAAAGAACGCCGTCAGATGTGCGGCGGGCAAATTGCAATGATCTTCCAGGATCCTATGACGTCGCTTGACCCGCTCCAGACCATTGGCTTCCATTTGCGCGAGGTTCTAAAGCGCCATCGCGGGCTGCGTGGCAAAGAAGCAGATGCCGAGGCTATACGCGTTTTGGCGCAGGTAGGTATTCCTTCGCCCGAGCAGCGGCTTAATGAGTATCCGCATGAGTTCAGCGGTGGTATGCGCCAGCGCGTACTCATTGCCATGGCGCTGAGCTGCCAGCCCAAGCTCTTGATTGCAGACGAGCCCACTACGGCGCTTGACGTAACCATTCAGGCTCAAATTCTTGAGCTTTTGCACCGTTTGCGCGACGAGCTTGGCATGAGCGTTGTACTTATTACTCATGACCTGGGTGTTGTCGCCAATCTCTGCAACCGTGTTGCCGTTATGTACGGTGGTCTTATTATGGAGCAGGGCGAAGTTGATGATATCTATTACCGCCCGCAACACCCCTATACAAGAGCACTTTTAGGCGCTGTGCCCAACCCCAAAGGGCATCGCGAAGGCAGGCTTGTTGCGATTCCAGGTTCTGCTCCATCGCTCGCAAACCCGCCCGCGGGATGCCCCTTCTCTCCGCGCTGCGATTTTGCGCATGAAGCATGTTCACAGGCAATGCCGGAGTTCATAGCGTATGGAGGAGAACGACGTGCGCGCTGTACTCTGACGGGTGCGGAGCTTGATGCCAAGGAAGCCGCTGCAAATGCTGAGGCAGGCAAAACATCAACAGAAGTGAAGGAGTTGGCATAACATGACTACTCCCAACAATTCTCAAAAGCAAACCGTAACTGCCGGCAATACTCCTCATGACGATATTATTCTCGAGGCCCGTGACCTCTGCAAACACTTCCCGCTGCGGAGCTTTTTTGGCCGTAGCAAGCACGTGGTAAAAGCGGTTGACGGCATTGATCTCAGGATACGTCGCGGGGAGACATTTGGCCTCGTAGGAGAGTCAGGCTGCGGCAAGTCTACCCTTGGCAGAACGCTCATTCGCATGTATGAGCCCACAAGCGGCAGTGTGTTTTTTGACGGCCAGGATATTACCAATGTAACCGGCCGCAAGCTTGTGGACATTCACCGCCGTATGCAGATTGTATTCCAAGACCCGTATCTCTCGCTTGACCCGCACCTGAATGTGCGAGAAATCGTGAGCGAACCCATGCGCGTGGGCAACAAGCTCTCTGCTGCAGAGATAGATGACAAAGTAGCTGAGATTCTCGACCGCGTAAGCCTTCACCGCGATGACATGTACAAGTTTGCCTACGAGTTCAGCGGCGGCCAGCGTCAGCGCATTGGCATTGCCCGAGCTCTGAGCGTTAACCCTGAGTTCATTCTTTGCGACGAGCCCATCAGCGCGCTTGACGTGTCGATTCAGGCACAGGTTGTCAACATGCTCGAAGACCTCCAGGAGGAGTTTGGCCTGACCTATCTCTTTGTAGCTCATGACCTCTCAATGGTGCGCCACATCTCAACCCGCATTGGCGTTATGTACCTTGGCCGCCTGGTTGAGGTTGCGCCCGCAGATGAACTGTACGAGAACCCCTTGCATCCGTACTCCCGCGCGCTTCTCTCGGCAGTACCTATTCCTGACCCGCATCTTGCATCAATGCGCAAAAGGATTCCGCTAGAAGGCGAGCTCCCAAGCCCGCTCAATGTGCCCGAGGGCTGCCGTTTCTGCACCCGCTGTCCCCAAGTAAAAGACAGCTGCAAAAAAGATTCACCCCAGCTCAAAGAAGTCTACCCAGGCCACTTCTTGGCATGTGGATCATGTGCTTAACCGGAAATGGCGTAGATTACCGTAATCTACGCCATTTTGGACATAGCACCTGTTTTTATACCTGTAACTGCTCTCCATTTGCTTCAAATTCAAGGATACGGTTGCTTGGGAGTTGCTTTCTTCTAAGCAACCGTATCCTTGATTCTTAAGCAAGCAGAGGACTTTCGGGTGACCATCATGCGATTCTTAAGGACATATTTGAGAATCGCGCCAAACTTTTGCTCTCTTTGCTAAATCTTAATAATTGTTAATAATTACAGAAGTGTGAACCACTTTGTCAGAAAAAAGCAATAATATTGTTTTGCCACCATCAAAACCGGTAAAACAAAGCAACGTGGCAACTTTAAGGCTCTTTGCATATCATGGCCTAGGAGTAAAGAGATGCGGCTTCCGGATTCGGAACAACTAAATATTGCAAGTTTGTCTCGGCTTTTTGATAATAAATCAGAGTGTTATAAGTTGTTCTGGTTTCAGGCCATATTGAATCATGTCTGTAATGGTCAACAGGATATTAGCTTTGAAGAACTAATTGATGACATGATCGTAAACGCTTGGTATATGGTTACTGAGTATCATCTAAATCTCGGGCCTAAAGATACGCTCGAAAAGGTAGTGAATCATATTTCTTCTATCACTACGCTACTACCTTCTGCCAAACAACAAGAGGTTTTGGAGTGGCTCAAGGACAGTACTGATCCAATAGTCATCAAATACAAAAGAGACCTTACATTGAATGTTCCCTATCGTCTTCAAGCTCCGTTCTTTGTGGGTTTTCGAAGCGATACATGGAATTGCGGATCAAAACAATTGTCAGAAAAGATTAATGAGCAGAATAGTCTCATGTACTATTTTGATACTTTTGCAGGAGTGAATACTAAAATACATATCGTTTCGGATTGGATGGAGTACCTTCAAAAGAACCAGGAAATCCTGCGCGGATGGATTCAATACAATATGATTTTGTATCTTCAGAGAAGAAATCCAAGCGTTCCGGGCATTTCTGATAAGCTTTATCCGCCTCAGGAGCGAAAACTCGAAAAAGTCAAAAACTATTGGAGACTACTCTTAAGCTTATCTCCAATCCACGAGATATACGGGGATAACCTACTTGAATCAGATAGCATCTCCATTGATCATTTTGTACCATGGTCATATGTGGCACATGATGAGTTTTGGAATCTCCATCCAACAACCCGAGCCATCAATAGCAGAAAAAGCAACCACTTGCCAGATTGGAGCATCTATTTCCCCCGTTTTGCTGAGCTTGAGTACCAATCTTATCAAATGATTTGGAAATATAACTTAGTTCATAGCGAGTTTTGTAAGTGTGCCAGAGAGCATTTGAACAATCCCGAGATTAGACACCGCCTTTACCGTAAAGGGCTGAGCGTTGATGAGTTCACAGAGCAGCTGAAAGAAGTGGTTTATCCAATCTATCTTTCTGCGGAGACGTGCGGATTCAGAAGCTGGGAGTATAAAGCATGAATGAAACTATTGATTACTATAACAATAATGCCGAGAGCTTTATCTCAGGAACTCTTAATGCAGATATGAGCGATTGTAGGAATCGGTTTTTGCGCTATGTCAAACCGGGCGGCAGAATCTTAGATGCCGGGTGCGGAAGTGGCCGGGATTCTCTAGCCTTTTTAAAAGAAGGGTATCATGTCGATGCATTTGATGCATCAGAAGCGATGTGCTGTTTTGCTTCAGAATTGCTTGGATTTACAGTAGATTGCAAACGATTCGAAGAGCTTACCGGGGAATCTGAATATGACGGGATTTGGGCCTGTGCTTCTCTGCTCCATGTGAGAAACAAGGATCTGCCTGATGTAATGCTTCGGTTAAAAAACCTGCTTAAGCCAAAAGGAATCCTCTATGCTTCTTTTAAAGAAGGCTCCTATGAGAGAGAAAAGAATGGTCGCGTATTTAACGATATGACAGAAGACGCTTGTAAATGCCTCTTTCAGAATACTAGACTGACTGTTTTGGAACTATTTAAAAGCCAGGATGTACGAGAAGACCGCTCCGGAGAATTTTGGGTAAACGTTTTTGGTATAAAAGATTAATGAAGGCATGCGTTTCATAAAGTAAAAGGAGCCTGATTTACCGCATGACCCTGTTTACTTTCGAGGAGGCTTAATGACTACTATTAATGTTGATATCGATGCTCTGCGGGAGTATCTTCGCGACTACTATGGTACCGCCGTTTTCTCCGGATTTGGCCCTGCTTTGCTTGATCTTGCTGATATTGAGAACTTATCGGATTACGAGCTTTGTCAAAAGGCCGAAGATATGGGTATAGACCTGCGAAGATTTGCCTCCTAATTCTCTCCAGAGGATTATGAATCGTAGAAGTGATCTCCGTCGTCTGTTACAAGGCGTTGTGTTTGAGGGTATTCAAAGATATCGTTGTTATTGGCATTGGTTTCGAGATAATCAACAAATTCTTTTGCGTACCATTTTGCCATATCAAGATTGTGCATGAGATAGTATCCGCAGTTTACGGGTGTTGCACCGGGAACTACCTGTGCATCGCCTACTGATTTAAAAGCTCTCAGCATGAGCCCATACAGTTCCTGCGGCGTACGGCTTCCTTTGAGTATGAGGTAAAAGCCGGTAAGGCAGCCCATGGGTCCCCAGTAAACAATCTCGTCTTTCCAATCAGGGTCGTTCCTGAGAAATGTTGCAATAAGATGCTCAAGTGAATGCATGGCCGCAACATCAATGACCGGCTCCCTGTTAGGCCTTTTAAGCCTGATGTCATAGGTTGTAACCGTATAGTCGCCCAGATAATCAACCCTGCTCGTAAAAATACCGGGAACAATGCGCGTATGGTCTACTGAGAAGCTCTGAATCAATTCCATTTCTGTTTCTCCTTTTAGGTGGGGTAACAGGAGATATGTTCCTAGTTACCTTGTTATTCACTGCGTTGGACTACTTCGAGCTTGATATCGCTGATAGGACTCATTAGTTTTTTGAGGATTCTAATGTCATGATTAAACGTTGTCTCAATGGTGATGGCATCTTTAATGCCCATGGTACCTAAAAGCGAAATGACTGTCATAAGAAGCTCATCCAGATGAAGCGAAAGTATTATGCCAAGGACACAAAGGAAAACACCAATTATGGCCTCCCATATAGCTCTCCGGTTATTTCTCGCAATCTGTCTGTCAAACTCTGCAATATCGCTTTTAACAGCATCTTGAAGAACTCTTTGAAACCTTTCCGCATCTATTGGGTTGTCCGTAATGATCTGAAGAGTGTCATCAAGGTGTTTTGGGGCCTCCAGGGCGGAACAATATGATTTGAGGTAGCGGTAGACTCCTTCATTGATCTTTGTCTGGGAAGGATCATAGGGATTATATAAATCGGATTCATTTTTAATACGTAGTTGGATCATCGTTAACAAAATTCCTCTCGTTTATCTTCATATAATTTGTACTATACCTGACGCTTGAGCAAACAGACGGTCTCCACGTGGAAGGTTTGGGGGAACAAATCTACCGGGGTTATAGACTCGGGAGCAAAGGTTCCTGCTTCAGCAAAGAGCTTGAGATCGCGGGCAAGTGTTGCCGGGTCGCATGAAACATATGCTATGGCACGGGCGTTCGATGCCGAGAGGGTCTTGATGACCGAGGGGTGAAGGCCTGCGCGCGGAGGGTCAACTACCACAACGTCTACGTCTTCGAGACTGTCGAGCTGACGCTCGGTCTCGTCACAAACGGTATCTACAAAGCCGTCTAAATGGTGCATCTCAAGGTTGCGGTTTAAGTCTTTAACCGCAGGTCCGTAGCTTTCGATGGCCAGTGTCTCGGAGCAGCGGGAGGCGAGCGGTATGGTGAACGTACCGGCACCGCAGTATAAGTCTGCAGCAACCTCGGTTTCCTGGGGCTGTAACCCGTCAAGAGCAAGCTCGATGAGTTTCTCGGCACCCCTGGTATTTACCTGGAAAAATGAAGGAGCGCTGAGCTTCATATTATGAGTAGAGAGTTTTTCTTCCCAATGTCCATAGCCGTCGAGGCGCTCAACGCCGGCGATTTTGCGGGCGGCTTTGCTGCCTTTGGTCATAACGCGCACTAAAGACGTGAGCTTTGTTGAGCTGTTGATGATCTTGGCAACCTCAGCACGGGGGAAGGCTGCAGGGTCGGTCCAAAGAGCAACTTCTACCTGTTTGGTGCGTTTACTGGCACGTATACCAACATGGGTTAATCCTAAATCACGGCTTCCGCTTATATAGCGAAGAGCCCCGCATACGCTTTTAATAGTCTTTTGGAATGACTCCTCAAAAAGCAGGCATTTGTCGACAGGTATAAGCCGGTCTTCATCTGCGGAGACCATGCCGAGTTTAATTCCTCTTTGAGGATCGGGCTCGGCATTGAATTCGATTTTATTCCGGTAGCCCCACGGGTCGCTGGGGGCTATGCATTCATGGAGGATCCGGTCAACTCGGTCCTCACTCAGTTTACCTATACGGATAAGGTTATCGCGCACGTTCTTAAACTTAGCTTTGAGCTGTTCTTCATACTCATAAGCGCCCCAGGGGCACCCTCCGCATATACCTGCATACGGGCACTTGGGTTGAACACGGTGAGGGGAGGGCTCAATAAGCGCAGTTACTTTTGCTTTGCTAAAGAACTTACCGGTAGAAGTGATTTCAACCTCGACCGTGTCTCCGGGTAACGCACCTCTTACAAAGAGAACCTTCCCATCCGGAGTATGTGCTATGGCATCGGGGCCATAAGAAAGAGAATCTGCCGTAACCTGCATAGCTCTCATGATCCTTATCTATTTGACGCCGCCTCCAAAAAGGACTCTGAAGCCCATTTTGATGAGAGCCCATGCGGTTGAGCCGCGTCCTTTTTGCTGGACCATGAGAGAGACTACCTCGGCCGGGCCCGATGGCGCAGGTTCTTCTACTTCATCCTCGTCAGGAAGCGGTGTTGCCTCAACAATCTGCGGTTCGGGAGCAGGTACCGCTTGAGCTTCGCGAACTTTCTGCGTCTCTTCGCGTACGATTCTCTTAATGAGTTCTTCGAGCGAGTCTGCCTGAGGTATATCTTCGAGTCTGATGGTGTCAGAGCTGTTATCGGGCTCACCCTCGACAGGAGTTTCTTCTGCAGGCAGGGGTTCCGCAACAGGAAGAGGTTCAATATCTTCAGCGGGAAGGGGCTCTTCAACGGTTAGAACCTCAACATTTTCGGCTGGCTGCGGTTCATAATCTTCGGTAGTAAGAGGCTCAAAAATAACCTCTGCTTCTGGAATATTCTCGAGGGTAACCTGAGGCTCCGGTACTGTTTCTTCGGCAGAATTATCAAAAACAGTATTGAGAATAATCGGTTCAGGTTGAACCTCAGCTTCTGCAAATGTTTCGAGTGTAGGTTGATCCACAGCCTCAAGTATTACTTCAGGTTCTGCTTCCTCAACAAATTCAAAAACTTCCTCAGGGGTTGTTTCGGTAAAGGCAGCTTCTTCGGGTTCAAATGTCTCATTTTCTTCCGGTTGGAGAATTTCCTCGGCTAAAGGTTCTTCTGTGGGTTCTTCCTCAACCCAAATCACAGGCTCTTCCTGAGGTTCAGATGGTACTTCTACCAGCGTATCTTCTGCCGGTTCGACAACTTCCTCATATACGGTCTCAGCCTCTGCTTGGGGTTCAGGTTCCGGCTCGGCAACGGGCTCCGGTACTACATCTACTTCAATTTCGGGAATTGCTTCGACTTCAACTACGGGTTCCGATTCTATAATCTTGAGGTTGTCTACGTGCTCAATGACTATTGGTTCGGGAATGGTGACTTCGGTGTTTTGGTTAACCGAGGGGATGGGGTGCTTGCGCGCTGAGCGTTCCTGATTTGCAACACGACGTTCTTTTTCGTAAGCCGCGCGGATGGCTCGGCCCATATAAATGGCTTGTGCATTAATCTCGGGATCGCCCTCGGCTCTTTGAGGCTTGACATACGTGCCCTGGGGCGTGAGAATGCGCGCCTTCACGTTGTCACTGAGTTGCAGGCTAATGTCCTCATAGATTTGCTCTATGAGCGCGGCGCCCATAATGGGGAAGGCAATCTCTACGCGATGGTCGGTATTGCGGGTCATCATATCTGCAGAGCTCAGATAAACCGTGTCATGGTTTGAACCAAACATATAGACGCGGGCGTGCTCAAGTTTGCGGCCCACAATGTTGCGGACCGAGATGTTCTCGGTCTTACCCTGAACGCCAGGGAGTAAGCAGCAAATGCCGCGCACAATGAGGTCTACCTTGACGCCGGCGCAGCTTGCCTCACTCAGCTTGTCAATAACTTCACGGTCGGTCAGAGAGTTCATCTTAAAGCATACATATGCTTCCTGGCCGCTCTTTGCTTTTTCGATCTCACGGTTAAGGCAGCGCATGATGAGAGGTTTGAGACCAACCGGGGCAACACCGAGCATGGTATACGAGCCGTTGAGATTACCGATCTGCATATTTCGGAAGAACTTATTGGCATCTTCGCCAATCTTGGGATCTGCGGTCATATACGAGTAGTCGGCGTAGAGCGCCGCGGTTTTCTCGTTATAATTACCGGTGCCCAACTGGGTAATACGTTTGACTTCGCCATTGGTGCGCCTTGTGATCTGGCATATTTTTGAGTGGACTTTGAACCCGGCCGAACCATACAAAACGGTGCATCCGGCATCTTCAAGACGCTCAGCCCATTCTATGTTGTTCTCCTCGTCAAAGCGGGCGCGCAGCTCCATGAGCACGGTCACATCAATGCCGTTCTCGGCAGCGGCAATAAGCGATTCGCACAGACGAGACTTCTTTGCAACGCGGTAAAGCGTAATTTTAATTTGCATGACGTTAGGATCGCTTGCAGATTCGTGGAGAAGCCGCAGGAACGGTTCCATGGATTCGTAAGGATACGAGAGAAGAATGTCATGATCCTCAATTTGCTTGTACATGGGGATATTGTCATCAACATGCGCCGAATGCTGAGGAGTGAAGGGCGTGTAGTCAAGGTTAGAAGCCAAAGCAGAAGGAACAGCCGAGTCAAGCGAGAAAGCGAAGTCGCCCATACTGAGCGGGCTCTTAGGATAAAACACGGCCTGGTCTTCGAGCTCAAGCGCTTTACGCATACGCTTTACCATAGGAGCAGGGAAGCTTCCCTGGACTTCGAGGCGCACGGGGTTAAGACGCTGGCGCTGCTTGAGAATCTTCTTCATGTGAAGACGGTAATCGTCTTCGATATCAAAGGTTCCCTCATCGGGGTCAATGTCTGCATTGCGTGTAACGCGAATAACCGCGCGTTCGGAAGTGAGATAGTCCCCAAAGAGTTCGGGAGCACAGTATAAAAGAACGTCTTCAAGCAGGGTAAAGCGATACAGTTTGTCCTTTTTGGAGAGTTCTACTACGCGGGGTAGCGTGGGCGGGAGTTCTACCAAACCCAAAAGAGCGCTTTCTTCTGCGCCGGTCAAATGAAAAGCAGTATAAAGGAGTTTATTGCGCAGGTTCGGGAAGGGGTGGCGCGATCCGATGATCTGCGGAGAAGCCACGGGCAAAACTACGCTTTCAAAGTGTTTGCGTACCTTAAGAAGGTCGTCGTCCGTGTAGTCTTGCCACGAAACGCGCTGGATTCCGACAGCCGCAAGTTCGCTCTCAATTTTGGCAACGACTTCGTCATGTTGCTTAATAAGAGCAGGCAAGGCCTCATAAATGGCGGAGAGCTGCTGCGATGGGGTCTGGTTTGACTTGTTGTCTATGGGCTGGCGCTTCATAGAAGCAAGGTCAGAGAGACTGCCCACACGAACCATAACAAATTCATCGAGATTTGATTCAAAGATGGATGCCATCCTAAAGCGTTCAAAAAGCGGGACATCGGGGTCTGCTGCTTCTTCGAGAACGCGCTTGTCGAACTGAAGCCAGGAAAGCTCACGGTTTTGAGTATAGGTAAAGTCGTATTTGCTGGTATCCTGCGCATCTGCGGTATCAAGCATCAGTTCAAGCTCTGCCGGAGAAAGCTTGGCTTTTCCTGATTTTTTTGACTTATTCTCGCTCATTAAATCACAGCTCCTTACCGTGGTCATGTCATTCTGTTGAATGCTGTTCATTATACGCGAAACAGATTCCTTGGTAATAGTCATTTGCCCGTCAAAGACACAAAAAACGCCTCCGGAAGTGTGATCTCCGGAGGCGTTTGCTAAAACGGTGAAGAGCGCTGAGAACTACTTATTGCCCTCTGCACGTGCGCGCTTGTAATCCTCAACAAGCTTGGCTGCGGTCTCATAGGGAACCTGCTCGTAACCGTTGAGCTCAAAGGTGTACTCACCGGTACCGCGGCTCAGCGAGCGCAGCTTGGTGGCGTAGTCGGTAATCTCGGCAAACGGAACGGTGGCATGAACAATGGTGTTGCCCTTGCCGTCGGAGTCCATGCCGCTTACACGGCCGCGCGAAGCGCTTACGTCGCCCATGACGGCGCCTGCGTATGAATCAGGAACAGTAATGACCATGTCGGCCATGGGCTCAAGAATAACGGTGTCTGCATGCTCGCAGGCATTGCGGAAACCAATGCGGGCTGCGGTCTTGAATGCCATTTCGTTCGAGTCAACCGGGTGGTATGAACCGTCGTAGCAGGCAACCTTAACGTCAACCATGGGGTAACCGGCCATAACGCCTTCGACCATGGCTTCCTGAATACCCTTGTCAACAGCGGGGATGTACTGGCGAGGAATCTTACCGCCAACAATCTCGTCGAGGAACTCATAGCCCATACCGGGGTTGGGCTCAACGCGCAGCCAGCAGTCACCAAACTGACCGGCGCCACCGGTCTGCTTCTTGTGACGGCCCTGAGCAGAAGCGGTTCTGCGAATGGTCTCGCGATAAGGAATGCGGAGAGGCTCGAGAATGGCCTCAACGCCGGTGCGCTCGCCAAGACGGTTAATAAGAACGCTTACCTGAGCTTCGCCCACAGCGCTGATAACGGTCTGATGGGTTTCCTCATTGCGGTTAACACTGATGGTCGGGTCAGCGTCGCATGCCTTCTCCAGGAATGCGCTCAGCTTGTCTTCCTCATTGCGGTTCTTGGCGCGAATGGCTACCTGGTAGAGTGAGTTGTTGAACCTGAAGGCCTGAGCCTCAACCTTGCCGGTTGCCGAGAGGGTGTCGCCGGTAGCGGAGTCAAGCTTGGGAACAACAATGATGTCACCGGCAAGAGCACGGTTTACATCGGTGGTTTCGCGGCCCATCATGAGATAGAGGTGACCCAGGCGCTCATGCTTTTGGGTGCGTGCGCAAATGAGCTCGATACCCGGGGTAAGCGTGCCGGCGAGAACCTTGATGAAGGAGAGACGTCCGGATTGCGGGTCATTGAGTGTCTTGAATACAAAGGCTACCGGGCGCTCGTCAGCCGAGCTGATCTTAAGCTCGGTGCCGTCGGTCAGAGGCATTGCGCCGTAATCAACCGGGGTCGGGAAGTAGGTAACAATGTCGTCGAGAAGGATGTTAATGCCCTGCTCGTTTACTGCGGAACCTACATAGACGGGGACAAAGAGACGGTCAGCAATGGCGGTGCCCAACAGGGACTCAATCTCTTCCTGGTAAGCGGGTTACCCTCGAGGTACTTCTCCATAAGCTCGTCGTCAGCCTCGGCGATGGTGTCGCATAAATGCTCGCGGGCTGCTTCTGCTGCGGCCATGTACTCGGCAGGAATGTCCTCAATAACTTCGCCTGAGCCTGCGTTCCAGGTGCGGGCCTTCATGCGGATAATATCAATGATGCCCGAGAAAGCAGGGCCGACGCCCATGGGGATGCTTACGGCACCCACGCGGTTACCAAAGCGCTCAGAGAGCTGGTTCATGGTCTCGTCAAAATTAGCGCCTTCACGGTCAATACGGTTTACAAAAACCGCACGGGCAAGAGGCAGATCCTCAGCGGCATACCAAAGCTTAACGGTGGTAGGCTGAGGGCCTTCAGCTGCGTCAACAACAAAGAGGGCGGTCTCGACAACAGAAAGGGCGCCGTAGGCATCGCCAATAAAGTCAGGATAGCAGGGTGCGTCAAGAATGTTGATTTTGCTGCCCTTATGCTCAATAGGAGCAATAGAGGTAGAAATCGAGAATTGGCGCTTGGCTTCCTCAGGGTCAAAGTCGAGCGTTGGCTTTGAACCGGCATGGCCGCCCAAGCGGCTTGTTTTGCCCGTCAGGTGAAGCATGGCTTCTGCGAGTGAAGTTTTGCCGACACCACCCTGGCCCACAAGTACAACGTTTCTCACCTGATCAGTTTGAGGTGCACCCATAATATAACTCCAATCTATGACAAATAGATACCTTGCGGTACAGCGTCTGTGACATATATCTTCATACCATAAACAAGAAGATGCGTCAACCCAACA
>JAFWFL010000098.1 GCA_017515595.1 Coriobacteriales bacterium
CCTCTGCTCAGGACACTCAGCTCATATCTTATTGGACCGATAATCCCCGCACAGACACCTTTAAAGAGGAACTCTTGCTCCGCGGCATCAAGGTAACCGAGGCAGCCTCGGGCGATGAGATTTTTGGTATCATTCTTGATATCTTCTTCTTTGTGATCATTGTGGGCAGCATTGTGGCTCTGGCGGGCAGGCTCGTGAGCTTTGACCGCACCACGTTTAAGCTCGTGCATAAAACCGGCGTCACGTTTGACGACATCGCCGGCATGGATGCGCTCAAACGCGAGCTCGGTCATGTGGTTGATGTCCTCAAGAATCCTCAAAAATACAGCTCGCGTGGCATGCGTCCCATTAAGGGCATTGTGCTCGAAGGCCCTCCCGGCAATGGCAAAACCCTCTTTGCAAAAGCTCTCGCCTCCGAGGCCGGCGTCAACTTTATCGCAACCAAAGGCGCTGACTTTCAGAGCGCCCTTATGAGCCTTGGCGCCCGCAAGATTCGCATGCTCTTTAGAAAAGCCGCACGTCATACACCCTGTATTATCTTTATTGACGAGTTTGATGCCATTGGCGAGCGCCGCAGCTACGCCGGAACCGGCATCGACAAAGAGAACAACCGCATCATCACCGCCATGCTCAACGAGATGGACGGCTTTACCAGCCATGACGGCATCCTCGTAATTGCCGCAACCAACTCGTACGCCTCTTTAGACGCAGCTCTTGTGCGCCCCGGCCGCTTTGACCTTCACTACACCGTGGGCAATCCTGACCTCGCGACCCGCAAGCAGCTCGTGCAAATCTATACTGCACAAAAAACTCTTTCTCCAGATCTAACCACAGATGCTCTGGCCGAGAAGTTCTCGGGTCTTAGCTGTGCCGCTATAGAATCAGTCCTCAATGAAGCCGCCACCCTCGCAGCGCTTGAAGACTCCGCACAAATAAACCCCACTCACATAGAGCACGCCGCCAAGAGAGTAGGCATAAAGATCTAGGATGGTGACAGGGGGACGGTTCTCGCGTCACCTTTTAAGAATATTTAGAAAAGAAGGGCTGGTATACATACCATCCTTCGCTTTTGCCTCATAAAAACGCTCCGGACGGAATGTATACCAGCCCTTCTTTTCTAAATATTCTTAAAAGGTGACGCGAGAACCGTCCCCCTGTCACCATCCTAGCAGGTCATCCATATAGGCGTGGGCTTCGTTGTAGAGCACATCGCCACTTGGGCTGGTTGTGGTACCGGCAGGGACATCTGTGCCTACGCTGTGTATATGCACAAACTCACGCGTTTGCGCATCCATCACAAATACAACCGTAGTTGCGACCCTGCGGTCAGCGCCGCCCATGTAGAACTCTTTGTCTACACGAGACGTCATACCCATATAGGCTAACACATAGCTGCATCCCTCAAGCGAATCTGCAAATTTGTAGGCAAAATCCTGCTGAGGAATATCAAACGAATCATAGCTTAAGCCGCGTATCAGGTAAGAAACAGGGTAATAGAGCGGGTATTGAGCGCCTTCTCCCGCCGTGTACGGGTTCAGCATTACGCCTTTTCCGCCGGCAAGGGTACGGTCGCCATAATAATAAACAACATTGTCGAGAGGTTCATACGGACCGCCCATGAGCCACCCGCCCGTCTCGGCATCGGCAAAAACGATGTTGAAATCATTGTCAAATATAAAATACTTATTTGGCGCTCCCTCTCCCGGTTGCTCAAGAGAACCCTCATACACAAGCTTTTGATGACAATCATTAAAGAGGTCAATCACCCAGTTGTCAAGCCCTTTATGGAGCGAAAGATAGCCGGTGTAAAGCTGCAGCGTCTCGTTGAGAGGCACCGTATGAGTACCCTCGGGGAGGCCAAGTTGGTTCTCAAAAGACACGTCCGGCCACGTGCCGGAATCCTCTGCAAGGGTAATGGGTAAGTTCCTTGCAAGCGAGCTCAGCCTGTAGGTATGGCTTCCGCTTTCATCAGATGCCCGGTAATAAAGATTCTCGGCCGAACTCACAAATTCCTCGGGATTCTCAATGGGTGACGAGCTGTCATAGTAGAACGTAGCGCGAGCGGCATAACTATCTGTACCGGTCAGAGGCTCAAACGTCATAGCCGAGGCAATGCTCGAGGCACCCGACTTCCAGCCAATCTCAATATCGAACCCGCTTATTGTGCCAAAAGGCGTAACCGTGACCGGCACTTCAGATTCTTCTACAAGTAAGCTGAGGGCAAACCCCCTGTCAAAAACAATCCACTTCTCGGGCAGAAGGTTTAGGTTAGCTGTTGTGAAGGGATAGACCGTTGTATTCTGGGCAGTATTTTGGGTAGCCGAGAGACCCGCGCCTTGTGAAGTCTGTTGGTCTTTGGAAGACTCACTCTCCCCAGGATCACACGCAGTAAGCAGGGCAAGGCCCATACAGAGAAGAACCAACATAAGAGCGCACACATTGCGCGCAGAATAAGCATGGGTCATGGCAGCCCCCTTTTGTTGCACTCCCAACATTCCGGCAGCTTTATATCATACCACGACTCCGTCACTCTTACATCTCATCAGTCGCCTTCGGCGACAGCTTCCCCTCAAGGGGAAGCCTTTGGTGTTACCTGCCGCTTTAGATTCCCAGGGTTACCCAGGGGCTCATTACTTCTTGGGTGGCCAGGTAGGGCCAGAGGAAGGGGTCGGCGTTGGGATCGAGATAGCGGTACATCTCGTTTTGGCTGGCCTCGGCCACGGTGATGTTCTTTACAAGACGTACCCGGCCGTCTACGCTGCCGTCATATGAAGTGGTGCGGTACTCAAGGAGCGGTGTCCACACAACATTCTCGACCGCATAACTGCCGTCTTTTTGCTCGGTAAAATCACAGCTAAACAGTCCTGATAACACAAGATCAGGGTAGTCATAGTAACCGCTCAAAAAGTCTCCGAGGCCAAAAGCGCAGGGCATAAGGTTACCGTTGTATGAGCGGGTAAGCCATACAACCGGCTGAATCACATGAACGTGGCTGCCAATAACCAAATCTACGCCAAGGTCAGCGCAAAACTGGGCGGCATACTGTTCCCATTCATCAGGCCAGTGCTCATATTCAGTTCCGCCGTGCAGATAAACAACCACAATATCTGCTTTTGAACGGGCAATTTCGTAATCCCGAATAAGTCCGTCTTCGTCAAACGGAACGGCATACCAGTCATTGGGTAAATCAGACTGACTGCGGGCGTTTTGGAACTGAGAGTACGAGAGAAACGCCACCTTAATGCCATGCGATTCAATTACGCGCACATTGGCCCGGTCCTCGGGGCCGGTATAGCTGCCAATGAGGGTTATCTCCGGATATTGCGACCATACGGCCTGCGAACGCTCTATACCACTCGTCCAAAGATCGTACGAGTGGTTTGAATTAAAATTTACGACATCAAATCCTGCGTCTACCACGGCATCTGCTATAGAATCAGGCGTGTTATAACTGGGATACCCCATGTATCCTATGGAGTCTGTCACTCCGGCCAGTACGGTCTCCTGATTAATGAAGGCTATGTCATAGCCGCTCACAACAGGTTTGATCTCACGGTAAAAAGGGACGAAATCATACCACCCGTCTCCCATTTCGCCAGCCCAGGAATCGGCGAACTCGAGAACAGTCTCATTTGCAAGATTGTCGCCTACCGCGCAAAAGGTAACATGCGCCGGCGTCATGCGGTCGCTGATATCAGCGGAGGTCAAGCGAACAGAAGGGTCAGCCTCAGACACCTGATACTCAGCTTTTGGGCCAAACCCACCCGAAAGAATAAACATAACAGCGAGCAGAACGAACACTATTGCACAAAGGATAAGTGCGACTCCAAAAAGCTTTTGCTTTTGATCACGATCCTCAAGAACAGCTGCATAGCGCTCAAGTACATCAGGATCACGCCTTGAAGCACTGGTCTGAACATCCGGCTGAGGCATGTGTCTGCGGATAAACGCCTTAAGCTTCATTGCGGCATAATACAGGTTCTCTGCCACAATCGCAATTTTATCTGGGATATTGAGGCTTTTGACCCACTCAATAACCCGGGTATACCAAGGTACTTTTGGCATAATAGGCCGCATATAAGCCTCGCGCAAATAACGCGCAACCTGTTCTTCCTGTACCACCTGTACTCCTCAACCAACCGCAAGCCACCGCAAATTTGACAGTGCAAATAATAGCCTCCAAAACACAATATATAGTGTCTTTGACCGACCACACATACAAAATACGCGATTTTCATAAGAGAAGATCAGTGCTGGTTACACGCTTGAGAAGTCCTGAGGAGTCGGGGGACAGGTCAATTGACTCCTAGGACTCCTCGTAGAAATTTGGCACACAAAAAGCCGTTGTACCCGAGTACAACGGCTTTTACATCTCATCCGGCGCTTTGCGCCGCCTTCCCCTCAAGAGGAAGGCTAAAAACTGGTATAACGGCTCTCACATCTGGCAAAAGGACAGCCCTTTTGTCAGGGTTTATGCGGCTTGAGCTGCGGGGAGTGAGGATACTCCCAGAATCTCGTCGGCACGGTCAAGAAGCTCGTTGCCTTTGTCGAGAAGCTCGTTATAGAACCTTGGGTTGTGAACGCCCTCGGAGTTCTCAGCAGCGGCGAGGTTCCAGTAGTAGCAGGCTTCGCGCTGAATCTTTTGAAGCTCGGCTACCTGGTCCTCGGTGAGACCGTTTGCGAGTGCGGTATCCATATCAAATGCTAAAGCGCCGTCCTTCTCGACAGCTACTTTGGCTTCAAAGTTCCAAATGAACTGCTCGGCACGGAGACCCAGCTGATGAGTGCGGCCATCAATATCTGCCTGGGTATCTTTTACCCAAGCCTCAAGGCCGCCCTCATAGGTTCTGCTATGGCACTTGTCGCACTGCTCAAGCAGGGCCGGATTGTCGAGCGGACTCTGCCAATGATGGCTCGTATACTCGGTACCGTCATCTGCGGTTTCTACGCCCATGTGGCAATCATTGCAATTGTAGCCCATAAGGGTAACCATCTTGTTACCGCCGTTTGCGTAGCAGAACTCAAACTCGGCGTGACGAATCGCGAGCATCTTGGCGCCGGTAGAGGCATAGACCCAGTCTGCGAAATCGTACTCGTCATAGAAGGCAAGTGCGCTCTCGGGGGTCATGCTCTCAAGACCGCCGTAATACGGACTCGTTGGCTCGCCGGGTTCAAACGGAGCTTTCTCGTCACCGCCGGTAGCAGGAGCCATGGAGTAATCGCAATGGCACTGGCCGCAAACCTGACCCTGAAGCGGAACGGTCTCGGCATCTTCGCCCATGGCACGAACCCAGTCCTTACGCAGAACGCTCAGCTGAGTGGGGTTATCATTCTGGTGACAGTTGGCGCACGCCACGTTCTCGGTATAATGATCTACATAATCATTGATTGATTGCGTCCAGAACGAGCCTTCGCCTTCATATGCGGCAGCTTCATAATGGATTTGCGGGGTCTTGCAGGTAAAGCAGCTAACCTTACCCTTTGAGGTGGTCAAGTCGCCCAAACGACCGTTGTGCGAAATGCTCCACAAAGAATACGTGTGGCCGGCGGGCTCGGTGTAATACTTGGCATAACCATAACCCTTGCCAAGGGTTTTGATCTCGGGAGCTTGGTCATCTGCCAAATAATCTACCTTAACCGACGTGTAGTCACCGTTTAAAGCCTCGACACCCACAGAAGTATTGTCTACGCCTCCGTTGGCAATAAACTCATCATACTCCGGCGGGACATTCTCGGCATTCAAAAGGTATGACTGGTACTCAAGCGGATACTGCTCGGCCCACTTGTCTGAAGTGATGACTCCAAATTCATCAGCTTCAGGAACTTCAGAGGGCGCCTGTGCCGACGGCGCGCCTAGCGCAACCGCAGCACTCAAGCCAAGTACGACGATGCACGACGCTCCTATTGCGCCAATACATCTGCGAAATCTGCTTGCTTTCATAACTCCTCCTCCATCATTCTCCCAACACCGCTATCCTTTTGGATAGCGAAACCATAATACCACGGAACAACGGAAAAAGATACCGGCTAAAGCTCGGTATTCTGCCACCGAATCAAACAGTTTGAGGCTGTTTAGGCATGGTTCATTGACAGTTTATGTCAACTTGGTAATACTTATTCACCGGACATATGACAACAGAGCGTCATATGCAACTGAGAAGGAGGAATACATGAGTATAACCACTATGTCTCGTCGTTCGTTTGTTGGTATGGCCGGAGCTGCCGGAGCAGCTGTTGCGGCATCAGGGCTTTATCAGGCAGCCCCTGCCGTTGCAGAAGAAGCAGCCGAGCCCGAACTCATTGGTGCTGCCTATGTGAACCCGCAGGACTATGATTACTGCAGCAACAGCATCAGCGATTTCGCAAACACCACCCTGTTCTCACCCTGGAAGCTCGGTCCTATTGAGCTCAGCCATCGTATGGTCAAGACCGCAGCCGGTTCTGCTGCTTACCTTGCCGGTTTGACCCAAGAGCTTCATGACTACTATGTAAACTTCGCCAAGGGTGGCGTTGAGTTCATTTGGATTGAGAGCATCAGCGCTCTTACCCCCACCCTCAAAGAGGGCGAAGAGGTTCCTGCCGAGACCATCGAGTTCGCCAAACAGCTTGTTGAGGACTGCAAGGCTTATGGCGCTCACCTTGGTTATCAGTACTACACCTTCTTCATGGTTGGTTCTAACGACATGACCGCCGAGGACATCGCCGCTGCACAGGACCGCTTTGTTGACGTTTGCAAGCTTATTCAGAGCTATGGCTTTGAGGGCTTCGAGATCAACGCTGCCGGCTTTAACCTGGGCGAATCCTTCCTCTCCCGCACCAAGAACACCCGTACCGACGAGTATGGCACCGGTTCTCTCGAGAACCGCGCCCGCTTTGTATGCGAGCTCATCCAGAAGATCAAGGCAGCCTGCGGTGAGGACTTCATTGTTCAGGTCCTTATTAACTGCATTGAGGCCGACGACGCTAACATTGGCAAGGACTCACTTGTTACCACCGTTGAGGAAGGCATCGAGTTCGCGAAGCTCTTTGAAGCTGCCGGCGCCGACTCCATGCACCTCCGCCTTGGTCCTTTGAGCTATCATCCTTGCCAGTTCGCAAGCGATCTGTACTTCTTGCTCAACGGCATTGAAGGCGCAACCACCTTTGGTACCCAGTGGAACTTCAAGAGCCATTGGCAGGGCCAGATCATCGCCAACCACTCAGGCGCAGGTATGCTGCTTGACGTTGCCAAGCGTTACAAGGACGCCCTGAGCATTCCGTGCGGCGTTGTAACTTACATGGACCCGGCTCATGCTCCTGATTTCTTTGAAGCCGCACTTGCTGAGGGCAAAGCTGACTTCTATATGATGAACCGTCCACTGACTGTTGATACCGAGTATGTCAACAAGCTCCGCGAGGGCCGTGTTGATGAGATCGCTCCGTGCTGCCGCTGCCTGCATTGCCACATTGGCGGCAACGGCGACAACGCCAAGCGCGGTTACTGCCGTGTAAATGCCATGACCCAGCGCGTCTTCCGCGAGGGTGGCCCTGCTTCTTACGAGCTCCCGCCGCTTGCCGGTGACCCCAAGAAGGTTATGGTTGTTGGTGGCGGCCCTGCCGGTATGGAAGCCGCACGCATCGCAGCTCTCCGTGGAAACGATGTTACCCTGTACGAGAAGAAAGCCATGCTCGGCGGTCTTCTCCCCTTCGCTTCTGCTGTTAAGGGTCCGCATGAGAACCTCGACCAGCTCAATGCATATCTCCAGCGCCAGCTCGAGATCGCAGGCGTCAATGTTGTAACAGAGGCTGAGGTTGACGCTGCCATGATTGAGGCTGAAGCTCCCGATGCAGTTATTCTTGCATGCGGTGGCCAGCGCGACGCCCTTGACGTTGCCGGTGCAAACGTTGTACCTATTGAGGACTTCATGTTCGCTGATCTCGGCGAGAATGTTGTTGTTTACGGCTCCAATGCTCAGGCATTTGACACCGCTCTTTGGTGCGTTGTTCACAAGAAGGTCGTTAACATGGTTACCCCGGAAGCTCTTGCCGACGTTGACAAGCAGCAGTCCGAGCATGCCAAGGACTTCATCACCGCAGCTCTTGGCGCACAGGGTATGCGCATTTGGCCAAGCGCTTCTATCAAGGAAGCCGCTGACGGCGTTCTCACCATCATCTCCGAGACCGGCGTAGAGACTCCTCTCCCCTGCGACGCTCTTATTAACGCCGCCGATATGCTGCCCAACGACGCTCTTGCCGAGGGCCTCTCGGTCGAAGTTTACACCGCCGGCGACTGCAAGGCTCCTTACAACATCGCCCGTGCCATCCAGGCCGGTAACGACGCAGGTCGTGCTGTTTAAGTCTGCACTGTGCTGTAACGCAAGGCTCTTGCGGTCTTGTAAGTAACGCTTAAAAAAGCGGCCGTTCTCCTGAGTTTGTCTCAAGAGAACGGCCGCTTTTATGTGGCCGAGAAAAACGCGCTTAGCTCA
>JAFWFL010000099.1 GCA_017515595.1 Coriobacteriales bacterium
CCTCAAGTGCTGACTCAAGAACAAATCGATTCTTTTCTTCCTTGGTCAAGTGCTGTACCTGAGAGCTGTAAAGTTCAAAAAGAAATCAAAAGTCAGTGCGTGGGATAACGCGTTTCAACACGCTGATTATTTACCATACACATAGAACTGGTATAACCAACCTAAGACTTCAACTGAGGCACAGGTATCTTCATCCATTTCTTCCACAATGCGCTTAAGGATCGACTTTTGTGCTAAAAGGCCCTGTGGCATAAGCAGGTTTGAAGTGGCATCCTCAGAGAAAAGGTAGGGCATGGGCTTGGTATAATAAGCACAGGCTGCTTTAATAAGCTCGGCATAGGCAGCTTCTGTTGCATTTGCCTGCGCGGTTGTGCCTGAGAGAAGCGCAAGCACACGCTCACGCACTTCTTGGGGGATCTTATATGACGGGTCAAACATACCACGCTGGGCATCTGCCAGAATTGCAGGGATAGTTGAGCCTTCCCTTGGGGTTACCAAAGGCGTTGGCGTATAGCCATGCGCGTCCATAAAACGCAGAGCACATAAGCGGTTAAACCAGGTATAGGCGCCCTTCTCGGCCACTTGGGCTTTGCCTGTGCGGGCTGCTTCTTCTTCAAGGCGCATAACCTCAAACTTATTCTCAAGCCGCTCCGCACTGTCCGGAGCCAGCACAGCCTCAAGCCTGCCCTCAACTTCTTTGCGCAGCTCCTCGCGAGCCCCTGTAGCCAACCGCTTAATCCTGCTTGAGTCCATAACCCCACACCCTTAAATCACCAATACCTACCAGTTAGCACTGCCTTCTCTTGAAGCAAGAGTTTATGCACACAAAGTCCCAAGAGGCACAATGTGCACACCATCTTCGCGAGTATAAGCAAATTGGCCCAGACCTTCCAATACCATCAAAAAGGCGGGCTGTCTTCCTCCTGCACTCATGATTTTATTGCTCATCTTGAGTAAATTTGCGGCTGCTTTATCTGCTTGGTTATGTCCAAGTTTTATTTCGATCCCTCCCCAAGCTCCGTCAGGCGCTTGAATAACAGCATCAATTTCTAAATCATCCCTGTCACGATAGTAATAAAGAGAGCCGCCCATGGCCTCTGTATATACCAGCAAATCCCTGGTACACATACATTCAAATACAAATCCAAACATTTCGAAGTCGTTTAATAACTGCTGTTGCGTTACTCCGAGTATTGCAGCCGGTAAAGAAGGATCTACAAAATGATACTTTGGTTTCTTGTTAATGCGGAGCGGGGATCTGACATTTGGACTCCATGGGCCTATTTCCTCAAGAATAAATGCTCTTTTGAGGACATCCATGTAATCATCAATTGTCTCATCAGCCAACGGTGCATCTGCTGCACTGGCAGTCATATCTTTAATGAGCGTTTTTGCTGTTGATGCTTGCTCTGTGTTTCTTGCAAGTGAGCGCAAAAGCCGTTCCATCTTGCCTTTATCACGCTTTTTGTCATCAACTTTATGCATATCTTCTTCGATAAATGATGTGATATAGCTTTTTGGCAGCACTTGCAAATTGTCAAAAGAAACGTCCAGTGTTGCCGGCCAGCCACCGCGTACTGCAAGAGCAGCCATTTGTTCCGGAGTATACCGTTTGGATATTCCCTCAATCGCAGTTTCCTCTTTGAATAACCTTGCAAGGGAAATCTCATTTGAGGATTCGCCCGACTCTGATAGTGTCATTGGCCTCAAAAAAATACGCTCTATTCTTCCGACACCACTATGACTCGGTTTATTATTTCTTGGTGTTGAAGAACCGGTAAGAATGAACTTTCTTTCCTTTGCTGTTTGGTCAACAGTTGACCTTACAATATCCCACAACTGGGGTAATTCTTGCCACTCATCAATCAAATGCGGTGATTTTCCTCGAAGTGCCAGCGACGGAGCTGCTTTGTACATTTCAAGGGGAGAAGGGTTTTCAAGGGTAGGCATAAGAGTAGCTTCGCTGTTTGCATGATTACGTCCGCTCCATGTTTTACCGCAGTATTTTGGGCCACGTATCAATACAGCGCCAAACACTTCAAGGCTTGAACTGATCATTTGATCTATACAACGTGGTTTATAGTGGATATTCGCCAGTTCTCCATAATTCATTACTACTCCATTTACGTGTTAATACTCCGTTTTGCGGAAATGTTACTCTCCGTTTTGCGAATATTATACTCTCCGTTTTTATCAATTCAAGTACAGATTACAAGTCATCAGACGCTTACAAGTGCATTTCATCATCCTAAAAGTCCATGCCAAAGGCGCGGTTGACGGAGTATTCTTGTTCCCAGGCGGACTCATAGGCATTGGTTTGGCCAATGCGGGTTGAGATGCGCACTATGACGCTTGGATAATCATCAATGTTGTCAATGAGCGGCAGGCTTACGCGCGTTTTGCGGTCTTCTGAGCTTGTGGAGGTGCTTGAGAGCTCAAGGGTCTTCTCGGCAGAGCTCATAAGGGTTCCGTCTTTGGTATAGACGCCAACTTTTACTGTTTGGGGAGATACAGAGTCGCTGCATGCTTCGCACTGGTACACAATGACCGTAACCGAGGGGCCGGTAATGACGGTACGCCCCGTAGCAAAACCTTCAACACCTGTGGTATGTGCCCCTTTTGATGCCTTGGATACTTCGATGGTAATAACCGGAATAACATTTTCTTGCAGCGTAGCGCCACCGTGCACAAAGCGAGACCCACTCCCTTTGAGTTTTAGGCGCGTGATCCCCTTGGGAAACGCTACGCGGTATGTGCCCTCAAGCAAAAGCTCTTTTGCCGGGAAGCTCATGAGGGAATCACTCTGGGGGATGTTCCCGCCTATCACAAACCTCCTGGTATGGTCACAGCTGATATCCTCTGCAGATTTAAGAAGTGATAACCCCGGAACATCTGCATATGCGTAGTCCTCGGGGTCCTGGGCTTGGTAGAGAAAACCGTGGTCGCTCGTGACAATAATCCTGCCGCAGCCAGCCTGGACCAGCATGAGCACGAGCTTCTCGATCTCATCGAATGCTTGTATGACCGCTTCGAATACCCGGTCCTCGGTATCGCGGTTGTCACCTGTTTTGTCAACGACGTTGTGATAAATATATACTAACGGAGCTTCAGCTAAATCGAGCTTAGGGCCTGCAAGAACATCCTGTGCCTGGAGCGCTGTACTCCCGGGTATGCGGGCAGCGAGAAGTTTAACACGGTTTTGGATGCCTTGGGTTGGCAGGCCGCCTTTGGTAACCAACGTTGTAGCCGGATCAATTTCAAGCGTGCCTTCAGGCAAAAGCGCTGCCATACCAAGCTGGGTATAGCTGGGAATCGTACTTAGAGCATAGTTGCAAACAACAGCAATCTTCCCCATGAGACCCTTGACACGGGTTGAAGAAAGCTTTGATGCCAAGCCGCGGCCCGCCTCGTAGCGCAATGCATCCGAGACAATAACGCCCACACGTTTGCCGCGTTCTGCCTGGGGAAATGACTTCTCGATATTATCAAAGAAAAACGATGTCTGCGGGTGTAGCGGCGCAGGAGGCCATATTCCTTCATCCATAAGATGCTGCTGCCAGCGGCTCGCAAGATCCATGAGATACGTGTCATACGAGCTTCTTACCCGGGCAAGCGGGGCATCAAGCGATGCCTTGAACCTTCCGGGCATAATGCTGTTATAAGCTGTATATACATCCCGGTATGCCTGGTCAACACGGTACCAAGAGACACAATACTGCTCCAGGAGAGCCCGCAGGCTGCACCCCATACCGCACTCTTTGTTATACTGCGCGCACTCTTTATCAAAGCGTGCAATAGCAATCAAAACGTCATAATGAGCACAGTATGTGTCTCCAAACAAGCCGTTGCGTCTTGCAGCGCGTACACGTTCCATAGAAGACAGATTTGCTCCGGCTGCCGCTACGCTTGCGGCAAATGAAGCGAGAATCCACTTGTCAATTGCAGGAATAGCATCAACACCGGCAAGGATATCAACGGTTTTTGCATCTTCCGGGATCAATGCTGCAACAGAGGCTTCATGCGTATTAATAATATACTCAAAGACATCGCTCGTACGGACGTTACGGGCTAAGTCTCCCAGAATACGCGCTGATTCAGCTTCATCTGCTTTATTGGCATCAGTAACAAGCGGCCCGCAAAGGCCTTCGAGCAGCCTGAATGCGAGGTCACTTGTACCTGCCGGTGCGTCTGTGGGAACATGATAGCCCAGATAAGCCTCCATGGCAGACCAGAATGTCCCGGCAAGACCTGACTCATTAACCATGCGCATTGATTGCTCATCACCACGAGCCCATTCCGTTAGAGCTTGCTTTGCCATAGAGCGTGCCGCATCGCGCGGCTCGGCATCATTAGCGCGCAGCGTAGCGGCCGTCATTGCAAAGAGTAAATCAGGGCCATTGTTTTTGAGAAGCTTTGAAGATGTGAGGGCTGCTCTTCGTTCTTTATTTTTAAAGAAGGCTGCGTGGTCAGATAAAATGTAACACAGGTTTGCAGGGATACCGCACTCGTCAGCCCAGATGCCCTCCATTGAACAGGTAAACGGCTGTGCTGCAAGCTTGATATCAAGCAACAAATCATCTTCTGGACGAGGCGCGTCACCTGAACGGTATATAACAAATCTTTGACTTGGGAACTGACGTAATACCTTGCGTTTTACCGCAAGTTCGTGGCCAGTTGCATCAAGAATCTCTGCGTTTGCTAACTCGAGCTCCTGAGCAGCGTCCGTGTAATCACGCGACTCATCTTCCCAAAATACTATACGGGAGCTTTTGCTAAGAGCCTGGTTCAGCCTTGTCGATAATTCTTCGAGATCAATATCCATAATGCTCCTAGCTCGCAATAATATCGCCGTTTGACAGCACGTTTATCATGGCTTTTTTAAGTCCGTTAAGATATTGGTTAACATCTTCCTCTGTGGTAATTGAGGGTTTGCCATAACCTGATTTTATAGTGCTTACCGGCACTGTTTTAGAAATATACGGAGGTGGTGTTACCGGAGGCTTTGGCGTCTGATAATCAGGGTCTCCGTCATCCACCGGTGACTCTGGTAATATTACCGGGGGTTTTGATGATTCCGGTGGTTTTGGCGGCTCGGGTTGTACCAGTGCCAGCAATATTGCAGCGTTGTTATTTTTGAATCTATCAAAAAAGGTATGTATTTTATGCGGGGTTTTCTCGGCTGCAAGCTCGGAATCTGCACTGCTAAAGATGGCATTGAATGCGTCGCGTTTGTCTTGAGGAAGCGCTGTAAGATCATAGGTTTGCTCATACATGGCGCGATACTCGTCAAGAGTTGTCTTAACCAGCGCACGCAACTCTGCTCTCTTATTATTGGCCGCAATAGTCAGCTCTTCCATTTCTTTTGAAGCACGGGGGATCTGACCACTTTTATAGCAGAACGGATCATGCACTACTGCAGAAATATCTTCGAGCAATTCATTTGAAATTCCGAGTTCCTTCAACCCAGCTGATTCCGATTCTAAAAACTGCTTAAGTTCGGACCACCGTTTACTCATGGGCGAGCCGTTAATAAACGTCTGCATTTTCTGGAGATCTTCCAAAGCCGCAGCGTAATCCTCAACTTTAAGTGGGAATTGATAAAGAACCCATTTCCAATCCTTAGAAAGGTTTGAGCATTCTGTAAGAGAAGCAAGGGCATCACGATACTCTTCATCAAAAGGATACTGCCTAGCTGTCCCTTTTGATTGCCCAAAGCCACTTACATGTGATGCAGCGACATAAGCAAGCTCCTGAGCTATTGTCTTTTGATCATGACCCTTGGGATTGGTTCCGGCAAAATCACGAAACGCCTGTATGAGCTGTGTAATAATCTCCGGCGAAATCTCCTCAACCACCGAGACAACAAGTTTTTCCAGATCGCGTTTACGTTTGAGCGCTTCTGCAAGCTCAAGCCCCTCAACGGGAGAACCATTTTTGTGTACCTCAATTTTATTGGACGCATACAGTATCGCCACGGCCAACCTTACCGCGATTTCCGGCCAGCCGTATTCGTTTTTCATAAAATAGCTTGTCAGACTGCCGGTACCTTCTCCGGCTATGGTTGTAACAACATACCCCTTCATTAATTGCAAGCGTGAGAGCACGGTTTGGCAATACTCCGGAAGTGCATCGTCCAATTTTGCGGTCAAACATTGGCTAAAAACTTCATTTTCGCTGAATTTTATGCTGATTTGCTGAAGACCGGTGTATGATCTGCGCACCAGTTCCTGAGCAGCTGACTCCACTGCAGCCTCTGCAACCCCTGTCACTTTTCCGGTAATATCAACACCGGCAGCATTATAATGGGCATCACTCAGCAAGGATCTGAGATTATCTACCAGCTGTTTGTAGAGCAAACGATTCGCAATCTGCTTATCTTTTATGATAGCTGCACGTACCTCTCCACCACCGCTTTTGAGATTGGCATAGCGGTCGGTCTGTATGTGGGTACGCACGCCAAGCAAAAACTCTTCGCAGTTCTGCAACAAAATTGCAAGTGTTTTTGGCGTGACCGTAATCTTCTCACCAAACAGGTTATTGTCGGTTTGGTCGGTAATAATATCTACGGTCAGATCATTCTTTTGAATACCCTGAGCCTCTCCGTCAATTCTGAGGTTATAAGAATAGGAATGTTCAAAGGTGCCATTACGGTACGTGACTTTGCTGATACCACAAATATCCCTAAACATGGTCGCGATGAGATTCTTAGTTTCAGTCTCAGAAACAATTGTGTTCTTGATCTCTTTCTCGACTTCTTTTTCTTCATTAGTTAGGTATTCATAGATATTAGCGCCGTTGCGGCGTATGTATACTTGGTTTTCGAGTAGGTTGAGTGCAGATTCGATTTTTTCATTAAGCTCGCCGGTACTCTGGGTAAATGCTCCGTAAAGAAGAACACGCAGATTTGCAGGTGTAGCTCTGAAATCCTCGCAATACTTGACCAAAAGAAGCACTTTGAGCAGGCGTATTGCCGTCTTGTCATCAAGCTGGTCTTCTGCCGTTGAGATTGCCGCATACACTTCGCTCTTCAGGTCATTGCGCAGGCCCTCAAACATCATGTCAAACGGTGCAAGCGTTCCCTCGTAAGTATTTGCGCCATCATCACATATATGCTGGGCTACGAGCTGAAAAACGCCGAGCATAGAGCGTGCCCCGGTAGAATTATGTCTGCCGGTAAAGCAGTTGTGGTCAGAGAGGCCACGCAACGCGGTCATGAATATTTCAAATTGGTACGGTACAAATGGGTAAGTATCACAAAACTCCTGAGCGTTCTGATATTGCTTATATGTTTTAGCGCCATCGGCAAAATCAAAAAGCACCTTAAAATCTGCCTTATATTTGTTATATACTTCCTCAAAAGCCGGTTCATCCTCGTGCTTCTTTGCAAGAAGCCTGTCGCGAATGACTTCTTTTGCATCTGATGATGTAAGTGTCATTCTGATCTTAAAGCGGTCCTTGATTTTTGAGAAGTCATTGGCGCTTGTCTGCTTCATTTGGCCAACAACATCTTCAACATTTTCTTGAGATGTAACAATAACCCATGAATTACCTTTGCAGAAGTTATCGAGTTCCTCGGCGATAGTTTGGAGATTTACCATAAGGGTGGTGTTTTGTGCAATAAACTGGCCTACCTCATCTACAAAGAAATTAAGGCGGAAACCTTTTTTATGCTGGGCAATGTAAGCTGCTACGCTCTGTGCAAACATGCGGATATCAGGCTTATAGGTTTGCTGGTAGTAGCTGATAACATTGGTTGTGGTACCTTCAGGATTACCACAGACTTCATCAAACGCTTGGGTAATCTTTTTGCCAAATAAGAGCGAAGAAGAACGTACTTGCTCCCATGGTTTCCCGCAAAGCTCAGCTACGCGTTCTTTGAACAAGGTAAGGTGGCCTTCCTGGTCAAGATCATATTCAAGCTTGGCAATATGCTGCTGGTCACCGTCAAAGTAGCCGCAATGGTGGTTGAATGCTTTTATAAATGCCGAGAGGATCGCTCCGGCTTCTGACCGCCCCGCGTTTGGTGCAAAGCTGTCGATATTAAAAAGAACGCTCTCTGAAGGATGCCTTACATATGCCTGCTCCATAGCGGCAGCCAAAGCCGGTGTTTCTGTGAGTTTGGGAAGGATATATTCAAGGGCCCCTTTGCCATCAACCTCCCGATTTTCCATAACAACAGCCATAATCTTGAGCAAATGAGATTTGCCGCTTCCAAAGAAGCCGGAGATCCAGGCGCCATTACCTACAGCGTCAGGATCATTGTACTCATCAAAAAAACGCTGAAGGTGCAGCTTTGCCTCGTTGGTAATAACAAACTCCTCGAGTTCGCCTTTAAGATGTCCTAATTCATTGGCCTTTACTACCGGGTCAATTGAGCGATAGATATCTTTTGCAAACGTTTCTTTAAGTAACATAATCTTGGGCTCCTTAAAGATCAAAGACGCGGGTTGCCCGGTAATAACCGCCGGTAATACCTTGGTCAAGATTGAGTATGTTAAGCGATGTCGAGCCGTCACTCCTGCGCTCAAACCGTCCTGGAAACATAAGGACAACGGGAATTTTGCTTTGGAGCTCCTGGAGCAGTGTATGGGTTCTTATATACGGGAATGTCTCGCCGACACCGCATATAAAAACAATGTCTGCTTCAGAGTCCTGTGCAATAGCTTGGTTCACTGCAGGGGCAATAACATCGCGCACACTCACCGTATCCTGAAGCATCATGATGAGCTCTTCACGGGACGCATCTGCCTCGGCTTCTACAAGCGCATCCCACATACCCTGTTCGTCAAGGTACGCAAGAACAATATCGTAGAGATTGATAATCTTGGGATGGACGGAGCGGGCCGGTAAGTCAAACTCATATATTGCATGCAAAAGATCCTGTGCAAATGCTTCCTGCTCAGGCTTGTAATCAAGCACATAAAGAGCGTTTCGCATCATGTAACCGCCCCGCCCAAGAAGTGAGTCCTCCGAGAGTTTCCCGGCAATAAAAGAGCGTGCATCATTGATATGGCTGAATTCGTAGGACATTATACAAGCCTCCCTGGGAACAACAGCAGGTCATCTATATGATCTAGGCTGAGAGCTAACTTGAACATGCCTGACGGATAAAGCGGCGTGATAACCCCGCTTTCATTGAGCAACTTGCATTCTTTGAGCATGAGAAAGGTTTGGGTACGCACCTTATTGCGGCTGCTGGGAGCAAGCGATGCGAGTTCAGGATGAATGAGGGATTGCTCCTCATAAAATATCTCATATGATTCCGGGGTAACAACCGGAATATTTTTATTATACCGGCCTGCTACAACCTGCTCTGAAAAATCCCTCATAAACTGATAGGTGCGGCAAATCGCAACCCAAAACATTGCACAGCGGTCATCTCCGTATGAGTGAGCGAGGAACGCAAGTTCATCAGGAGTGAGAGTGCGTAAACGTTTGATAATCTCTTGTGAAATGCGTATACGGGAATTCTGGGTATTCAGTTTAAACAAGTTCTCATCAATAATCCGGCGCCGAACCTCTTCCCAGCTCCCGGTTTCATGAAATAAACCAATAGCCAGCATACTCTCCTGTATGCGCACCTTTGACCCATTCATAGAAAGCAAATACTCTTTCGACACACATCTCACCCAAGCCTTTAAAGCCATTGTGCCAGTAACGTTATTAAATTCTAGCACGACTCATAAGAAGCCGGAGTGGGATTATACATGCATCTATCATCAGAGTATAATAATGAAAAGACCACAGATCATGATATGTATCAAATTGCGAGAAGAAACCGGCATGGTAATTTTCTCTGTTAAAACGTATAGTAGACCATCTCTAAGACAGTGTAAGCCAAAACAAAGAGCGCGCTTTCGCTCAGCTCATCCGGTCGCAATTCGTACCAAAGAGTAATTCTCACCAAGAGCTTCTCGGCCACCTCTCACCAATCTGCCTGGACAATGAGAAGGGACTCTTGTTTTTGAGAAACATTGGCTACGGTACCTTTAAGCTCCTGCTCACTTTGTGGGCAAAAGAACACCATACTCCCGTAAGGGAGCTCCAAAAATGAGAAATGGGGACACTGGTTCTCATTTCTCCTTCTTTCTCCCAATTCTCACTACTATAGGTTACAACCTACGTGGAATATTGGCGTTCTCGATAACGCAGCTGTGCTTTTTTGTAATGGTATCGTACGACACGCCAACCAAAAGTACTTCTCCGCATAAGTCTTGAGGCAACAGAGAATAGTTATTATCACGGATTTGAGAGATTGCACTATTGGGATTTGTATTCCATTTGAGTTCTATAACCAATGCGGGAAGAGCTGAATGGGGCAACGGTATAAAAACAATATCTGCCAAGCCGTGTCCCGTTGGCAGCTCTTCAACGCGGGCATATTGATCAACCGCCGTAATGTAAGCCATCTTGATGGTGTAGTGAAGCGCTTGTTCGTTGTTATAAAAGTTTGGTGCATAGTTTGAGTCATGTACGAGTTCGATGGCTGAGGCGACTGCAGGTTCGTTGAGGGCAAGCGTATCATGTAACAAAGAATCAGAGGCTTGCACAAGTTCAATCAAACGCGGATGGCTTGCTTTATGCAGCATTTTTTCAAACTCTGTTTGGATCTCTTGATTGGGAATATGCACCGTACCGGTATCGGCGGCGTGTCCTTTGAACGTCAAGTATCCAAGGTGTGTCATGAGGGTCAAAGCATCATTTTTGTCAGCAATAAGGGCGGGATCATTTTTAAAACCGGATGTGTCTACATCAAGTTCATCCCCGGCCATAAGGCGCACAATATCATCCTGAAGGCCGTCTATATTGAGATCCAGATATGTTTGCAGCACATCAGCTTCAGAAGTTTTGCGCCAATATGATTGGAAACACCCCCGTTTAAGAGACATCATTAAAGAATATGGATTATAAACTGACTCAACCTTCCCTACGTGATATCCATCATACCAACGCTGGGCTTCTCCAAAATCAAGAGAATTCTGTATGCAAAGCGTTCTTACTTCATCTTCAATAAAGCCGGTTGCAGATGCAAACGGGCCCGGATCCAGAATGCTGTACTCCTGAAAATCTGAAACAGCAGATTGTCCTTTAGTCTTTTTTATAGGGAGAATGCCGGTCATATAGACTGCTGCAAATGCCTTGTTGGTCATGGCGCTATTTTTGAAGAGGGACCGCAAAAATTCAAGATATCCTTCTGCGAGTTCCGGTGTTTCGCGTATTGGGGCGTCCCATTCATCAATGATCATAATACACTGCTTTTGCAGGATCTCCGCTGCTTTTGTAAGTGCTGATATCAAAGGGGTTTCATGGTTTAACAAGGGGCATAGCTCCTTTAGCTCGTTTGCTACTTGCCCGGAAATAAAAGAAACAAGATTGGTATAATCCTGTGTGGCTGTTTTAAGCGAGGCAATATCGAGATATACAACGTTAAATTGGTTGAGATACTTGGAATAATCTGCTGACCGGGAAATCCTCAGGTCATCAAACAGTTCTGATGAGTCACAAGAACAGTCATAATATGCACTAAGCATCTGTGCGGCAAAGGATTTGCCAAAGCGCCGCGGCCTACTTACGCATGTCAGTTTGTCAGGAGTACCAAGAGAGTTGTTAATTACAGCAATTATGTCTGATTTATCAACATACTTGCCGGCCCGTATTGTCTTAAACCCAATATTTCCCGGGTTGACATATAAACCCATTACTTACTCCGTCTCGCCGCATAGCTATTGTAACATGCTGATATTTTACCATTTTTTGGTTTATACCAGAGACAGTATTTTGCCATCCAAAAAGTCCATGCCAAAGGCGCGGTTGACGGAGAATTATGGTCACAGCTGATATCCTCTGCAGATTTAAGAAGTGATAACCCCCGGAACGTCTGCATAAGCGTAGTCCTCGGAGTCCTGGGCTTGATAGAGAAAGCCGTGGTCGCTCGTGACAATAATCCTGCCGCAGCCTGACTGGACCAGCATAAGCACGAGCTTCTCGATCTCATCGAATGCTTGTATGACCGCTTCGAATACCCGGTCCTCGGTATCGCGGTTGCCACCTGTTTTGTCAATGATGTTGTGATAAACATAAACTAACGGAGCTTCAGCTAAATCGAGCTTAGGACCTGCAAGAACATCCTGTGCCTGGAGCGCTGTACTTCCGGGTATGCGGGCAGCAAGAAGCTTAGCTCGGTTTTGGATGCCCTGGGTTGGCAGGCCTCCTTTGGTAACCAGCGTTGTTGCCGGATCAAAAAACGGCTCCACCTTCGGGGGCTGAGCCGGGTAAATACAACGCTCCCGATCATCGGCTTGTCTCCGGTGACCGGGAGGTTTTTATTCCACGATTCCTTCATTCCTGAACTTGGCCAGCATCTCCAACATGTGAATGCCTATCTTCTCCGGATGATTATCGAACCCGGCACAGATGACGCGCAGCCCGTCCGATGTCAGAATCCTGCCATGCAATTTGTCGGTCTGGTATTACTGGTACTCCCATATTCCTTATTTGATATCTGTTTCATTCCGACCTTCCTCATATCATAAAGACTGCTTGCATTCACTGATGCTCATGCCCGTCCAGATGCTGAATGCCCGAAGGAATGAATTGATTTCCTGATATCCCAACAGGAAAGCGAATTCATCACTGCTCCTGTCTGTATTCCGAATATAATGCTTGGCAAGAATCTCCCTCGTTCCACTCAACTGTTTCTGAAAAGAGGTGCCCTCCTCCATCAGTTTTCTCTGGAGTGTCCGCTTGCTGATGCCCATCTTAACTTTTTGAACTGCTTATGCACTTATGCCAAGTGCATGTTCAACTGCGATCTGGCCTTGTGCCATAGAGCCGGGAACACCAATGACTACATAAACTGTTCCTTGTGCAATATCGCCGGCTGCATAAAGTCCTTCGATGGGATTGTTATGGGTATCGAGAACACGCGAATTGTCATCAGTAAGAAGGCTGTTCATGGTATAAATAATACTGGGAATAAGCTCACAAGCATAGAACGGCGGTTCAGCAACTCTGTATAAAGAACTGGATAAACGCCCAAAGTCTGTATCTTCTCCGGCTTCTGCCAGCTCATTGTAGCGTGAGATGGTCTCTTCAAGAGCCGCAGCATCTACTTGTACTGTATCTCCCCAGGTATTGGTTGAAACCATGAGAGTTGCAAGCTCTTCAAGAGTATCCGCCTTAAGCAGCCAGCCCTTCTCAACCTCCGCCTGATTATCTTCACTCCATGTAAATCCATGTGCAAGTGCCCAGGTCTCGGTAATAGTAGAACCTCCCAGGCGTCCTTCTGCAATGGCTGCACTATCCCAAATACCCCACATGGGGAGATTTTCATAGCCGTTTGTTTCATGATTTGGATTCACTGCAAAAGGCCCGTAAAAATCAAGGAACTCGGGCTGGCGTTTATTATGAGTAATGCTTCCTGTTTCATTCATAAAGCGCTTGCCTTTTGCATTGACAATAAGGGTACCGGTATATGAGGGGTTCATCATAACAACGCCGGTACCAAGCTCTTCGCTTGCTTTGCGGCAGGCAAAAGTGTGCCACTCAACATTCTGCGCAAGGTTCGCCGGCTGAGCGCCAATTTCGATTGCCATAAGCATACCGTCTCCTGTGCGGGCGGGGCCTGCCATGGGTGCATATGCAAGAGCCGGATGATTTAATGAGTGGAACAGGTCTTTGTTGGCCTCATAACCTCCGCTGGTCAGTACAACGCCTTTGAGAGCATGAACAATGATCTCTGTCCCATTTTTTTGAGCCCGTACACCAATTACCTTGCCGGTTCCGTCTTGAATAAGACCGGTTGCAGGTGTTTCGTACTCTATGGAAATTCCTGGGGTATTGGTCACATACTCGACAATCTTTGGATGAACTGCAGCTCCACCATAGACGCTCATGAGCATATCGCCAGATCCAAAGTTTATACTTGTCTTTTCAAAATCAAGATTTTCTGCACGCTTTGACCATCCAAGGGCTTTATTGGCAGTGTTCTC
>JAFWFL010000100.1 GCA_017515595.1 Coriobacteriales bacterium
ACGCATCCTTACAAAGTACACATTTTTTACCATATGTCAAACCACCGTCCCCCGTCCCTCTGTGTTATTCCGCCATCTTTGGCACAACCTATAGTAGAATAATGTTTTAAATTCCCCATCGAATGAATCCCAAACGATCTCGGTAGATTTTTGAAAATGATATAAGACCTCTTAAAACGGGGCTCTTAAAACGGGGCTTCAACACATTTAGTTCTGAGCGTTTTTATAAGGCGAGAGCGAAGAACTCAATGTGTTGAAGCCCCGTTTTAAGAGGTCTTATATCATTTTCAAAAATCTACCCTACAGATCGATTGAAGATTCCTTGATAGGGAATGGCTCGGCGAAGTGGCAGGCGCAGAAGTGGCCGTTGCCTATTTCTTTGAGCTCGGGTTTTTCTTGCGAGCACAGTTCTTTGGCAATGGGGCACCTTGTGTGGAACCTGCAGCCGCTTGGCGGGTTGATGGGCGACGGCGGGTCACCGGGGAGCACTATGCGCTCACGGGCACGCTGCACGTCAGGGTCTGGTATGGGTACCGCACTCAAAAGAGACTGCGTGTAAGGATGATACGGCGTCTGGTATAGGCTTCGCCAGTCGGACACCTCAACAATATTGCCCAGATACATAACAGCCACGCGGTCAGAAATGTGCTGAACAACCGAGAGGTCATGGGCAATAAAGAGATATGTGGTCCCCGTCTGAGTCTGAAGATCCTTAAGCAGGTTCAATACCTGGGCCTGAATTGACACGTCCAATGCCGAGACAGGCTCGTCGCAAATAATAAGCTCAGGCTTCATCGCAAAAGCGCGCGCAATACCAATGCGCTGGCGCTGTCCGCCGCTGAACTCGTGCGGGTAGCGGTTTGCATGCTCAGGATCAAGACCTACCATCTCGAGAAGCTCCCGGATGTAATTCTCACGCTGGGTACGGTCCTTCATAATACCGTGAATTACGAGAGGTTCCGAGATAATCTCGCTAATGGTCATACGCGGGCTCAGACTCGCGTATGGGTCCTGGAATATATACTGCACTTTGCGGCGATAGTCCTTAAGAGCTGAGCCCTTAAGATTACCTATCTCTTTGCCGTCAAAAAAGACGTGCCCTGAGGTAATGCTTTGCAGGTGCATGATGCAGCGCGCAGCAGTGGTTTTGCCGCAACCAGATTCTCCTACAAGACCAAGGGTTTCTCCGCGAGAAATAGAAAACGAGATGTTGTCTACGGCCGAGACCTTGCCGGCCATTCTCGAAGCAAAAACTCCGCTTGCTGCCGGGAACTCCTTGCTGAGGTTCTGTACATCAAGAATAATATCTTTTTGAGCAGCTTCAGTTGTTGCCATTACTGCTCACCTCCCGTTGCGGTCTTGCTTGCGCTCTGTGAACCGGCCGAGGCAGGCCCGCGGAGAATATTGGGATTCGTGCGGGATGTCTCGGGCTGATGCGCGCGAATAAAATCTTTATCATCGGCAAAGTGACAGAACGAGTAATGTCCCGTTTCGTCGGTATACTTCTCGGGCTTTTTATCAAAGCAGATTTGCTTCGCATAGGGGCACCGGGGAGCAAACGGGCATCCTGCCGGGAGATCAATAAGGCTCGGCGGGTTGCCCTTAATGGGCGTGAGCGGCTTCTTCTCGTCTATGGTCTGCTCGGGAATCGAGTTGTGCAAACCCCAGGTATAGGGATGTATAGGCTCGTAGAAAATCTGATCTGCCGTACCAAATTCAACGGGGCGGCCCGCATACATAATCATGATCTTATCGGCCATGTCGGCAACTACGCCGAGGTCGTGGGTAATCATGATGATGGCATTGCCGTTGCGTTTTTGCATCTCCTTCATAAGCTCAATAATCTGAGCCTGAATGGTTACGTCAAGCGCCGTTGTGGGCTCGTCGGCAATGAGAATATCAGGGTCGCAAGAAAGCGCCATGGCAATCATAACGCGCTGACGCATACCGCCCGAGAACTGGTGCGGGTAATCCTTCACTCGTTGATCAGGATTGGGAATTCCCACCATGTCGAGAAGCTCAATCGCCCGCTCCATCGCCTGCTTTTTGGTATACCCGCGATGGATGCGCAGGCTCTCGCCAACCTGTTTGCCAATGCGGTAAACAGGGTTAAGCGAGCTCATGGGATCCTGGAACACCATGGCAATGTCATTACCGCGGATTGCTTCCATCTCTTTTGATGACATCTTGAGCAGGGACTGTCCGCGATACCGCACGTCTCCGCCTTCGATTTTGCCGGGCGGCATTTGAATGAGACCCATAATGGTCATAACGGTGACCGACTTGCCGCTTCCCGACTCGCCTACCACGCCAAGCGTCTCGCCGGGATCAAGCGTGTAACTTACGCCGTCAACTGCACGCACAATGCCGTCGCGGGTGTGGAAGTACATCTTGAGGTCATCGACTTCGAGAAGATGCGAACCTTCCGGGATTGGCTTGAGCTTAAGGTCATTCGCCTGGATTCCGGGCGCTTTTACGTCTTTCTCTTTATTGAGATTCTTAACTTCTTCGCTCATTGGTTATCACGCATCCTTCATCTTGACGTCGAGTGCATCGCGCAAACCGTCGCCTAAAACGGTGAATGCGAGAACCGTAGACAGAATTGCAAGACCCGGGCACATCATAAGCCAGGGAGCCGTTGAGAGGTACGTCTTGCCGTCAGAAATCATATAACCCCAGGAAGGAGTAGGCGGCTGGACGCCCATACCCAGGAACGAAAGCGCCGACTCGGTAAGAATGGCGCCACCAATTGACATGGTTGCATAAACAATGATGGTTGCGACCGAGTTGGGGAAGATATGGCGAACAATGATGCGCCAGTCTCCCGCGCCCATGGCACGCGCCGCGTCAATAAAGTCGTTCTCTTTGACCGAGAGAATCGCGCTTCTAAAGACACGCGCAATGCTTGGCCAGCCCAAAATACCAATCGCGAGGAACACGTTTTGGAATCCCGGGCCAAACACCGCGAGAACCGCAATAACAAACAATACATACGGGAACGCAAGGAAAATATCTGCCAGACGCATGATGAGCACATCCCAAATGCCACCGTAATAAGCGGCAACTGCGCCCATGATGAGGCCAATAAGCACTGCGATACTCGTAGCAAGCAAACCTACCGAGAGCGAAATCCTCGAACCGTAAATAATGCGTGACATTACATCGCGGCCGAGAAGGTCTGTGCCAAAGGGATGATATTCATCCTGAACACCGCTGTTGGGGTACTTCTCGGCGTTGACCTGGTACACATTAATATGTTCCATCTCGCCGGTTGTGAGATTCTTTTTGTCAGTGGTTCCGTCAAAAATACCGAGATTCTCAAGGCCTTTAATACGCGGCGGCAAAAGCGACCGTGCGGCTGAGGTGGAAGAATCGATATCTGTGGGCGAACCAAAGGTCTGGGGAACCCAAAGATCTGCACTCAGTGCGATGATGACAACAAAGATAATCCAGACAGATGCAATAAGCGCCAGTTTGTTGCGGCGGAGCCTTCTGAATGCGTCGCCCCAGAGTGTACGCTGTGGCTTTGTTGAATCCTTAGATGCTTCGAGTGCATTCTCTTGTGGAGCAACATAGTCTTCTGCAAGTTCGTATTTCATAGTTTATTTACCTCCCTTTGCAGATGCGCCATAACGAATGCGCGGGTCGAGGAAGGCATAACTTACGTCAACTATAAGGCTGATCACCATAACCACAATACAGATAATTGACACGCCGCCCAACACAATTGGCCAGTCTCTTTGCATAATCGCCTGGTATATTGTTAATCCTATACCGGGCCAGTTAAACACCGTCTCGGTAAGAATAGCGCCAGAAAGCATGCTGCCAAAGTCGATACCAATATACGTAACAACCGGAATAAGGGCGTTCTTAAGCGCATGGTGCACAATAACCTTGCGCGACGAGAGACCCTTGGCAACAGCTGTGCGAATGTAGTCAGAGTTCATAACATCGAGCAGCTGGGAGCGCATAATACGGGCGGTATACGCCGTCGATACGCTCGCGAGGGTAATGGCCGGCAAGATATAATGGAGGTATTCGGGGAATGCCGAGTTGGCCCCCGCTCCAGATATTGGCAGTATTTTTAAATTCACACCAAACAAGAGTTGTAAGAGCATGCCGAGCCAGAACGCGGGCATAGCTACCAGAATTGATGTTGAGAGGGTAACGAGAACATCCCAGAACGAGTACCTCTTAATGGCCGAGATAACACCCGCACCAATACCTACGATAATCTCAACAACGATGCCGCAAAGCGCAAGCCTGATGGTATACGGATACTTTTCCAAAAAAATATCGGCAACCGGGCGGCGCTTTTGATATGAGTTACCAAGATTACCTTGCAAAAGACCGCTTATGTAATATACATAGCGATCCCAGACGCTCTCGGGTTCTGCATCTTTGGAATTGCTTACCGGCTCGCCCTTACTGTTGACTGCGCGCTTAACCATCTGGGGATTGCCGTCTTCATCATAAACCTGCTGGCCGTTCTCGTCTAAAATAGGAAATTCCTGAGTTTTAACAAGGTGGTTGGCAATCCTCAGCTGAAGTTCAACTTCCGGAGAAACCGCTTTTTCGCCCGTAATGAGCTTAATGGGGTCACCCGGAACAACGTTTTGCAGCACAAACAAAATTACAGTTACACCAATAAAAACCGGTATAAACTGGAGAATGCGCTTTAAAATATAGCGTAGCATGAAATCCCCCTCCCTGAGGCGCTACCCCCAGGGCGAAACACGGCTTTACGTTACTCAAAACCGTGTACGTATCAAATCAACTGGGGGGTCTCACTTGGGAGACCCCCCACGGTCACCTAAGTTTACTGTGCCGTATTACTTGGGTTATACGGCCTTATATGAAGAGCCAATAACCTTATGCAGAGAGCCAGCACTTGGTGAAGTCGATCATCTGGAGTGAGCCGACATAAAGGTTGTTAACACGGTTGGAGCAAACAATGGTGTGACGGTAGAACATAAGAGGAATTACCGGGAAGTCCTCGGCGATCATGCGGTTAACTTTCTGAAGAGCAGCAATGCGCTCGGCGTCGTCAACAATGGCACGGGCTGCGCTCAGAGCCTCGTCAACAGCGGGGTTGCTGTACTGTGAACGGTTGTCGCCGTTGCCGGTGTAGAACATTGGGTAGAGATAGTTGTCCATGATGGGATAGTCGGCAATCCAGCCCAAACGGCCAATCTGATAATCGCCGTCCTGAAGCTTTTGCAGATAAGATGCCCACTCGACAGCTTCCATCTTAGCTTCTACGCCAATTTCCTTGAGGTTTGCCATAATGAGCTGCATAATGTCCTCATGGCCGCTGCCCGAGTTGCAGTTCAGGATGATGCTGAAGGAGTCAACACCGAGATCCTTCTTGGCGAGCTCAATCTCTTCCTTAGCCGCTGCAACATCATACTTGGCAGCTTCCCATGCTCCGGCTTCATAACCGGCAATACCGGGGGTAATGAAGTTGTCGGCAGGAACGCGGGTGCCCTCAAAAATGGTATCGCAAATTGCCTGGCGGTCAATGGCATAAGAAACAGCCTTGCGCATATGAGCATTCGAGAAGATCTTGTCCTGGTTGTTGCAGGTGAGGTAGTAAATTGAGTCCTCAGGGCCAAGGAGGGTTTCTTCGCCGGGGTTCGCGGTATAACCGTCGGGTGCAACACCATACTGAGCGGCTACTGCAGAAATGCGGCCGTTAGGAATCTGGGTATTGTCGAGGTTGCCGGCTTCGAACTCCAAGTAAGCGGTGTCGATGTCGAGAAGGATCTTGAAGTCGACGCCGTCGATGTGAGCCTTATCGCCCCAGTAAGCGTCATTGCGAACGATCTTGATGTACTGGCCGCTCTCCCACTTGCCATCCATCTTGAAGGCACCGTTACCAACGGGTGCCCACTGATAGGTAGCCATATCTGAAGCTGCGCTCTCGGGAACAGGAGCGGTTGCGAGATGCGAAACAACATAGGGGAAGTCTGCGTAGCTAAAGCTCAGATGAACTACGAGGGTATAGTCATCCTTGGCCTCCATGTTAAGCGTTGCGCCCTTAACACCGGCGACAACGTCATCATAACCCTCTACCATGCTCAGGTGGTAAGAAACAACTGATGGGTTCTCGGGATCGGTCAAGGGGCTGCAGAGACGGTTCCATGCATAAACAAATGACTGAGCGGTTACCGGCTCGCCGTTGTGGAAAGTAGCTCCCTCGCGCAGATGGAAGGTGAACTCGGTAGCGTCTTCATTGGCTTCCCAGCTGCTGGCAGCCTTGCCAATAAGCTTGCCCTGCTGTCCGTCATAGGTGGTCAAGGCATCAAAGAGAGCATTGCATACCTGCATACCCTGGTTCTCTTGTACGTTGTAAGGATCAATAGAAACCGGGTCAGTCAGATAATAGTTTAAGGTACCGCCGTCTACTGCAGCATCGTTTGCAAAAGCGACAGATGCATCAATGCTCGGCTTTGCCATAGCAAGAGCAGCTCCTGTTGCGAGTGCACCGGCAATGAATGAACGGCGGCTCATGGTAAAGGTATTCTGTGACATACTTTACTCCCTTCTTAAAATCCTATACTTCCGAACTAACTTTTATGTTTAACAAAAAGCTAGTACAACGTGCTCATTATACAAAGTATTCATGCCATGAAAAGTATTAACACCGAGTTGTATTAAAGAACCAGGCAATGCACACGCTTTGATTTAAAACGAGTGAGTGCAGAAGGCTTTACAAGTGCAGAATTATGTCAGAATCATAGGTAGTTAACAAAAAAGGGATGCACAAGGCATCCCTTTAGCTTCTTTTATACGCTCAGTTCTGACTTTATGCAGCAACGTGGCCAAGCGGGAAGATGAGCATAAAGATGAAGAGACACAAAACAAATACCACGGCGCAAGCAATGGTAATGCGGTCAAGGTTCTTCTCGACCGTGCCGGTACCGCCCATGTTAGAATACATGCTGCCGGCAATCATGTCGCTCACACCGGTGCCCTTGCCGGAGTGCATAAGAATAAAAACTACCAGGCCAATGCCCGAGAGAAACCAGACAATGGTAAGAAAGATAACAAGCGGTGACACAGTAACTCCTAAACTAACAACATTATGATAAAAACCAAGCAAGCTAGTTTAGCATGTTTATTTCCACTTGACTAGTGATTTTCCCGTCCAATCTTGCGGCTGCGTAATGTCTACAAGATCGAGCAAAGTGGGAGCTATATCGCAAAGGCGTCCTTGTGCATCCTGATCTATCTCAACACCGTCTGCAACCACAATAAACGGTACGCGGGCAAGCGTGTGAGCCGTCATGGGTTTGCGGCTGCCATCTGCTTCTATGGTAAACATGCAGTCGGCATTTCCGTGGTCTGCGGTTACAAGCGCAACGCCGCCTTTTTGGCGGATCGCGTTTACAACCTTGCCCATGGCCGCGTCGGTGGCTTCAATCGCCTTAACGGCTGCTTCCAGAACACCGGTGTGGCCAACCATATCCGGGTTCGCAAAGTTTACTATATAAATATCTGCCGCATCGTTCTCAATGGCCTGCGCCAGCGTCTCGCTCACTTCCGGAGCGCTCATCTGGGGCTGAAGGTCATAGGTTGCAACCTTTGGAGATGCGATAAGGCACCTTTGTTCCTCTTCTTTAGGCTGCTCCACGCCGCCGTTAAAGAAAAACGTCACGTGCGCGTACTTCTCGGTCTCTGCGGTATGGTACTGCTTGAGACCTGCGCTTGCTATGACGTCAGCCAGAACGTTTTTGGGATTTGTCTTGGGAAACGCAATGGGCACGGTAAGCACGGCGTCGTACTCGGTCATGCACACAAACGTGACCTCGGGCACGCGCTTGCGGTCAAAGCCATCAAACGTTGCATCAACAAAGGCATGAGTGAGCTGGCGCGCGCGGTCAGGCCTGAAGTTAAAGAAGACAACCGCGTCTCCGTCTTGCACACCGCGCGTGTCGCACACAAAGGGAATTACAAATTCATCTGTCACACCGTTGTCGTAGCTCTTTTGAATACCCTCGACAGCAGGGAGAACTTCTGAGCCGCGTCCCAGAACAATGGCATCCCAGGCACGCTCCACACGCTCCCAGCGCTTGTCGCGGTCCATCGCATAATAACGGCCCGAAACGGTTGCAATATGGGCGTCGCAGTTTTGTGACTGCTCAGAAATATTGGCGCAAAATGCCGAGAGGCCCCGTACATACTCAATGGCTGAGCCCGGCGGAACATCTCGTCCGTCGAGAAACGCGTGCACGCTTACATGCTGCACTCCGCGGCCGGCTGCCATCTTAATGAGGGCTTCTCCGTGAGCCTGCTGAGAATGGACTCCGCCGTCAGAGACAAGACCCATAAGATGAAGCGTAGCGCCTGACTGTGCCACGTCATCCATGGTTTTGCAGAGAACCTCGTTCTTAAAGAGCTCGCCCGTCTCGATCGCATGATCTATGCGCATGAGCTCCTGCATAACCACGCGACCGGCGCCAATGTTCAGGTGTCCTACCTCAGAGTTTCCCATTTGCCCGTCTGGCAGACCCACGTCTTTGCCGCTAGCGCCTAACGTGGTAAACGGGTACTTTTGCAGCAAGGCATCAAGGTTTGGTGTATTGGCAAGCGAGATCGCATTGGCCTCACTGGGCTCGGCCCAGCCAAAACCGTCCATAATGCAAATCATTGCAGGCAGATTACGCATTAAAAACTCCCTTTACAAGATCTATAAATGACTCAGCTTCAAGAGAAGCTCCGCCCACAAGAACGCCGTCAATGTCTTCGCAAGAGGTAAACAGATTCACGTTGCCCGGACGCACCGAGCCGCCATAAAGCACGCGCGAAGCATCTGCCGCAGCCTCGCCCCAGAGCTCTTTGAGAGCGCCGCGAATAGCAGCTGCGACCTTCTGAGCATGCTCGGGAGAAGAAGTAAGACCGGTTCCTATTGCCCAGATGGGCTCGTAGGCAATGACAATACCCTTGGCCTGCGCGGGAACACCCTCAAGCGAAGCCTTGAGCTCGTCTACCACGAACTCGATGGTTTTGTCTTCTTCGTAAACAGCAAGCGGCTCGCCTACGCACAGCATGGGCTTAATGTCATGAGCGAGAAGAGCTGCGCACTTGTGTGCGACATCAGCGCTTGTCTCGCCAAAAAGCTCGCGGCGCTCGGAGTGGCCAATGATGCACCAGCCGCACTCGAGGTCTTTGATCTGCGAAACAGAAACCTCGCCGGTAAAAGCGCCTTCGTCTTCCCAGTAGCAATCCTGGGCGCCTACCTGCACAAATGAGTGGTCAAACGCAACCACGTTGGTCACGCCGCGCAGAGCGGTAAACGAGGGGCAAATAACTATATCTGCGATGTCTTTGTACTCGCGGTCAATGAGGTCAACAATGCGCTGGGCAACCTGGACCGACTCAGCATAGGTCTTGTGAAGCTTCCAGTTACCCGCAATAATGGGAATGCGTTTTCCTGAGTAATCAAAACTGATCATATTCGAAGTCTTTTTGCTAAACACTGGGTATCGCCTCGATTCCGGGAAGTTCTTTGCCTTCTACCAGCTCCATGCTTGCGCCGCCACCGGTAGATATAAAGGTCATGCCGTCCTGGAGACCAAACTTCTTAACGGCCGCAGCCGAGTCGCCGCCGCCCACAATGCTTGTGCATTCTTTGTTTGCAGCGATTGCCTCGCCCACGGCGCGGGTGCCGGCTTCGAATGCCTTCATTTCAAAGACACCCATGGGGCCGTTCCAAAATACCGTCTTAGCTGCGGCAAGTTTTTGAGCATAGAGTTCCTGGGTCTTGGGACCAATGTCGAGGCCCATCCAGCCCTCGGGGATATTGTCTGCATCAACAATTTGAGTATTGGCATCCTCGGCAAAAGCGTTTGCCACCACGTAGTCTATGGGGAGCACAAGCTCGCAGCCACGCTCTTTGCAGGCCTCGAGCATCTGTCCTGCGCGCTCAATCCAGTCTGGCTCAACAAGAGAAGAACCAATTTCTTTGCCCTGCGCCTTCATAAAGGTGAAGCACATACCGCCGCCAATAAGGAGCGTGTCTACCAGCTCAGAAAGATGCTCGATAACGCCAATCTTGTCTGAGACTTTTGAGCCGCCAAGGACGGCAACAAAGGGACGGTGGGGCTTCTCGATCATGCCGGTAATGGTCTCTACCTCGCGGGCAAGCAAAAGACCTGCATAAGCCTTGAGGAACTTTGTAACGCCCACAACCGAGGCATGAGCACGGTGAGCAGAGCCAAACGCGTCGTCAACATAAATGTCGCCAAGCTTGGCAAGCTCTGCGGCAAACTAGGGATTGTTCTTTTTCTCGCGCGCATCAAAACGCACATTCTCAATGAGCATGATGTCGCCGTCTTCGAGTTTGTTCGAAGCTTCTACGGCAGCCTCGCCAATGACGCTGTCACAGTAAACAACATCTTTGCCCAAAAGCTCGCCCAGGCGTACGGCCACGGGTTTAAGCGAATACTGCTCTTCAAAGCCCTCGCCTTTTGGCCTGCCCAGATGGCTCATGCAAATAACGCGCGCGCCCTTCTCCAACAGGAGCTTAATGGTGGGAAGCGCAGCAAGAATACGCGTGTCGTCTGTTACTACGCCTTCTTTAATGGGCACGTTAAAATCGACGCGAATCAAAACTCGTTTGCCGGCAACATCAACATCTGCGATGCTTTGTTTTTGTGCCATAACAACCTCCTTGCCGTCATATGTCTGACAAACCGGATTACGTGCGAAACATAATAGTTAACATAGTATAACTCAGTTTCTAACACAAAACGCGGCCCACGCCACAAAATGACGCAGGCCGCTAAAAACGCAAATTACTTGCTATTTAACCATTTTCTTTGCAAGGTCCAAAAGCCTGCAGGAGTAGCCCATCTCATTGTCATACCAGGAGAGAACCTTTACAAACGTGCCCTTGCCGCCCAGAACCATGGTGCAGCCGGCGTCAAAGATGCTCGAGGCCTTCTCGCCAATAATATCGCAAGATACAAGCGGCTCCTCTGAGTAGTCGAGAATACCCTTGAGAGCGCCGTCTGAAGCAGCCTTCATTGCGGCGTTGACTTCTTCTTTGGTGACTTCTTTCTTGAGCTCGCATACGAGGTCAACCATTGACCCGTCGGGCGTGGGAACGCGGGCGCACATACCGTCAAGCTTGCCGGCAATCTCAGGAATAACCAGGCCAACGCACTTGGCGGCGCCGGTTGAAGTGGGAACAATAGAAACGGCGCCGGCGCGGGCACGACGCAGGTCCTTGTGGCTGCCGTCAAGAATCTTCTGGTCAGAAGTATAGGCATGAACGGTGGTCATCATGCCGCGGACAATGCCAAACTCGTCGTTCAGAACCTTGGCTACGGGAGCCAGGCAGTTGGTGGTACATGAAGCGTTACTTACAATGTTCATGGTTGCGGGATCATAAACATCATCATTTACGCCCATAACAATGGTAGCGTCAATTTCGCCCTTAGAAGACGGCGCGCTCAGAGCAACCTTCTTGGCGCCGCAGTCGATGTGTTTCTGGAGCTCAGAAGAAGTCTTAAACTTGCCGGTGCACTCCAAAACCACTTCTACACCCAGCTCTCCCCAAGGAAGCTCAGGCAAACCCTTAGGATCGCGTGCCGAGAGACCCTTAATGCGCTTCTCGCCGTCAACAATGAGGTCAATGCCATCAAGTGCAATTTCATGCGCGCACTTGCCATGAACGGAATCTCTGCGAATAAGCTGGGCCACACACTCGGCCTTGCCCATATCATTAATGGCTACAACTTCAATATCAGGGTCATCAAAAGCTGCGCGCAAAACAACACGACCAATCCTGCCAAGTCCGTTAATGCCAACCTTAACTGCCATGAGTGTCCTCCTTAGCAACACGTGTCTCTTTGCCCGGCATTTTTGCGCGGGCAATTTTTGCCGTACTCGGGCGTGCATAACTATAGCGCTTTGCGCCCATAAATGCATACACTGTTAACTATGCCCTTTTTGCTCCTCGTTTATCTTGAGATTTGCATTATAGTCGGTGAGAAGCTCTTGCAAGCGCCGTACACGGTGGTAGACGGCGCTTTTTGAGAGCGGCGGAATTGATGCTTCGCCGAGTTCTCGCAAAGAAAGCTCGGGATGATCGCGCCTCAGTTCACAAAAATCCCTCAGTGCGGGAGGCAGATGCTCTATGCCAATCTTGCTGTCGAGCTCATCTATAAGCTCTTGCTGGTCGCTCGCCGCTGTAGTCGCTTTTCTTTGGTTTGCGAGCTCTGCGTTAACGAGCCGGTTGGTTGAGTTGCGCAAAGATTTGACCATGCGTGCGTCTTCAAAGGCGCAAACGCTCTTTTTGGCGCCCGCAACCACCAAAAACGCGGTTATTTCCTGAGCGTTTTTGAGGTAAATAACATACGAGCCTCTCCTCTGGCTTACGCGGGCTCTGATACCAAAGCGCTTCATAATAACCACGAGGGCATTCGCGAACTGCTGCGTCTGAGAAACGAGCTCAAAGTGCGCGTCTCCGTGGGGGTCTGCCACAAAACCGCCGCCCATAAATGAGCCGCGCAAATATGCCCGGGCCCACTCTTTGCGCGCAACAAGCGTTGTATCAATATCCTGAGCAATGGTTAAATCTTCATTGAGAATGCCCATTTGAACAAGGGCAGGGTTCAAACGTGGCTGCTCAGGAACTACAATCAGGTAGTTTCTTGTTTTATGCAAAACAGAGCGGCGAATGGTAAGCTCGGTTGTGAGGTTATAGACATTATGTAATAGTTTGATGAGCGTGCGGGCAACCGCGCCTGTCTCGGTAGCTAAAGAAACCCTAAAACGCTTGCCGCTAAAGCTCAGAGAGCCGCATACGCGCATAATGGCCGAAAGCTCCACCATGTCGCATGCGAGGTCTCCCTCAACACGTGAAAGCTCGTCTTTTACCTCAGCGGTAAACGACATGATTCAACAACTCCCCGCAATATCTGCCCAAGCTTTTGGGTATTATGCCAGGTTGGACGTTCTTTATCATGAAAATCCCGCACAATAATGGTGGGTACGCGCTTCTCTAACCGGAGAATCATGTCATCAGTTACCTTAACCGGCCTAAAATACCAGTCCGGATCAGGATTATGCATGGTGTTTGGCAGAATCTTCCATGCGCGCTCTGCCGCTGCGTTACGAATCTGCTCTCCGGTAATAGCCTGGAATGAGCGCGTTGCCAATCCCAAATCATGCTCTACGTGGCGGTGTACAATGAGTACGTCAAGACTTCCTTCCAAACCGTGTTTTAAGAGGGCGTCTACATACTCCTCAAGATTAAGGCCCCAGGTTTCGCCTTGCATGTCGGCCATTGAAGCAATGTAAACCTTGAGAGCTTTTGTTCTTCTGAGCGCGCTGAGAATACCCGGTACCAGGAGGTTGGGAATCACGCTTGTAAAGAGCGAGCCCGGTCCCAGGACAACAATGTCAGCATCAAGAATAGCCTGCGCAGCCGGCTCATACGCGTTGCAAAAACTGGGAGAAATCCACACTTTTTTAAGCGCGCAGGGTCCCGTGCCAAGCGTTGCCTGCCCGGTGAACTCGTGTCCGTCGCGCGTAAGACCGCAAAGAACAATGTCGTCAAGGGTCGAGGGCATAACGTGACCCTGGCAATGGAGAATTTGCTCGCAAATCTGTATAGCCTCAATAAACGAGCCGGTTTGCATGGTAAGAGCCGTAAGCAAGAGATTGCCCATGGCGTGGTTATCTGCAAACGCAAAGCGCTTCCCCAGCGACTGGGGCAGCGGCGCGTACTCGTTTTCTGCCATAGCTACCAGGCACTTTCTGATATCGCCCGGCGGGTTGATACCGGTTTCCTTGCGGAGAATACCCGTGGAGCCTCCGTCATCAACCATAGAAACAATAGCGGTGATATCGCAGCCAAAAGAACGCAGCGCACGTATGGTGTTCGGTTGTCCGGTGCCACCTCCAACCGATACCGCACGCACGGGTTTATCCAAAAAAACGCTCATAAGCTAACTCCGTTGTCCATGGACATGCTTAGAGATATCCCTATGAGATATCGAAACATTGTAGCCCTGGTCAATAAGGCGCTTGCCGGTTTGCTCGGCAATGGTAACGCTCCTGTGCTGGCCTCCTGTACACCCAACAGCAATGGAGAGATGCTGTTTGCCTTCATTTACATAGCCCGGCATCACAACATCAAGCAGGTTGTACCATGCTTCCAAAAACTTTTTTGTCTCGTTCGACGACATAACGTAATCACGCACGGGATCATCAAATCCGGTAAGATCGCGCATGTGGGGATCGTAGAAAGGGTTTGGCAAAAAGCGCACGTCAATTACCAAATCTGCATCAAGCGGAATGCCGTATTTAAAACCAAACGAGCAGACCGAGACGTTAATTCCCTGACGAATGGGTTTCTCGGAAAACTGGCTGATAATGCGCGACCGCAGCTCCTGAGCACGTAAATCGCTTGTGTCAATGACAATATTCGCAATCTCTTTGATGCTGCCCAGGCGCTCGCGTTCAAGCGCAATGGCCTGCGAAACGGTGATGCCTTCTTCAGCCAAAGGATGTCTGCGCCGCAAAGAGCTGTAACGCTTGCGCAGAGCCTCGTCATTCGCGTCCAAAAAGAGCACTTCATAGGCGATCTCACGCTCTGTGAGGCACTCGAGTTCATCTTTAAGCCGGGTAAAAAAGCCCTCGGTACGCACATCACAAACAACCGCGAGTCGCTTGTTGGCCTCAAGCGGAAGTCCCACAAGTACGGTAAGCGGCACAATCATGCTTGGCGGGAGATTGTCAATGCAATAGTATCCCAGGTCCTCCAGGCAATGGAGCGCCTCGGTGCGCCCGGCTCCGCTCATTCCGGTCACAATCACTACGTCAGGATAATATACCTGATCTTCTTCTTTTATGTCTTCTTCCTGCATATTGGATATCTCGTTTTCCACGGCTCCCCTATCCGCGAAGATTTATACACGCAACTATATTGTAGCTTATGATAGTATATACTTTTATCGAAACAAAAGCAGCAACGAGTATTATGCTTTTAAATATATGGGGGTTATGTACATGCGGTGCCCAACATGCGACCATAAAATAAAGCGCAACGCCACGGTTTGTCCAAACTGCGGTACTTCTGTGGGCTCCTCCCAGGCCATTTTTGGCGGAGCAGCCCGTGCGGTTCGCGAATCTTGGGGCCTCCCTACCACAACAGACGAGCCGTCTGACAACCCGCGCAAGGTCTCGGGTTATATCATGTTCATTTTGGTCGCGCTTGCCCTTGTCGCCATCATGCTTTTGGCCATTGTTGCACTTCAAGCTACGACTTCTGCCTCACGGGGTGTCTTGATAGATTCCGAGAACTTCCCCGGTGACTTTTTGCGCCAAACCGTTGCGGCTTATGATGATAATCAGGACGGCCGGCTCTCTATTGAAGAGGCGCGCAATATTACGAGCATAAATCTCTCGTCAAAGAATCTCGACAATCTGGCAGGAATTGAATATCTTCCCTTCCTTGTTTCGCTTAACGCAAGCAACAATAACCTGGTTTCTTGCAATCTCAGCAACTTCAGCCGGCTCGAATCTATAAACCTTTCTCAGAATAAACTCGCAGATCTCCAAATACACGGAATTCCTTCGCTAAAATCTTTAGATGTCTCTGACAACATGCTTACCGCTCTTGATGTTTCCAGATGCGCAAACCTCGAGTCACTTAAGTGCACCAATAACCAGATTGCCCGGCTTGATCTTTCCAAAAATTTGAATATTTCACAGCTTGAATACGATCCCGGACAAAACATAAAGATACCGCTTATACACTACTTCTTTGCTGATGAAGCGCTCATTACATCGCTCTACGCCTATGACCTTGACCATGATAATGCGCTCTCTCTGCGCGAACGCCAGGGAGTGACCTCGCTCTCCATGAACGGGAGCGGCCTCGCAAGCCTCGAAGGACTCACCTGGTTCGAGAATCTTGTACAGCTTGATGTCTCGAACACCCAGCTGAGTAAGCTCGACTCGGCTTGTATTCCGCCAAGTTTAGTATCGCTTACGGCTTACGGTTGCAATATTAAAAAAGTCTCGCTTACCGGCTTGCAGCATCTGAGCCTGCTCAACCTCGCAAACAACCCACTCACCTCACTCGATCTGAGCCCGCTAACAAGCCTCACAACACTCCAGGCCTCAGAGTGTAAACTCCGCGGAACCCTTCATCTTGAGTCAAACATTGCGCTTGTCTCGGTTGATGTCTCCTCAAATCCCAATTTAACCGAGGTTTCTGTTCCCTCTACTGCTTCGCTTACAGCTGCCGGTTCAATTGTCACCGATAAAAAGTGCAAGATTACCTATGTGCCCCTTACGCCCGTAGAAAAAGAGGAAATCTCTGAAGAAGACGATTATGCCGAGATGGCAGATTATGAAGCAGAAGTATATGAGGAAGAATCCTTTATAGAAGAAGAGCTTATAGAAGACGAGAATATTGAGCCGGAAGAGGAAGACTCTGAAGAAGAATCTCAAGAAGAGCCCAACGGAGAGCCTGTAGAAGAATCCGTTAATGAAGAATCAGCCGAGGATAAACCACCTGCAGAAGATTCAACCCACGAACCCCAAGAAGTAACTACGTCCACAGAACCCTCTCCTGAAGACAATACAGAATCCGAGACCTCCAAAGAAGAAATAACCCAAGGCTCCGGCTCCGAGCAAGGCGATTTCCCCGGCAAAAACCCACCCACTCAGAAGACATTCTCTGCTTAAGATTCAAGGATACGGTTGCTCAATTCTTGTACCACAATACTTAATATATTAATATTTGCAGGTAAAACGCTTGTCTCATAAAGCAAGGGTTTCTCGGCAAGAGAAATATGCATCCGTATCCTTGAATTTGAAGCAGAGAACGTCTCTCTAGCAACCGTATCCTTGAATTTGGATTCGAGTGACAGAGGGTCGTGCTTTTTGTCATCTCACAGAACGAGATGGTTTTGCGAGAAAAGAACGAAGGAACCGTCCCCTCGTTCTGTTCTCATTCGTTCCCTCTCGTTCTTCGTTTATGCGTCGAATATCTCGAATGCCACGGTTACGGTGGCGCTGATCTTTACAGTGCCGGGGTCAATGGCAATTGACTTTTGCTCGGCGCCAAAGGCTGCGGCCGAGGCTTCCTCGACCATAACGGAGTCATAGGCTGAACCGTTTACATAGCGGTAGCTCTGGTTGTCGCGGCCCTCGGTGATAGAAACCGCGTTGCCCACAACGCAACCTGATGTCTCGGCCAAAGAAACTGCTTTTGCCTGTGCCTGGCTGTATGCTTTTGCAAGAGCTTCCTGGTAATATGCATCGTAATCGCTGCAATAGTAAGAAACACCGTTTACGGTATTAGCGCCGGCGCCGGTTGCGACAGATATAATAGAGCCAATGGACTCAACAGGAATCTTCTTGACTTCAACCGAGACATCAATGCGGTAGCCATTAATGGTTGCTACATTGGTTGAATAATCATACATGGGATACATGTTAAGGTTTGATGTGCTGATCTGGTCCTCGGGGACGCCGGCTTCTTTGAGTGCCGCATTGATGGCGTCAATAAGATCTGCCGCCTCGTCCTGGCACTCTACTGCTGTGTCTTTTTGCACATAAACACCCATAGAAATATCTGCCACATCAGGAACAGCATTAAGCGAATCTGTTCCGGTTACATTGATAACATGCGACTGAGCAGCAATAGTCTCAACGGAATTCACCAGTGAGTCAACGTTTTGCATTCCCCAGCTGTTGAGCATCTGAGCATCAGAAGAGCAGCCCGTACCGCAAAGCAACATAGAGCCCGCCAAAACAGAAGCCGCGACAAATCCGCCGCGCGTTAAAGACGTCCTCAAATTTGACTTAATCATAAAAACCGCCTTTCTATTAGTAAGACAAAAGTACACTGCAATATTTACTTTGGCTGTGTTACCGGTACTTGTCCCCACATAACGTTACCTTTGTAGCACATAGTTGAGACAATGGTTAAAACAGTGCAAGTTTTGACGGGTACCAGCATGATCAATCATCGAATGATTTACATTACCTGGGGTTTTGCCGAAAAACTCTTTAAATCATGTCTTTCCTCATGCTAGTAACCGTCATAACTTGCATTGTTTTAACCATTGATCAGTCTTGAAATAAGAATCACTCTCAATATCCCAAAACTGTTCAACCTGAACCCAGTATACCCGTCTCCCGTAGGCATCCTGTGAAACTCAAACGTAAGAACGGGGTATTTTTTTCGAAGCCTTTGTGAGAAATAAGATAAATTCAAAAGAACTTTATATTTTAGAATTGTATAATTTGCAACGAGTCTGAATGCATACCAGTGAAGCGAGGGGGACTATGTTAGGATCAACTCGAATGCAAGGTGGCGGTACAGGTAAAGCCAGACCTTTATCTCAGAAGTGCCGGGTGATTCTCGCAGCATTTCTGGCTTCTTTGGCGCTTGCTGCCGCGGTTTTCTCGCCTGCTTTATTGGCTCAGGCTGCCGAGAACGGACTCAAGGGGTTATCGACCTTTTGGGATTCCCAGACTCAGGAATCGCCGGACGGCGAACCTTCAACGCTCCCGGGCGGAGGCGCCGGGTCAGACAATCTCCCTGACAGCCAGTATAATACAATACCCCAGCTTACAAGCGATGATATTCTCCGCATGAACCATGGCAACGTTACGATGCTCTACACAAACGGGTATCTCACTTTTTTGCAGGGCACATTCTATGACGGAGAGGTAACCAACGTCGAGGAAGGCATTGAGGCGCTTTTGGGCATTGCTTCTCTTGTGGGCCTCAGCAAAGGTTCAGAGTTTTATGGGGTTTACGGAGATACCAACTCTTACGGGTACACAGTCTATACCCTGAAGCAGCGCTATGGCGACATTACCATCAAAGATGCAATTCTCAAGATTGTTGTGGGACCTGACAACCATACGGCCGGTCTCGTGAGCTCGTTCACGCCAAATGTTGGCATTGCTCCCGCGAGCGAGGAGACTTCTATTTCTGCAAGCGACGCAGAAGCCGTTGTTCAAAGGAAGTATAAAAGGCGCGAACTGACGTTTTACTCTGAATATACCAGGCAGACCTCAGTAACCATTGCCAATGTCGCTTACCATGCGTGGGCTGTTTTTACGAGCTATCCTAATGATATTACCGCTCCTGAAGGCCACAACTATCTTGAGCACATCATTGGATACGACGGCTCCTACCTTATGAATGTGCCGGTTACTTCGCCCGAGGAGATTATTCTTGGTGACAATGCCATCACCGAGCAGGCGCTTGCCTGGTTTGACGGCATGGAGCCCGCTACCTATACCGGAACGGTCACGCTCCATGACGGAACCACAAAAGAAATCACCGTACCCGTGGTTCGCGACGCAAACGGCACCTATTACCTCGCCGATGCTTCTCGGCATATCCTTCTTGCTGATTGTTATTCTTATCTTTACCGCACAAACATTGTGCCTTGGACCTCGCAGGACAATACCGGCTGGCCAAACCATTACCTCATCACATATAACACGTATATCCAGGTATACGACCTCTTTGCCGCCCGCGGGCAGGTTTCTGTCGACGGCTTTGGCGCTCCCATTCTCATTCTCACCAATCTCTGCGACTCAAACCGCAATCCCGTAAACAATGCAAACTACATGGGCATGAGCGGCGGCTGGGCGCTGTTTGGCGCGAGCGAGATCAATGATTACGGCGAGTGCATTGACGTCGCAGCTCATGAATACACTCACGGAATCTCCGAGTACTCTCGCGGCGGCGATATTTATCAAAACGAGACAGGCGCCATTAACGAGGCTTTGAGCGACATCATGGGCAACATTTGCCAGTACCTGAGCGGCGACACCACTGATACCGAGTGGCTTATTGCCGAGAGGAGCGGCGTTACCCTGCGCAGCATGAGCTTCCCCTGGCTGTATCATAAACCGGTCACCATTGGCGGCAAGTATTATATTGAACCCACAGATTCGCCCGATATTGACAACGACCTTGGCGGCGTCCACAGCAACAGCCTCCTTTTGGGCAATGTGGCCTGGCGTCTTATAGACAGCGGCATGGACCCTGAAGAGGCGTTTAGCCTTTGGATGGACGTCATCAGGCTCATTACGCCGTACTCGGGGCTTCGCGAAATACACGCCGCGCTCCTTTTTGCCGCCGAGATGCACAATCTCGACATTGAGTGGTTTGGTTTGATAGACATGTATTGTGAACAGGCAGGTTTTTAACGTATCTTAAAAGAACGGAGGAACAGTATGAAAAAAGAATCTGCTTTTAAAGGTTTGGTTGGCAAATGCATGGGAGTGGCGCTCGCGCTCTCTATGCTCCTCACCGCCGGCCCGGCTTTGGCAAATGAGGGACTCAACATCAATACCGTGAGCACAACCCAGGGTGCAGGCTTATTCTGGTCTTCTCAGGACAAGCCAAAGCAAACCGGCGAGGTAGTTGCCCTTGATGACCTTAACATCTCGATCACCGTTGACGAATACACCTCAATTGTCCAGGAAAACGACTTTGTTTATGTCTACACCAAGCTCGACGGCTATGTGCCTTACGTCATTATTGGCTATTATGATATGACCGTGAGCAAAATGGCAAGTACCTTTACGAGCTACATGAAGGGCGAATACCCGGATCTTAAAGTCACAGAGCTAAACGAGAAACTCTCGCTTGGCGACAAGAACTGCATAAAGGCAGCCTTTGAGTACAAGGTAAACGGTTACACCTTTGTTGACACCCGTTACTTTGTTGAAATTGGCAAATACACCTATATGTTCGGGTCAAAAGAAGTCCCCGGGAGCGATGATCTGATCCCTGAAGGGTATCTCGAAGGAATCGTTAAAAGCGCTGCTATGCTTGCCGGCGGTTACAGCGATTATGCTCTTCATGTAGATAAAGACAAGGGCCTGCAAGGTTCTCAGCCTGTCTCGACCAGCACTGAGAAGCAGGAGCCTAAGCAGCAGGACCCCGAGCCCAAAAACGAGCCAAAGACTCCCGAACCTCAGGAACCCGAGCCAACCGATGAAGGCATGATTATATTTGAAGAAGCCCGCGCCGGTTATGAAGGCGCTTGGGTTACCTTTGGGGACGGATTCCAGCTTTATGTTCCAAAGAACTGGGTAGAAGTTGAAATTACTGACGAAGAGCTCCAACAGGGCGTTCTTTACTTTGCCTATGAACCTGACCGCCTTGCCGACCCGCCTTTTGTTGAGGTAGATTTCTTCTACAACAGCGACGGCTTTACCACCGTTGAAGAGATAGCTAACGGCCTTGCAAGTGTTGGTTGCGAGGTTGAAGGCGTTCTCAACGTAAACGGAATGCATGTTGCCTCATACGAGAACACAAGTAATGACATTGGCGGTATTATGTTCTTCCATCCCGAGACTACCGACTACATTATTGTTGTTTTAACCGGCTCGTATTCTGTAAACTATCCTGTTGATGCAACCATTCTCTGCTCGCTGAGCCCGCTTGAGTAAACACGGAGACCGCTCGTGGAAGATAAGATTTCTTCGCAACGATATACCGAACTTTTATCTTCTTCCGAGCGCGTTGTTTTGGATGATCTCGAGACCGGCAACTCAGGTTTAGACCTTAAAGCCCAGATATCTCAGGTTCCCACTGACCCGGGCTGTTATTTATGGAAAGGGTCACGCGGAGAAGTTCTCTACGTAGGGAAAGCCAAAAATCTGCGTGCCCGCATGCGCCAGTACATTCTGGGCCAAGATGAGCGCATTAAGATTCCCTTCCTCATGGAGCAGGTCAAATCTTTTGAGTACATTGTTGTCGCGAGCGAACACGAGGCGCTTGTTCTCGAGATCAACCTTATCAGGCAGTACATGCCGCCCTTTAATGTTGACTTTAGAGACGACAAGTCTTACCCCTTTATCGCGATTACCGAGGGCGACGCCTTCCCGGCCATCAAGTTCACACGCGAGAAGCACAAGGCCCATACCAAGTATTTTGGGCCGTATACCAATGCCCACGCGGCTCGGGAGACCATAGATTTAGCCCGCAAAATTGTGCCGCTTTGCACGGCTACCTGCGTTGAGTGGAAGCGTGTGCAGCGGCTTTTGGAAGCTGATCCTTCTTTGGCGGACGTCGCTCCCCTTACGCTCGCTACCGGCAGGCCGTGCTTTGACTCGAGCGTAGGCCTTGGGCCGGGTGTTTGCTGCGGGAGCATTACCGCGGCTGAGTATCACAAAAATGTTGCTGCTATCGAGCGCTTTTTACAGGGCAGACGCAAGGAGTTTGAAGACGCGATTACTCAGGAAATGCAAAACGCGGCACTTGAGCTCAATTTTGAGAAGGCCGCGCGCTGCCGCGACCGTCTGCAGCTTATGACTCACACCGGCCAGCGTCAGCAGGTGGTTTTCTCGGCACCTATAGATATTGATGTCATTGGATTCTTTAGGGAAGAGACGCTTGCGGGCGTGCACGTGTTTGCGGTGCGTGAAGGCAGAGTGGTGCGGAGCTGCGAATTTGTGCTCAACAAGGGCCTCGATGTCCCTCAGGATGACCTCATGCGCGGCTTTATTGAGCGCTATTACTCTGAAGGCGCCGAGATACCCCATGAGGTGGACATTGCCGAGAACCTCCCTGATGAGGAGATTATTTCTCAGTGGCTCTCCCAAAAGCGCGGGCACAAGGTTATTTTGCATGTTCCCAAACGCGGAGAAAAACACAACCTCCTCGAGCTCGCCGAGCGAAACGCCCGCCATACGCTGCTGCGCTTCTTTATGCGCACAAGCTATGCTGACCAGCGCACGAACGACGCGTTGCTCCAGCTCGAAAGCGCTCTTGCGCTGCCCGAGCCTCCCATGCGCATTGAATGCTTTGATATTTCTACCATTCATGGAAAATTTACCGTTGCCTCGATGGTTGTCTTTACCAACGGAAAGCCTGATAAATCACAGTACCGCCGGTTTAAAATTCACTCCGTGACCGGAGAAGCCAATGACTTTCTCTCGATGCAGGAGGTCTTGGGCAGACGCTATTCTCCGCAGCGCATGGCAGACGAACGCTTTGGATCAAAGCCTGATTTGCTCATTGTCGATGGTGGCAAGCCCCAGCTTACAGCCGCAATAAGTCAGCTCGAAGAACTTGGACTCGATATCCCCGTAGCCGGACTTGCGAAGAGCGACGAGGAGCTCTTTGTGCCCTGGTCGCAGGATACTCCTATTGTGCTCCCGAGCGGTTCAGCATCTCTCTACCTGGTTAAACAGGTTCGCGACGAGTCGCACCGCTTTGCGATTACCTTCCACCGTGAGCTCCGCGATAAAGCAATGACTGTAAGCGTTTTGGACGAGATACCCGGCGTTGGTCCAAGCCGCAAAAAGGCTCTCCTCAAATCATACGGTTCAATGAAGCGCCTCCGCGCCGCCTCCGTAGAAGAACTGGCATCAGTCCCCGGCATCTCCCCCCAACTAGCCCAAACCATCTGGGAAACCCTCCGCCTCTGGGACGACGAACGCATCAGAATAGCCTCCCTCGTTGAGGACTAAAGACTTCCTCTGGGAGAACAACTTTACAGAGGTAATATGTCAAACCACCGTCCCCTGACATAAAACCGTCATCCTGAATCTGTCACCCTCCCACTGTCATAACCAAGAATTAATTTATCTCTTTGGTGGCTATTACGTTTACGCCGGTGTTGCAGATGTTCTCTAAGATTATGTCTCCAATATTGATGGGCGGGGTTACATCGATCTCTCTCAGCGCTGCTATACACTCGGGAATGAGTTTTTTAGGAACCGGAGATTCGGTTCTAACGGAGAGTGGCATTTCTCGGCCTGTTACTCGTACGAGTGATGTTACGGTGCGCTTAGGGTCAGTGGCTTCATCAAGCCCATAGGCGATGCCTCTTTTGCAAGCATTACCGCTTACCTGAGTCGCAACTCCATCTGTGACGGTCACTTCGAGATCACAGCCTACCGGACAGTTAACGCATACATAGTGTCTGATTTCTTGTTTGCTCATGAGTTCTGACCTGCCTCAATATGAATCTCTGCCGTGGCGTGTCCCGCAAGAAGCTGCGCGTTCAGGTGAATCTCGACCATCTCGGCCGGAATCAGAATAGGACGCTTAAAGGTTTTGACCGTCTCGCCGTCGACCTTAACGCTAATAGTTGGCTTATGGTAAATATCCCTTACTCTGAAGCGCAGCAGCAGGTCATCATGCGCGGCGGGCGTCACAAGCTGAGGAACCACGTAACCCACGCCGTTACCGGGCACTATACGCGTTGTCGCTGTCTGCTGCTCAGGAGCTCCTTCGTTCTGGACATAAGCAGCTGCCGAGCGGCCCGCGCGCTCGCCCTCGTCGCTCACAAAGTCAACAAGGTCGTGCACATGGAGTACGTTACCGCATGAGAAAATACCAGGCACAGAAGTCTGGTACTGCTCGTTCACTATAGCGCCTTGTGACCCGCGGTCCAGGGAGATTCCGGCAGCGCGGGAGAGGTCATTCTCGGGAATAAGTCCTACCGAGAGCACAAGCATGTCGCAGCTCACGCGTTCTTCTGTTCCGGGAATTGCCTGCTTTGTGGGCTTATCAACCTCGCTAACTCCCACAGCTTCAATGCGGTCGCGCCCGTATACATTGGTCACGGTCTGCAGAAGCCTGAGCGGAATTCCGTAGTCATCGAGGCACTGCACAATGTTACGGCGTAATCCGCCCGAGAAGTGCGAGCGGTTAAGCACCATCTTAACGTGGGCGCCTTCATATACGAGGCGGCGCGCCACAATGAGGCCAATGTCGCCCGAGCCAAGCATAACAACCTCTTTACCGGGGACAATTCCCTGGAGGTTGATCAAGCGCTGCACGGTTCCCGCAGTATATACGCCTGCGGGTCGGGTTCCGGGAATGCGCAGGGCGCCGCGGGTGCGCTCGCGGGAACCCATTGCGAGAATGATGGCTTTAGCCTCAACATGGGCAAGGCCAAATTCAGGAGAAAGCACGCGGAGCGTAGTGTTTGGTTCGATCGAAAGAACGGTAGCTGCATAATTGATGTTGATTCCGCGCTGCAAAGCGGCTGCATACTCGCGGTGAGCATACTCCGGGCCCGAAAGCTCCTCTTTGTAGCGCTGCAGGCCAAAGCCGTTATGAATGCACTGTTTGAGAATACCGCCCGGCGCGTCTTCGCGCTCAAAGACCATGATGTCATGAACGCCCGCGTCATAGGCCGAGACCGCCGCCGCAAGTCCGGCCGCTCCGGCTCCGATGATCGCGATATCAGTTTTAAAAGTGGTGGGGTTTCCACAAAGCGTCTGAGCCATTTAGCATGCGCCTCCCATCGAGATATGCGGAAGCTCGTTCAAAAACCCACGCTCGCCAAGGATCAAGCGAGAATCATGAGACCCTTTGCAGACCTGGGTAAGCTCAATCCCGTGTTCCTTTGCAATGAGCTCAATGGTGAGCGGGAGGCAGAATCCTGCCTGGCAGCGGCCCATGCCAGCGCGCGTACGCCACTTGATGGCATCAACGGTACGTGCAGGAACAGGCGAACGGAGAGCCTCAACAATCTCGGCCTCGCTTACCTGCTCGCAACGGCAGACAACTCTGCCCCATGCGGGATTTTCTGCAACAGCTAAAGCAATTTCGCTGTCAGACATGGTCGAGAGGTGCCTCGGTGCATCGCGATGGTCAATATAAGCGGGCTTCTCGGCAGCTTGGAGACGCTCTGAGATGATCTCGGCAAAGTATTTGCCAACTGCAGGGGCGGCGGTGAGACCGGGAGAATCAAAGCCGCAGATATTAAAGAATCCGGGCGCGTCGGCGGGCTCGCCCAGGTGGAAGTCGGGCGACTCAACACAGGTTGAGCGCAGGCCGGCGAAGTTGGTAATAATGTCTCCGGCAGGGATTTTGACCCATGTTTTGCTCGCGTCTTTAAGAATCTGAGCGAGGCCTTCATTAGTGGTCTGTGTCTCATATGTATGCTCGCGCGCAACAGCGTTGGGGCCAATGAGCAGGTTGCCCTCTACCGTGGGCGAAACCAAGACGCCCTTGCCGGCAGCTGTGGGTACCTGGAAGACGGTCGAAGTGAACGCGTTGCCCCAAATTTTGTCGAGCAGCAGGTATTCGCCGGCGCGTGGGGTGATCTTAAAGTCGTTCTCTTTGCTTACGTAGCTGTTGAGAAGACCGGAGTTGAGACCGGCGGCATTGATAACGATGCGGGCTTCAAGAGTTTGAGAAGTACCCTCCGGGTTGTCGATTATGAGCTCCCAGTTATTCTCGGCACGACGGATATCGCTCACACAGGTATCAAACTTAAAAGTGACTCCGTTGCAGGCGGCTGTCTCGGCAAACGCAAGAGTAATGCCATAAGGGTCAACAATACCGCCGGTAGGAACCCAAAGTGCAGCAACGGCAGCGGGGTTAAGGAGAGGCTCCTTCTCGTGAAGCTCATCTGACTCGATGATTCTGAGACCCTCAACACCGTTGGTGATACCGCGGGCATAGAGCTTCTCGATATTCGGACGCTCTTCTTCAGAGAAAGCGACTACAAGAGAGCCGTTTTGCCTAAAGTCAAACCCAAGGTCGCGTGCGAGACCGGGGTACATACGCGAGCCCTCAATGTTGAACCGTGCCTTAAGCGTTCCCGGCTCGGGGTCATACCCGCCATGCACGATCCCGCTGTTAGCACGCGTAGTCCCGGTGGCAATGTCATAAGAAGCATCAACCACCAAAATATTCAGATCATACCGAGCCAAAAAGTGCGCACAAGCACACCCCGCAATTCCGGCCCCAACAATTACAACATCATACATACAAACCTCTCTGCCAATAAAAATCGAACAGAACAGACAAGTAGAATTCTATCTCAAATTAATCCAAATAATCAAACAAAATCAAAAAGCCTTCTCCTAGAAGGGCTAGGTGGCATTTTGGAGAACATAGGAACCATCCCACTCCCGTTCCTTTCCTCCGTTCTCTTCTTACAAAACCATCCCGTGCAGAGAATTTGCCAATTCATAACAACTCAAACGCATTTAAGTTGTCTATTAAGAAGAACAAAAATAGCTTGCCGAGAAAAACCCGCAGGTCAGAAATGCGGGCTTCTCGGCATATCGTGTTGTATTTTGAATTTATGGCTACTTAAACGCATTTGAGTAGTCATAAATTGGCAAATTCTCTGCACGGGATGGTTTTGGAAAGTCTCCCGTTCTGCGAGATGACACAAAGCACGGCCCTCTGTCATTGGCGCTACTGGAGCTTATGTTTTACAAAAAGACAGGGGCCAGATCATTTGGAGATCTGGCCCCTGGTTTGTTTCGCTTTATTCAGCTGCTGTTTTACAGGCGCTCGGCCTTCTCGATGTCGAGGAAGTACTTGTAGGTGTCTACGGTGAGTTCACCACAGGCGGCTTCGTCGCAGGCTATGATGGCGCCGTTGTGCATTTGGAGGGCGCTGCAGGTCCACTTTTGTGAGACGCCGCCTTCTACGGTTGCGGCGAGAGCGCGGGCCTTGTTGTGGCCGTTAATGAGAATAAGAACTTCCTTGGAGTCTGTTACCGTTCCAACGCCAACCGAGAGCGCCTGCGAAGGAACAGCCTCGGGGTCGTTTCCAAAGAAGCGCGAGTTCACAATGCGTGTATCAGTGGTAAGGTTCCTTACGCCGGTACGAGAAGCGAGCGAGGTGTACGGCTCGTTAAAGGCAATGTGGCCGTCTACACCAATACCGCCCATAAAGAGGTCGATTCCGCCGTATGACGCGATCTTCTCCTCATAAGCCTTGCACTCGGCCTCAGGATCATCTGTCATACCGTTAAGAATGTTGATATTCTCGGGCTTCATGTCTACCAGGTGATTAAATAAGTTATCATGCATAAAGTACCAGTAGCTCTGATCATGATCATGAGGAAGGCCCAGATACTCGTCCATGTTAAAGGTTACAACGTTGGCAAAGCTCAGCTCTCCGGCTTGGTTTTGTCTTGCGAGCTCCTTGTATACGCCAATGGGGCTCGAACCGGTGGGGAGACCCAGCACAAAAGGACGTCCGGCTTCAGGACCCGCGTTGTGCGCCTTAATCTTTGAGGCAATATAATCGGCTGCCCACTTGCACATTTTCTGATAATCTTCCTGGATAACTACACGCATGGTAATACACTCGCTTTCTTTATTAAGTACAGCTTCTTAACGGTATCCTCGGCATAGCACACGTTTGACTTACTTCCCTACCAAAAAACTATTGAGAAATTCTATTCAGAAATTGAGCATTGTCAAATACCTCTTAAGGAACACAGAGGTGCGAAGCATCATCCGGTCATATCAAATTAATGAAGGTGTAATTCAGTGTCACAGATCACTCTTTAGAGATTTGCACAGATTGCCGTAAACGAGAGGCGCTCTGCCACAGATCCTCTCGAAAACAGCAATCTGTGTCAACGGACCTCCACTAAAGAGGGATCTGCGCCACTAAACACCAACTTTTATCTTATATGCCCCTATGAACAGTTACATGTCTCAACTTTGCGTTCCTCGACGCTCGGAACTTGGTCTCCGGCATCGGGCTTGGTATTCTTTGCAACAATTTCGAGGCCAACTTTTACCATGACGTTTCTGCCGCAAATGGGAATCTCGAGCCACGCGAGGCGCTTGTGTCGGTCTATGTCTTTAATGTTGCTGGTAAATCCTTTGAGCGGCCCCTCGAGAATAATAATGTTGTCACCCTCCTGGAGGCCTCTTGACATTCTTAATATATTATCGCCCGGAGCAATAAACGCCTTAATATTCGCCTCTTCTTCTGGAGAAAGCGCAGTAGCCGGCTCCTCGCCCTGGCTGAGAATCTTAAGCGCATCAGGCAGAGCATAAACTGCCTGCTTGAGCTCATTCACACTCTGGGTCTCCACAAACACATACCCGGGAAATAAAACGTCAATCTCAGTATGCCACACACCCTGACGCTTACGCTGAATCTCCCGCGCAGGAACAAACGCCTTCCAAAGGTGAGAGTTTTCAGCCCTGCCCAGGCGCTTTGCGACCTTCTCTTCCTTTTTAGCAAAAATCTGAACCACAAGAATCATCCATTTGCTCCAAACACGTCACACAATAAACACCCGCATGTTAGCACATCCGAACATACGAGATTATCCCATTTTGAAGAAATTACTCATCTCACGCTTGAGTGGGACTATTGTTCTTAGGAGACTGTCCAAAACTATCTCTTGCAGAGAAATTTCCGATTCATGACAACTCAAACGCATTTGAGTAGTTTGTTTTTCTATATTCAACCCAATATGCCGAGAAGCCCGCGCCGCTGACCTGCGGGTTCTTCTCGGCCAGTTCTTCTTTGCTCTCCTTAGGAGACTACTCAAATGCGTTTGAGTAGTCATGAATGGGCAATTTCTCTGCACGAACAAAGCGTAGGGCCAATTAAGGTGCTGAGGATGTTGATATGTCATCATGCCCGAAGCAATGCTAAAGGGCCAGGCTGTTTGACACACTATTGTGATAAAGTGACTGGTTGTTTGACACGCTCTCGAGTGGGGCGCTCTTATTCTTTTTGCTTCTGTGTTGGTTGAATCTCACTCATTATAGCTGCTCCTATGATGAGAACAGCTCCTATCCACCCGGCGACTCCCATGGCTTCGTGCAAAAAGAACGCCGAGCAAAGAACCGACACAACGGGTTCGAGATAGCCGAGAATAGCGACCGTCTGTACCGGGAGGCTTCCCATTCCACTGAAATAGAGGCAGTACGCAACACCTGTGTGTATCATTCCAAGCATAAGGATAATAAGGATTGATTGCATATCCCACTCCAGGGTGGCTCCCCAATTTCGCACCAAGACATACGGGAGAATTGTCACAGCAGATATCGCGAGTTGAATGACAGATTTATAAAGAGCCGGTATATCATGAATTTTGCGATTACAAATGATTATGATCACAAAGCATATCGCCGCCACAAGCGCCATTACCACGCCGGATATACTGCCAACCGAGCCGTTCCATACGCCTGAAACTAAAATGATTCCAACAAATGCCGTCACTACATAGGGCATCTTCCTTTTGTCCAGCTGTTCCTTGAGCACAACCGGGGCAATCAATATCACAATAATCGGGGCCATATAGTTACACAAGCTCGCTATAGCCACCGTTGTCTGCATATAAGATGCAAACAAGAAAATCCAGTTGAGTCCAAGGCTGACGCCAGCTATGACCAGCCATTTAAGATTCTCACGAATAGCGAAACGGTCAAGATGTTTGCGCCTCATCCTTAGATACAAAAGGATAAAAACGGAGCCAAGCGCTCCCCTGCACATTGCCACAATCTCACTCGGAATACTGACGTAGCGCAAGAACATCCCAATTGTTCCGTAAAGAACAACCGAGACAATATACTTTGTCCTCTCAACCGCCAGATTCACCGCTAAACCCTCTCAACCTTTCGCGCGAACTTCTCGTATAGACCCTCTCAACCCTTCGCGCAAGTCTCTCGTATAAACCCTCTCAACCTTTCGCGCGAACTTCTCGTCTCTCTCGGCATTTTGCGAGAACCAGATACAGAGCATATCCAATTAAGGCGCCGAGGGTGTTGTTGATTATGTCGTCAAGCTCAAAGAGGCCTGTTCTGGTGAGGAGTTGGGCTAATTCTATACATATTGATAATGACAGAGCTAGAGGGGGGACGGTCCAGTTGTACTTTTTAATCAAAACCGGCAGTATTGCACCTATGGGGATAAACATAAGAATGTTTAAGATATTTTGTTCTACCATGGTTTTTGAGCCGCGCATGATTGCTCTGTAGGACCAGAACAAATCGAGCTCATAGTGAAAATCGCTCGATTGCACCCGATCAAAAATTGTCATGGTCAAAACAAAACACAGATAAAACGAGAATATCATCGCAGAAGGAATACTGGGACCTTTAATCAAGCGTGCCTTATATGCGATAAATCCAATGAGCCCTACCACTATGGCGACGCCGGTCCAGATTAAAACGTTTTGCAGAGTAATGCTCGAAATAGCTGACTGAAGAATGACTGGTCCTCCCAAAACTCAACATCTAACATAATATCTGCAGGCATTATAACACGCCCGTACCCAGCTCAAAATAAAAGCATTTCTCGAACAATCCAATGTCGAACCTCTGCATTTTTTACAACCCGCTGCCACGAACTCGACCGTTTGCACAACCCGCTGCCACAAACTCGACCGTTTGCACAAAGCTTTCTGCCAGAGCCACCCCGCAGCCTATTAAAATGCCAGTTAATTTAAATTTCAATCGGAGAAACCCACGCTATTTGTCTCATTAAATGTGCAAACGGTCGAGTTTGTGGCAGCGGGTTGTGCAAACGGTCGAGTTTGTGTTGGATCGTTGACAAAAATTCCGGTCAGGGAGAAGCACTTTGTCTCAAAGTTAAGGATCAGAACTTATTCAAGAACCCATTGAGCGGCTTTTGGGTGTTCTTGCTGCTTGCCGCTTACTGGTTACTGGGGACTAATTTTTGGGGCTTTCGCTCTGGGGGAATTTGTTATAGTATAATGCGTAGCATTATTGCATCATGCTTGTTGGATTGCTAAGAAGCATTTTTGCTTGAGGGAGGTGGTTTGCCCGGAGAGGTCCCATAGGTAGCGTGTTCCCTGTACAGTATTCTCAAGTGTGAAAGGAGAAAACCGCATGAAAAAGTTGATATGCATATTATCGGCTTTAGTACTGATGGTTGCGGGTGTATCGTTTGCGCTCGCAGCTTCACAGAGTGTAGATCTCAATAGTTTCACTTTGGAAGAGATTGTAGATAAGGCCAAGGCAGAAGGACATGTTGAGTCAGTAGGTATGCCAGATTCTTGGGCAAACTGGGGCGACAGTTGGAAGGGCTTGACTGACGAGTACGGCATCAAGCACACTGACGAAGACATGAGCAGCGCTGAGGAACTCACCATGTTCAAGAACGATAAGACTCGTGACATTGGTGACGTAGGCCTCGCATTTACCCAGCAGGCAATTGACAATGACCTGGTACAGTCATATAAGACAACCTATTGGGACAGCGTTCCCGAGTGGGCAAAAGACAAAGACGGTCTTTGGATGATTGCTTACACCGGCTGCACAAGCTTTATTTACAACAATGATCTTTGCAAGGACCCCATGCCTACAAGCTGGGCCGACGTTCGTAAGGGCAGCTACAAGCTCACCATTGGCGACGTAGTTGGCGGCGCAACCGGACAGGGCGTTGTTGTAGCAACTGCTTATGCCTTTGGCGGAGACCTTGATAACCTTGAGCCCGCATTTGAGTTCTGGACAGAGATGGCTAAGGCCGGCCGTATTGACAGCGGCGACATCCTCCTTGCCAGGATCCAGGCCGGCGAAGTTGAGTGCGGCGTATCCTGGAGCTACAACGTTCTTACCTACAGGGATTCTACTCCTAACTACAAGCTGACCGTTGGCATTCCTTCTGACGGTTCAATTCTTGTTGGCTATGCAAGCGTTATCAGCAAGAACGCCGACAACCCGTTCGCAGCTGCTCTCGCTCGCGAGTACATCTTCTCCGATAAGGGCCAGATCAACCTTGCTAAGGCAGGCGCTATTCCTACCCGTACCAATGTTGAGATCCCCGACGAGATTGTTAAGACTACCTTTGATCCTGCTTCCTATGCAAACGCAGTAGGCATCTCCGACGCCAAGCATTACGCTGAGGTATGCGAAGAGATTTCTGACTGGTGGGCAGAGAACATTATTCCGTTGCTGAACTAATATAAAAGCACAGTTGCAGGGGGCGCATAGCTTTTATGCGTCCCCTCTTTTTTACAGGAGGAAAGCTCTGTCATGGATGGCAAAAAGAGAGTGGCGAAATCAAAGCTATCAACATACCGGTATTACTTTTTGATTGCATTGGTTCCCTTTATAATTCTTGTGGCAATGTATGAAGTTATGCCACTCATTATGCTCGTGATCGACAGTTTCCAGCTTGACAAGGATCCTTCTGTAGCATTCTCGCTTGATAACTACACCAAGATTTTCTCGACTTTGAGTTATCAAAAAGCGATGGAGAACAGCTTGGTCATTACCTTGATTTCAACCGGCGTGGGAATTGTTGTTGCATTTTTGGGAGCCCGGGCAGCCCATGAATCTCACGGCAGGTATAAGCGCTTCTTTATGGCAGTCTTAAACATGACTTCCAACTTCGCCGGCGTTCCTCTCGCTTTTGCTTACATGATTTTGCTTGGCAATGCCGGCGTCATTAAGCAGATTGCCAACATGTACGGCATTGAGTTTATTCAAAACTTTGATCTTTATACGAGCAACGGCCTGACCATTATGTATATCTACTTCCAGATACCGCTTGCGACGTTGCTCTTAATCCCCGCATTTAACGGCATCAGAAACGAGTGGCATGAGGCCAATGAGCTTCTCGGCGGGAATACCGCTCAATTCTGGCTGCGTATTGGAATCCCCATTTTGATTCCGAGTCTCTTCTCGACCATGAGCGTATTGTTTGCGAACTCGCTGTGCGCTTATGCTACGGCGTATGCGTTGCTCATGAACAACTTCTCGTTGCTACCGCTTAATATCTCGGCGTCGTTTGTGGGAGATATTAAGACAAAACCCAAGCTAGGCGCTGCACTTTCTGTGGTAATGATGCTCATGCTCTGCATTGTTATCCTCTTTAACAACTTCATAACCAAGAAAACAACCAAGTGGGAAGGCAGGTAGAGTGAAATGAATAAACATTCGCACAAATCTGCCTACATAGTCATGACGTTGGTCATCATATGGCTCGTGCTTCCCCTGTTGGCGACAATAATCTACTCCTTGTTTGAGGACTGGACCGGGATTATTCCCAAAGGGTTTACGCTCGCCAATTATGAAAGTATTTTTACCAATGAAGACTTTTTGACTTCAATGTATCAAACTGTTTTGATATGTATCATTCCTATATTTATTACGGTTCTGATTATGCTTTTGGCGCTGTTCGTGGTAACAGTTTATTTCCCCAAGATAGAAAAATACGTTCAAATACTCTGTATGATCCCATACACCATTCAGGGCATCATTTTGTCGGTTTCGATTTTGATACTTTATGCAAATTCGGAATCGTTCTTTGGCAACCGAATGGTCATGTTACTGGGAGCATATTGCATCATAATTCTGCCCTACATTTATAACGGAATTCGTAACGGCATGCGTGCCATTAACATGAACATGCTCTTGGAAGCTGCCGAGATGCTCGGCGAAAGCAAGATCAAGGCGTTCTTTAAGGTCATTGTTCCCAATATCATTTCTGGTATCACTGTTTCAAGCTTACTCGCGGTCAGCCTGCTGTTTGGCGATTACGTTATCATCCGCAACCTCTCGAGTACCGACGTTAACAACATGCAGCAGTTCCTCTATCAAACCATGAAGAGATCGAGTACTGAGGCATCGGCGGTATTTGTTGTGATTATGCTCATTACCTTCCTCATAGCTGCGATTGTGCTCACCATTCAGAGCCGGAGCTCGTCCGAGAAACTAAAGGAGACTGGTAAGTAATATGTCGTACATATCGTTTGAAAACATTAACAAGCAGTTTGGGACAAACCATGTTCTCAAAGATATTAACCTTGAAGTAGAAAAAGGACAGCTTGTAACGCTTCTTGGCCCCTCGGGCTGCGGAAAGTCTACCCTCCTTCGCTGCCTCGCCGGCTTGGAGCAGGTAACGAGCGGCAAGATATTTCTTGACGGACAGGATATCACCGACATCCCGCCAAGGCGCCGCGGCATTGGCATGGTCTTCCAGGCGTATTCTCTGTTCCCCAACTTGACGGTTTATCAAAATGTTGCGTACGGTCTCAAAATTAAGAAGATGTCTAAGCTTGAGATCGAGCAAAAAGTAACGCAGATGCTCGACATTGTGGGATTGAGCGATAAGATTAAGCAGTATCCCGCGCAGCTCTCGGGCGGACAACAGCAGCGCGTGGCCCTTGCGAGGGCTATGGTAACCGAGCCCAAGGTCCTCTTGTTGGACGAGCCTTTGAGCGCAATCGACGCACTTTTGAGAAAGAACCTCCAGATAGAGATCAGGCGCATTCAGAAGCAGCTTGGCATCACCACCATCTTTGTTACGCATGACCAGGACGAGGCTATGACCTTGTCTGACAAGATTCACCTCTTCCATGACGGGAAGATTGAGCAGTCGGCCACGCCGGAAGAGATTTATGCGCACCCGGCAACAAAGTTCGCCGCGTCATTTATTGGCAACTACAACCTGCCTGTTGTCGCTGAGTTTAACAAGGCATTCCAATGCGATTTCCAGAATGAGAGTATTGCCATCAGGCCTGAGATTATTGTCTTAAGTAAAGAGCCTGTCGAGAAGACCGAGCAGACGCTTGTGAGCCAGGGCGTCATTAAGGGCTACACTCCGCATGGAAGCCTTACCAGGTATAATGTTGATTTTGACGGTCTGCAGCTGAATGCCGATGTTCTCTTTAACAACAATATGGCATTTGACGTTGACGACCGGGTTTACGCATCAATTGCTAAAGACCAGATTAACTGTTTTTAAGAGTTTTGTTGGAGTCTGAAACATATGAAGATTTTTGCACACCGGGGATATAGCGGAAAGTATCCCGAGAACACTATGCTTGCCTTTAAGAAAGCCTATGAAAGCGGAGCCTACGGCATTGAGCTCGATGTCCAGGAGACTCTCGACGGTGAGATTGTTATTATTCATGACGAGACACTCGACCGCACCACAACGGGAAGCGGATACGTGAAGGATCACACGCTTTCCGAGCTATTGCAGCTTGAGGCATCAGCGGCGATGCATGAAGAGTATCCCGGGATGCGGATTCCCACGCTGAAGGAATACTGCGAGTGGGTAAGCACCACTCCCCTTGTGACCAATATTGAGCTCAAGACGAGTATTATCTACTACAAGAATATAGAAGAAAAAGTTGCCGAGATGATTAAAGAGTATGGGCTCGAGGATCGCGTGATTTTCTCGTCATTCAACCATCTCTCGGTAGTCAAGATGAAGCAACTCCTCCCCGAGTGCCCTGCAGGAGCCCTCGTAGAGCTCATAGACCTGGCCAATGCAGGGCCCTACTGCAAAAACCTCGGCTTTGAGTACTACCACCCTGATGTGGATTTGCTCTCAAAAGAAACGGTAGAGAATTGCAAGGAAAACGGCATTAGCATCAACGTCTGGACCGTCAACGACATCAAAGTCTTCAACAAAATGCAAGAATGGAACATAGACGGCGTCATCACCAACTATCCGCTCGAGTTCGTAAAACTGAGCAAATAGACTCATCGGTTAGAGTTTCGCAAATATTAGTGTGACAGAGTATGACTTTTGGATGATTGGGCAGGTTGTTTAAAACTCTATGCCTGCCCGGGCTTTTGTTCCTTGGTCGTAAGGATGCTTGAGGTTTTGAATATACGAGACGTAATCTGCTTTATCAACCAGCCATGCGGGGGCATCTCGGCCGGTGATGACTACCTCGCAGTTCTTCTCGGCCACGCTTTCTAGCTTTTCTCTTGATAGTAATCCTGCGTTTAGCGCGTAGAGGGCTTCATCCAAAACTATAAGGAATGCATCTGAGCTTAAAGCAGCGTCCAAGAGCCTGTCATACTCAAGAGCTGTCTCTTTTAACTGCGCTTCGCTCATCTGGAAGGTAAACCCGTAGTTAACCGGAGCATGAAGCACTGTGACTCCCGGAGTATTCCTCAGGATTTCAATCTCTCCGGAACTGTCATCCTTAAGAAACTGGATGAACAATACCGGGTATCCATGCCCCGCCGCTCGCACCGCCATTCCAACAGAAGCAGAAGTCTTGCCTTTTCCCTGCCCAAATATCACATGAATCATACTATCACCGCGTTCAATACACCCTAATCTCTTGACAAAAGGTGCGTCTTTTGTCAGGTTTTGATCCCCGGACAAAAGGACGCACCTTTTGTCAGGTTCTTCGCTCTTCTTACTAAAACCAATAATAACTTACAACAGATAGAGAAGACAGGAGACGGTTTATGTCATTAAGCACAGAAAACCATCCCTTTTAACACCATTCAGGGGAGAATTTCTTCTCCCCTGAATTACTCTACCTATGCTTAATCAATCTTGATCAGGCAGAGGGTCCTGTTTATGCATCCCAAGGAGCAAGTGCAGAGGCATGACGGGCTGCGATGCGGCCAAAGACCATGTTCTCGGCTACGTTGCCGCCGGTAATACCATATGCATGGCCAAGGATGTTGCCAAATGAACCGGCTGAATACAAACGCGGGATGGGGTTCTCGTCCCAATCGACTACCTGGGCGTTCTCGTTACGCTTAGCACCACCATAGGTAGCGCAGCCACCGGGATATACCGGGAATGCGTAGTAAGGCGGATTCTCAATGGGTGTTCCCATTCTGTCTGCCGGGCGTCCAAATTCTGTATCTTCGCCGGCAGCAATCATGCTGTTGTAGTTTTCTACCGTTGCCTTGAGAGTTTCGCCTTCCATCCAGTCGCCCCACTGATCCTGGGCGTTGATCTCTTGTGCCAGTTCTTCAAGGGTGTCTGCCTTTAAGATCCAGCCCTTCTCGAGCTCGGCCATGTTGTCGTCTGACCATTCATATCCGCCAAGCTCAGCGGGGAATCCGGGTGCGTAATTGCCGCGAGCGCTTCTGTCTCCGGATTGCGGGCCCATGCGTCCTGCGTCAAAGCCCGTCTGGTCAAAGATGGTCCATGAAGGAATATGATCATAATCGCAAATTGTCTCGTTGAACGGCAGGTAAGCATGCCATCCGTTGTGCGGGTTTGACCCGGCATTCTCATTGTGCCAGCGCTTGCCTTGCTTGTTCACGTGGATATATGAACCCTTGCAGTTCATGCCCGAGATACCCCACGGGAAATCAGGGGTCTGCTTGGCGGGAGCAAATACTGCGCCGCCGCTGTAAAGATCCATGTGCCACAACTGTGCGCCAACACGTGCAACCATCTTAATGCCGTCGCCGGTGTTGTACTTCCAGCCGTAGAACTTCGCGGGCTTGCACTTTAAGTACATGTTTTTCATTTCGTCGTTCATCTCAAAGCCGCCGGTGCAAATAACGGTTCCCTTGCGGGCCTTAACGGCCTTCTTGGTCTCGTCGGCACCAATATAGGTGTAGCAGCCAAGGATTTCTTTGGTTACGGGATCCTGGATAAGCTCCTCGTCATGGCAATCAAAGACAACCTCAATGCCCAATTCTTCGCGAACGGCATTCAGGGTCTCAAATGCCTGCATACCGAGGCCTTCTGAATTTGCAACACCCATTCCCTCGGCGCCCGGGAGATTGTCATACTCGCATGTCTTACCCATATAGGTAAAGTTATCATTTACATTCCAAGCATAGCCCCATTTATCGCAATACTCGGTGTTGCGCATAGCTTCATCAACCCAGGCTGTTGCCAAAGCCTCGGAGGTCTGGCCATGGGTAGCGTTTACAATGTATTGAATAGCCAATTCCCTGTCTTGCGGCCAGCAGAAAGCGCCCATGTTGTAGCTGCTGTTTCCGCCGCCACGGAACGGAGCCTTCTCGAGAATCAGGACGTCAGATTGTCCCTCGTCTTTGGCAGTAAGAGCGCACCACATTCCGGCGCCGCCATAACCAATAACCAGAACGTCGGTTTCATAGTCCCAAACCTCAGGAATCTCAGCTGCGCCTTCTGCAACTGCAGATGTGCAACCCAAAACAGCGGCACCAGCGGCTACAGTCGAACCTGTTACGAGACCTGATTTCAAGAAATCCCTACGCGATAACTGATTATCCATGTCTTTCTCCTTCCGCTACGCTCCTCGTTTACTGACTGCAAGTTCTTCTCGCCATCAGCCCGAGCTCATACAAATAATACATATTCAGTCAGTACGCTGTCAATAATTCTTATTGATTTTTAATCAAGCATGTAGTGAGTAGTTTCTGTTCACAGAGGTGTCTCAGAAACAGGCTGAATGCTCGTTGAACCATGCTGTCTCTTGACAAGCGCACGGGCAGAGATTTTGTATTAAAATAGTGTCTGGGACTATGGCATTGTTAGCGTAAACGCACTAGGTACGTATGAGATATTTGCACAATTCAGGAGGGAGTTTCTTGAACATATTTACGGATTGGGATAGAAAGCGCAGTATCAATAAAGAAGTATTTTCGACAGAGCTGCCAAGTTCAAGCTATTCCTTCTCAACGGACGAAAATACCAATAAGATTTTAGAAGAGTGGAGTATAACTTGGGGTAATGATTACCCTTTGTTTAAAAGCTATTTTATTGAGCAATTCAAGCAAAGCAGCTCTAGGGCAGACCAAAATCGAGATTACAATTTTTGGGGCAAGAGGAGAATTGTGCGCATATATAACTTTCTCATCCTTGCACAATTGTTGTACATCATCTTTCTTCTTGCAGTTTTCTCTTCTCCCCTTTGGATTGGTCTTATAAACAGTATCTTCAGTACATATTTCAAGCCCACATTTCTCCTGGATTCTATACAACTTGATGGTGGTTTGATTGCCGGTATTGAGGCGGTTCTTCTAACATCTTTTGCTATTGTTTTTATTTCAAAGAATACCTGGCTAAATGTAAAGAAATACCAGGAAACTTGGGCCAGACACCGTTTAACTCAATACCGGCTGCTGCATGAGATGCTGCGCTTTCTTGATAAAACGAATCCTTATAACAACCCTGGCAATGATAAACGGATGTTTATTGAGAATACCCTGGCGATCCTGGATGAGGACATGCAAATGTTTCATAGGAATCTGACAGATAAGGAAGTCTCCGTTCTCAAAGATTTCCTTTCTATCCCAGAAACAATTAAAAAATAGGATTCACCAGAAATGGTCCCTCTATATTGGTAAAGCTCAATTTCATGGAAAACGATCTTTTGAGTCTCTTCTTGAACAGTATGCTCTCGTGACATTAGATAAGAGAGGGTGTTGAATTCTTGAGGCAGTTATCTTTACAGTTATTAGCCTCGTGGCACATGCCGGTGTGAAATACTCGATTGACCACCCGGACGTGTACATCGAGAGCATAGGGATCAGAGAAGGCCAAAGATCCTTCGCAAAGAAATACGCCGTGTACCACCACTAACCCAATCTGGTAAAGAACCCTTTTGTAAGACAGTTCATACTCTCACATACTAGCCGGCCTACAAGTTCTAATCTTGTAGGCCGGCCAACTATATAGCCTCGTGTGACAAAATATGGACAGGCATCTCCTTGGTCATTCTGACCGGGGGGATGCCTGTCCAGTGAATCTTACTTATGTAAAATCAGCGCTGGAGGGCTTTTTTCAGCCCTCCGGCAGTTAATTACATCATCTCAAGCTCGAACTGAAGCTTGCAGGGCTCGGTTGTGGGCTCGAACTCACCCTTGGCACGGAGACCAGCGTTGCGACCGGCGATACGACCAAAGATGCAGGTCTCGCCGAGGTTGCCGCCGCCATTGTACATGTCGGGGAAGATGCTGCCAAACTCGCCGCCGGCGAACAGGCCAGGAATAGGCATTGCATGGGTGTCAAGGATCTCACCCTTGGCGCTGTGACGCGGGCCACCCTGGGTGTTGAAGGACAGAGCGGGGCAAATTTCGATTGCGTAGAAAGGCGGGGTCTTTACAGGAACGGTGCACTTACGGCCAAAGTCGTCAACTTCTTCAGCATCGACATGTGCGTTGTAGTTGTTAACTGCGTCTACGAACTCGCCATTGAGGTTGAACTGAGGAGCGCGAACGCGAATCTTCTCAGCAAGCTCTTCGAGGGTGTCGCCGGAGTATACGGTGCCGTCGGCGATCTCGTCAGCGTTGCCATCGCTGAAGCCGCTTACGAGCGGGCTGGCGATTTGGTCAGCGTCAACAACGGCGAATGCGGGCATAGGCATAGGCGGAATGATCCAGCCGCCACCCTGCTTAATGCGGCCGTGACGAGAAGAAGCAGCTTCGTTTACAAAACGTCCGCCAGCAGGGCCAACAAGGATGCCCTTGCGGCTGATGGAAACAGAAGTTGCGGAGTTGGTGCCGGGCATATGATAGCCATAGCCAAGGCCGCTGAGGTTGCTCATGTGCCAAAGCTGAGCGCCAATGGCCTGGCACATATAGATGCCGTCGCCATCATTGCCAACACCGGCGCGAGCATACATATAAGGAATCTGGCAGAATGAAGCAGCCATGGTCGGATTGGCCTCAAAGCCACCGCAGCACATGCAGACGCCACCCTTAGCGCCAACCTTAACGAGCTCGCCGTCCTTCTCGACAACAACGCCCACTACGGCGCCGTCTTCGCTGAGGATGAACTTCCTGGCAGGAGCGCCACGCCAAACGGTGAGGTTCTCGCCCAGACGAGCATCAACGGCAGCCTTGAGGGTGAGGTAATACTTGGAGTTAAATGCCCTGGAGTCCATCATAATAACGTAGCTGTGATCGCTGCCCTCAAGCTCTGGGAACTCGTTCCACCAAGCGATGAGGCCGCCGCGGCCTGATCCCCAAGCGTCATCGTACCAGTGCCAAGTTGACTCTCCGCCCCACATGCCCTTTACGTACTCAGTCGGGCAAGCCTCTTCAGGATTCATGCCAATTACGTCTACAAGCCAGTTCCAGTTGCCGGCAGCGCCCTCGGCATAAGCACGCAGGCACTCGGGGTCATAGTTCTTGTACTCGCCCATAAGGCCCACAAGGTAAGTATTGAATGCATCGGCATCGTCGGTTGAAAGAACGGCCTGGCCAGAGTAGTAGGTGTTGCCACCAATAGCGTCTTCAGGGGCCTTCTCAACGATGAGGACCTTTGCGCCCTCTTCGTAAGCAGCAACGGCGGCGTTCATGCCGGCGCCACCCATACCAACGACTACAACATCATACTCGTCGTCGAAAGCTTCGCCCTCGGCAGCAAATACCGGCATGGCATTGATGGCTGCTGCGGCGCCGGCGAGTGCGGTGCCCTTAACTAGGTTCCTACGCGTGATGTTCTGTGACATAATTGAAGTCCTTTCTATACTGTGAACCTCAGAACGGGATTACCCCGTCTGCCTGCGACCTTTCGCATGCGGCGCAGATACTACTACAAACGATTATGTTTTACAAGCGAGAATTCTGTAATACTTACAATAATTTCGTAATACTAGTTTAAGTATTGTAATACACACATTCTTGGCCGAGAAACACATGCGTACTTTGAATTATTGCAGTTCACCGGGGGTGGCCCGGTGTATAAAGCTGGCGTTTTGCCCACAAGAGCCGATCTTGTGGGCTCGGTGCTTCCCTTCCAGAGTGGTTTTCCTTCGCAAGATTAGGTGGTTTAGGCGAATTACGTGGTACACATGTTTTATGTGTACCACGAGGTTTAGGCGGTTTAGGTTGTTTTCATGGTTACGGATTACGTGGTTTACATAGCTGCATAAGCTCTGCTTTCATTGCTTCCATTAGTGCATTATTGTCGGCCGTGTTCCTTACTGCTATTCGTAAATAATTTCTTCCGTTAGTCTTTGTTGCCAGTTCCTTGACCAAAATGTTGTGTTTAATCATCAACCGTTTTAGCAAGTCTTTTGGACTTATGCCTTCTTCCAGCTCTATCATAATAAAGTTAGCTTGCGAAGGAATTACGCGCACACCTGTAATCTTTGCGAGTTCCGCTTGGAATCTCTTTCTTTCTGCGCGGACTTTCTCGAGTGCGACTACATAGTCCTTTTTATACTTCTCTTCGATCTGCATGTAGAACTCGGCAAAGGAATTGATGTTCCAAATAGCTACATCCTTCTTCATCTTAGCTATGGTCTCGGTATCACCTGAAGCAAGTACACCAAGACGAAGACCCGGAACTCCATAAGATTTTGATATACTTTTCATAACATAAAGGTGTGGATTTGCAGAAAGAACGTCCTGAGTAATCAAAGTGTTGTCTAATTCATCGGAGAAGTCAGCAAAAGACTCGTCAACAATCAGCTTAATGTTCTTATGCTGAGCCCAATCTATTAAACGACAAAGGCCCGCCTTTGGGATATAGTTCCCACTGGGATTATCCGGATTAATAAGAATCAGATTGTTTATATCTTTATCCTCAAAATACTCAATCACATCATCAACCGTGTAAGAATAGTCCCAATTATCCGGAATAAAATCAACAGAGTTTTCCCGGTCATACCGGTTTGGATACTCTTCAAATGTAGGCCGGATAAATCCTACTTTACCGCTCAAATGACTCAGCAGACTTTTAATTAATTCTGCAGCGCCGTTACCAACCAGAATATTTTCCTGGTGAACGCTAAAATTCTTAGCCGCCAGAAGACTGTTCACACGCATACCGCTGGGATACTCCGTTAACAAAATGTCAAAGATTGATTTCAGCTCATCCTTTAACTTCTTTGGCGGGAAATAGGGATTTACCAAATAACAAAAGTCTAGCAGCTTTGGATATCTCCAATAACCGCCAAATCTGCTCTGAAGCAGCCTTACTCGTTCGTCCTCGTCGGGAGTAAAAATGGACTCCGCAATGTCTAAATCCTGTATATCATCAATCTCATACCATCTCTGGCCTTCGAGCCGTTTGGCTTTTATAACAGGTTCATCTAACATGGTAATTACTCGCAGAACCTGTTCATAGTATTCATTCTCTCCCAATGCTTCTTGGTAAGCATCAAGAAACGGCACATAGTAATTCTTCGAGAAATGCTTGCTGAACTTGTATATATTTACCGTCTTATAGTATTCGCTTATCTCATTAAATTTAAAATGCTTTCCCGGCACAAATGCTTCTATACAATCATCTTCGCTGAGTTTAACGCACGTACCATCCATCCAAGATTCATATTTATCAACAAGAGCTAACGTATCACGAGGATCATTAACCAATGTCTCAAGCACAGCATCCTCAAAGATCAAATCTGACTCAAAGAGTAAGGTATCTTCCTGACAAAGGAACTCTTTTGCGAGCGCCAGAGAATAAATGTTGTTGGTCTTTTCATATATCGGGTTCTTAATGTATACGATCGGTGTTTTAATATCTAAGGTGTTGATGTAATCGATGAGTTTTTGACCTTCGTATCCCACCACAATAACGATTCTCGATAAGTGCTGATTCTCGATCTGGTGCAGCATGCGATCAATAAGCGTTACACCGTTTACCTTAACCATGCACTTTGTATTATTCTTGGTGAGCTCTTTAAGCCGCTTACCCATTCCGGCTGCTAAGATAATCGCTTGCATCTGGCCTCTCCTTTTGCTTTAAACTCGACGGCGTAGTTAGTGTGTTTTTTAACTAACGCAGAAGTGCCTCCTTTTGTTCTTTAATACATTGTAAGAGGCTCTCTGAGAAATACAAGGGGCTGTCCAAATTATCTGTAAACAAGCTTCAGCTCAATCACTATTCATCCTAGTATAACTTCACAATGGTATTATATATAATATCAGATTAGGAGGTGCCATGGCTTCAGTGACGGCAAAGCTAAGCCATATCAAGTAAAACAAGTGTTACAAGCAATTGAGAGACTGGGATGTAAAAATGACAATACATAGAGCTGAAGATTATACCTATAGAGTGTTTTGGTCAGAAGAAGATAATGCGTATATTGGCTTAATTGACTAGTTCCGTCCGCTGTCTCATATAGATACCAACCAATTAGATGCATTTACCAGAATAGTGTCTCTTGTTCAAGATGTTATTGATGATATGGAATCAAATGGCGAACAAATACCTATCCCGTTTTCTGAGCGTACCTATTCAGGACACATTTCGCTACGTATAACACCGGAGCAGCATCGCAGACTCGCTATAGAATCAGCTGAGCAAGGTGTGTCAATCAACCAGCTTCTCGTTTCGCGAGTATAATCTGAATAATACTTTGAGATTTGTCGAGGTTAAACACTGAAGCCATCATCCTTAGACTCATGACAGCTTTGATGATGGCTTCTTTTTTGCTAACTCTTGAGTTATCTCGCTGTGTTACTCCCCCACCACGCGTTCAAAGAATGTGTCTGGGTGCTGGGGGTCAAATATCTCGTTGGCCCACATTAGTGTTACTAGGTCCTCGGTGTCGCTCAGGTTCGTGATGCTATGCGTGTACCCTGGGAGCATATGCACGGTTTGTATGCACTCTCCTGAGACTTCGAACTCTAGCACCTCGTCAGAGCCTATGCGGCGTTCTTGAATGAGCGCGTGTCCCGAGACCACAATAAAGAACTCCCACTTGCTGTTGTGCCAGTGCTGGCCTTTGGTTATCCCCGGTTTGCTGAAGTTTACCGAGAACTGCTCGTGGTCAGTAGTCTTAAGTAGCTCGGTAAAACTCCCGCGCTCATCGCAATTCATCTTGAGATCAAACGCAACCTTCTCCGGCGGCAAATACGAGAGATACATCGAGTAAAGCTTCTTCTCAAAGCTTCCGTTAGGTATCGCCGGCATCATAAGATTCAAAGGCTGGTCATGATATATATTCAGCAACTCAACAATTCTCCCGAGTGTAGCTTTATGAGTCACCGGCGCATAGCAAAAGCGCCCGTTCCCAGAAGGGCATGGAGTTAGTCCATCATACTCAACTCCATCAACCACTTCTCCTACACCGGGATACTCGCACTTATGCGGACGTCCTTCCAGTGCGTCATACATTTCTTCAATCAGATCATCAATAAACAGCATCTCAAGCTCAACAACAGGATCGTTCACCGTAATAGGCAGATCATGTGCAATGTTGTAACAAAACGTCGCAACCGCCGAGTTATAGTTAGGTCTCACCCACTTGCCTACTAGATTAGGGAACCGGTACACATACACCGTCGCCCCGCTCTCTTGTGCATACCTAATAAAGAGCTCTTCTCCATCGCACTTTGACAATCTATACTCAGATGTGCCAAACCTTCCCGCAAGCGTCGCCTGCAGAGAAGAACTGAATATTACAAAATCTGCCTGAGCACAATATGGTGGAACGCTACCTTGGATATCTTATGCGCACCATAACAGGGAGAACCGATATGTATGAGATCGGTTTCTTTCATGGCGCGTTCTTCCTCTTGGGTAAAGAGTCTGTTGTTATTTGGTTTCTCACAATGAGCGTAATACGATGACCTGGGAATATGAAGAAACTCACGCTGCTTTGCAACAGAGAGCTGTTTTGTTATATCCACAAGGTCGTATAGGTCTTTACCTTCCAATAATTGTGTGCACACGTTTTGAAGATAATCGCGTTCAA
>JAFWFL010000101.1 GCA_017515595.1 Coriobacteriales bacterium
CATAAGCGCACATGGCTCTTGGAACGACAGCTCAAACGCATTTGAGTTGTCATGATTTGCAATTTTCCGTGCGCGACGTAGTGGGGGGCGGCTTTATTTGAATTGTTTCGAGACATTTGCGATCTTAAATAATATTTATATCTGTTTTGGCAGCGCGCGAAACTTGGTATACAATGCGAACGTACAATAACTACCGAGAAAGCGGGTTATGAGCGTGATCCAAACTGTTTTCAGTGCAGAGTTGCCTGCACGGGAGCATTTGCTTATACAGAAGCATCGCATTAGTACAGACCCTGACGGTCCCCGTATGGCCGTTGTCACCGGCGTGCACGGAGACGAGCTCGAGGGCCAGTATATAGCCTATGAGCTGGGCAATATTTTAGAAAACAACCTTGACAAGCTGCACGGGACCGTTGATATTTACCCGGCTGTCAACCCGCTGGGCATTAACTCGATCGAGCGCGGCGTGCCCATGTTTGACCTCGATCTTAACAGAACGTTCCCGGGCGATGCCGAGGGCGACCTTACCGAGACCCTCGCGGCTGCTGTAGTTGATGACATAGCGGGCGCATGTGTAGCTGTCGATATCCATGCGAGCAACATCTTTTTACGCGAGATGCCCCAGGTACGCATTAATGAGCTCACCTCAAAAACGCTCGTGCCCTTAGCGCCGCTCCTCAATGTTGACTACGTGTGGGTCCATGCCTCGGCAACCGTTTTGGAGTCAACGCTCGCCTATTCGCTCAATGCCAAAGACACCCCCACCCTCGTGGTCGAAACCGGCGTAGGCATGCGCATTACTGAGGAATACTGCCACCGCCTCACACAAGGTCTCTTGAGACTTGCCGCACATTTTGGCATTTGGAACGGGGACTTTGAAAGAGGACGTACGCCCATCATTAGCCGGGACGGTAAGGTAAATTACTTAAATGCCGGCCACGCAGGCATCTTTTTGCCGCGCGCTCCACACGGAACCATGGTCAGTGAAGGCCAGCTTGTGGGTATTATTGCTGATCCCCTCAAGGGAGAAATTGTCGAAGAAATCGTAGCTCCCGCTGACGGTCTCTTATTCACTTTGAGAGAGTACCCTATTGTCTACCCGGGCTCTCTTTTAGCGCGAATTTTGGCCGATGTCCCCGTCACCTACCCGGAGGACGCAGATCATGATATCAACGACCCCAAATTCAGTGTTTTGCGCGGTGATATATAAATGAAGAGAACTCCGCTTTTTACTCTCGAAACGCCGTATCGCGAGCCTTTAGTAATTGAAGGTTTTGAGTTTGGTGACACGCGCGGCCAAAACGCGGTCGCTATTGTGGGCAGCCTGCGCGGCAATGAGATTCAGCAAACCTTTGTGTGTGCTGAGCTCGTACGCCGCCTTACCCATATGGAGGCACAAAACCTTATAACTCCCGGTAAAAAAATCCTGGTACTGCCACATATCAACGGCTTTAGCATGAATATCGAGAAGCGCTTTTGGCCGCACGACAATACCGACATTAACCGTATGTTCCCAGGTTATGATGCCGGTGAAACCACGCAGCGCGTTGCGGCAGGCTTGTTTGAAGCTGTAAAGGACTTCAAATACGGCATACAACTTTGCAGCTATTACTTACCGGGCGATTTTTACCCCCATGCCCGCATAACCACCACCAATGAAATCAGCGCTGAATCAGTCATACTTGCCGAGTCTTTTGGCCTGCCTTACATTGTCGAGAAGAATCCTGCTCCTTTTGATACCGGCACGCTTAACTACAACTGGCAGGTATGGGGCTGTCACGCGTTCTCGCTCTATTGCCATGGCGACAACGGCGTTGACCATGACAACGCTACCTTTATGGAAGATAGCATTTTGCGCTTTATGGCAGCTCGAGGTGTGGTGGACTTCCATGCAATTGGGGGCTACATTGCAACCCATGTGCATGAAGACCAGCTCATTGATGTACGCACCTGTAAGGCGGGCGGCTTCTTCCATAAACTCGTGAAGATTGGTGAACGTGTAGAAGCCGGGCAGCCGCTCGCAGAAATTCTCGATACCGAGGACTGCCACGTCAAGGAGACACTCACGAGTCCTGCTCCGGGATATATCTTCTTTAACCACCTTGGTTCTCTCATAAACCAATACACCATAGCCTACAAGCTTGTCCCTGAGTCCCGCTCATAATGAGAAAATGACACAGGGTCGAGATGACACGGATGACACGGGGTCGTGCTTTGTGTCATCTGCGAGTTATGACGGGTGCTAGCATGATCAATCTTTAAATGTTTTTGAATACCTGGGCTTTTGCCGAGAAATACTCTAAAAATGGTCTGTCTTCATGCTAGCAGTCGTCATAACTTGCATGAAGACAGACCATTGGAGCAAAGAACTCTATTTTATTTTACGTGTTACTTGGGAACCTCGATGTTCTCGAACTTATCGGGATCGCCAAGCTCGCCAATCTCGGTTGGCTCACCCTCATAGTCGTCGTAATCAGTAGGCTCGTGCGGATGCGTTGCTTCGAGAGCAGCCAGGTCTACTGCCTGGATCGAATCATCATTGTAGACGTCCTCATCAAGCATATTGACCATCTTTGCCATGCAAATGGATACCGCAGCGTCGCCGGTGACGTTAATGGCAGTACGGCCCATGTCAAGAATACGGTCAACGCCCATAATCATAGAAATGCCCTCAACGGGAAGACCAACGGCATCAAATACCATTGCAGTCATGATGGTGCCAACACCCGGAACACCGGCGGTACCAATACTTGCCGCAACAGCAGTAATAACAACCGTGAGAAGAGCGGTGAGGTTGAGATCAATGCCAAATGCCTGTGCCGCAAAGATTACGGCTGCGCCCTGCATAATGGCGGTACCGTCCATGTTAATGGTTGCACCAAGCGGGATGGTGAATGACGCTACCTTGTTGTCAACACCCATGCGGGTCTTAAGGTTCTCCATGTTAAGCGGGATGGTTGCATTGCTCGAGCTTGTGGAGAATGCAAAGATCATAACAGGAACAATCTTCTTTAAGAAGTGAATGGGGTTCACGCGTGCAAACACGGTAATGATGATCATGTAGGTCAGGAACAGCTGAATTACGAGACCAAGATATACTGTTCCAATGAATTTAAGCATGGGGAGAATACCGTCAAAGCCCAGGTTATAGAACGAGGCGGCAATGAGGCAGAAAACGCCCACCGGAGCGCACTTCAAAACAAGCGAAACCATCCTCATCATAACAGCATTAAACTGTACAAAGAAGCGGTTAACCGTTGCAACTTTTTTGCCGAGATTGCCCAGGAGGAATCCAAGGATCAGAGCAAAGAAGATGATTTGCAGCATGGTTCCGCTCGACATGGCCGAGACAATATTCGTGGGAATGATGTTGAGCATTACCTGACCAAACGAGTCAGCCGTCTTAGGTGTATAAGCTCCTTCTACCACGGCATTCATGTCAAGACCAATACCCGGCTTGATACCCTGAGCAAGAAGAATTGCAAGAATGATTGCGATTGCGGTTGTAAAGAGATACATCAAAATAGTGCCGAGACCAACCTTGCCCAAAAGCTTGGGATCACTCATAGAAGCTGCGCCGCAAACAATCGAGCAAAATACCAACGGTACTACCAACATCTGCATAAGCCTAACAAAAGCCTGGCCAAAGAAATACAAAATGCCATAATACGTTGAGGTAGTTCCGTCAATTGTTGCACTGCCGCCAATAAGAGTTTGGAATACCCAGGTATCAGCCCATTCTGCCTTGGGGAATGCAGCGTTGAGAATGATTCCCAAGAGAATGCCTGCAACAAGTGCGATGAGGATCCACGTGGTCACCCCCAGGCTCTTGATCTGACTTGCTGCCGATGCGGCTCCTGCTTTTGTTTCATTGCCTTCCATAACTATCAGCCTCCTTACATCAATACTCAAAGCCACTTTTACGAGGACATCATAATCTTACACGCCTTTTGCATAAAAGTGGAGATGATTTTTATAAAACTTTGCATAAAGACCCGGAATTTGCGACCGGCAGCTCTCAGGAGACCAAGGTTTGAATAACTGTAAAACAGGGGTGGGTATACATGCCGTCCTTCGCTTTCGCCTCATAAAAACGCTCAGAACAGAATGTATACCCGCCCCTGTTTTACAGTTATTCAAACCTTGGTCTCCTGACGACTTAGCTATCTCACAGTACGAGTGATGGGTAAACATGCTATACTTTGCTGTTACAACTGAGCTTGGATGGGTATACGTACTCAAATAAACTTTGCGTGATCGCGGAGGTTGGTATGAAAAAAGCTAGTAGGGCAGTAGCTGTTGTTTTAACGCTTGGCGTGTTAGTGGTACTGTTCTTTAATTTTATGTGGCCGTCACTCGCTCCTACGTTTACTCCAAATAATGGCGTGGTGTTCTCCAGCGGGAACACAAGTCATGGCAAATTGGGAGCTAATGCGGTAGATTTCTCTACGCCTATCTTGCGCGAAAGCCGTACCAAGAGTGATCTAGTAGTGTATGAACAGGATGTTGAATCTACCAACACCGTTACAAGCACTCCTATGAATATTGATATCTTTAAGAAGTCCACCACAGTACATAGTTTTGGCACCGGTGTTTATACTGTTAATCTCACGTCTGTTACCGCAGATTCCATAACCGTAAATGAAGATACCAAAACAGTAACGGTTGCCATTCCTCATGCCTGCCTGCAATACATTACCGAGGACCTTAATAGGACAAGCTTTGAACAAACTGAACGCGGACTTTTGGCATTTGGCGATTTGACGCTTACCCAAGAACAGCAGAATGCTCTTAAGCAGGAAATCTATAATCAAATGATTATCGAACTAACCTCAGAATCCTGCTACGCCGCCGCCGACCTTCATGCCCTCGAAGCAGTTAAAGACCTGCTCCAAAGTGTCGTAGATAACGTAGACAGCTCCTACAAGCTAACCATCACCTTTGACCCAGAGACCACCAACAAGAATCTCTCGGTACCTGATCTTGATTAAGCTATCAAAAAGGCAATCCTCTTAATATGTATGTATTTTTATGATGTTGGGGTCAAAAGGTCTGCCTTCTGACCCCAACATCATTTTATGCCATTTGTGCTGTACTATCTGGCACAAGTGGCATAAATGCTTGATGTATTCGATAATGTCTCCAACCGCACAGTTCGAAACTAATTAAAAATCATCTTCATCCTCATCTGCTTGGGCGATGCGCTTTTTCTCGGCTTCTTCTTGGGCTTCTTTGCGGAGTTTGTTCCAGGTTTTCACGTTATAAACCATTACAAGAATGGCTGCAATCAGACATACTACGCTGCCAATAATGTTGAGCCACAGGACATTTGTCTTTGTCCCGTCATCTACTGTTTGGGTTTGAGGAGCATCGTCATTGTAGTAAACAAAGACGCAGGTCATACCGTGGGCAAAGTCCTGCCAGGATTGCTCTGCATTTTCGCCTTCAATTTGTTTGGCATGAAAGTCGGGACCCTGCTTGATATAGCGAATAACCTGGGTGTCTAAATCCTTTTCCGAGATTTGGACAACACGTCCCATAACGGCATCAACAGCTGCATCATTGGGATCGCTTGCATGACGCAGATACGCGCAAACCAGTGTATCAAAGTTTTGCAAGAACCGCTCGGGCTGCGCGTTGTTCATCGCGTAATCTTTATGAGTGAAATACAGAATAACATTGTTGCCCTGGGTATCATCGCAAACCTCATATGCGTAGCAAACATAGGTGTTGAGTTTTGCCGCGAGAAGATCCTGGCTTGTAGGAGTGCCTGCGGGTGTCTCGGCAAAATAGATATCTCCGCAACGGGCAAGGTTAAGCCGGGTGTAGGTTTCTTCCTGCAGAGAGGGACCGTATGTTTCATAAACAAGTGTTTCTTCATGAGTAACAGGGACTTTCTCGGCATATGCGCCAAACGAGAGACTCAAAACCGGAGGCAGCAAAAGAAGCGTAAACAACACAGAGAGCAGAAACATCTTCAAATAGCCCTTTTGTTGCATCTCGCCTACCGCAACTCCGGTAATCAGGCTTAAAATCCTCAAAACAAAAGAAAACATTTCTCTCCCAACATCAGACTATCTTAAAAACTATACAAAGTTATAGCATAAGTATGGTTTATTTGATACATCAGATAGATTGATATAGAAACCAAAAGGCTGAGTGGATGAGATCTGGCTTTTCGTGAGTATGGGTGGATAAGATCTGGGTTTTCGTGAGGCGCTC
>JAFWFL010000009.1 GCA_017515595.1 Coriobacteriales bacterium
AATTACCAGTCAAAACGATGCTGCGCCAAAACATAGCGCTCAACTAAGTCACCCCCATTAATGTCTAATTACCAGTCAAAACGATGCTGCGCCAAAACTATGAATCTTTCGCACCATGTGCGCACGGAGTCTAATTACCAGTCAAAACGATGCTGCGCCAAAACTAGGTGATTATGGTTACACATCTATAAGACGTCTAATTACCAGTCAAAACGATGCTGCGCCAAAACCGCTACGGGCAAAACCCTCTCTGCAAAGGGCGATCATTTTAACTGGTGATAGCTATTCCCATGAAATAAGATCCTGGTCAATCACTATCTTATTCTCTTTTTCATAGAATAGCTCATCATGTGTTGACTCAATAAACAAAACCTCATTTCCAAGAAAATCTATCTGATTTAGCAACTCGTTAAGCTCATTTGGAGTCAAAAAACTTTTAATTCCTACAAAAACCAAAACCTGTTGTACTTCTATATCAACGCAAAATTCGAGAAATCGTATACAATTTTCAAGGAACGATTGCTCCTCCCTCTGAACAGGAGCAAAACCGAATGCCTTCAAAAATACTTCTAATTGCCAGTCTAAACCACAAGCATAGGAGCTCCATGTCTGATTTGAAAAATTGCTTAATATATTCAGCAACTGGTTGCCTGTTGTATTGAGTAATTCATAAGTAGAAGGATCAAGCTCTATTTGTTTTTGAATATGTTCGTATAATCTGTTTAATAACTTGCGATCATCAAATGGCAACACCGGTAATGTATTTATGGCCATTATTGCTTTCTTTGAAGAAACGCTCTTTCCTGCTTCGTTCCAACACTCATACGGCTCTATTGCATCCAAATCCTGCTCACTTAATAAAGACCTGATTATTCGAGTAAACAAATGCTTGTCGAGCACTTCAAGGGTAGTTGCTCGACCTCTTTGGATATTTACTTCGTGATCAAACCGCATAAACTTTAAACCTAACTTCATTACAATACCACAAGGCTTTCGGTTGTTTCCAGTTCGCTGATTTCGTTCCGTGCACCCATAATATAAAACATTTCAGCATATTGTTTCTCAGTCACCTGTAGTGCTTGAACAAGACCTTCGGGTGGGCGATTCTCGCGCAATCTCGATACCAACATTTCAATCATTCGTCCATCGATTGCCAATTTTGAATAAACTGATTCTTGCATCATAAGATAACCATTCTTGACAAGATATTTGCGAAATTTTGCGTATTCACGCCGCTGAGCTGCCGTTTGTACGGGCAAATCAAAAAACACAATCAGACGCATGTATGTTACCCTTTTACTCATGTTAGCTTATAACACTCAACCTCACTTGAGTTTTTAACCCGATTCAATACATCAAGACAATCTTTAACATATTGTTTTATGACACTACCTAATTTGTACTGGCCGTCACTATACAAAACTGTATCATTCATAACATCAATAAGCTGATGTCGGGTTTCTGCATCAAATACGTCCTTGTTTGTCCTAACAATTACGATATCTATGTACGGTCGAAAGGGCTCCATAAAATCGCAAGCAAGGTTCCAAGGATTTAACTCTCCGCGATGATGGATACCAATCTGCGAGAGATACCCGCGTGCTGCAATTTCTCGGGCAACCCGAGAAAGCACTATTGCATACCCGTAATCAAGCGATGCATTAAGAGGACAGTCGAGATCTCTGGTGAACGGTGCTCCAAAAAGTGACGTAAAATAACATGCTGCAGCAGCAGCTTCGCGATTACTCGGATCACCCGACTGCACATCGGGCAAATACGAGCGAAGAATACTTGCTTCGCGCTCTTTGCCGTTTATCGCCAGTACGCTCGCCTGCAAAGTAATCTTATCTCGCACGATTTTTTGCCATAACCGTTTTTTACTCGGTAATGTCCAGCCAATCTGCTCACTTATGTGTGCCGAACAATTATATGCTCCATACATTGGCAAGCACTCAGCCACCGGCATATGTTTATCATCGCTAAACACCACAGGAATCTTCGCTTTTGCAAGCTCAGACATTAGATACCCGCTTACATATACTTGAGTCGTACAAAACACTATTAAAGATATTTCTGAGAGATGAATTTTGGTCGTAACATCGCCCTGCGTCACAACCAAGTATCCACCGGAATAAGAACATTTTGATCGATTCTCAATACAAACAGACCTAAAGCCCTGCGTCATTGCATAAATCCTCAAAAGTTGTTCTTGTCTCAAAGATCCCAGTTACTGACTGGTCTATCCATATTATTTCTTTTAAAGACGCATTAATAGTCACCAAAAGCAGAGCAGCAGTTTTCGCTCCTCCTATACAACGAGTATCCACTGTTTGGGCGGTACAATTGAGTTTGTTAATAATCCCTTTTAATAGTGATTCCTTTTCTGCTAAAGACAGCTTACTAAACACACAGTAACGCTCATTGAGCTTCATAATATTGAAAAGTTTTGGAGAAATACTTATTAACGTGGATGACAATTTTTGGTATATGGTTTGACATGTTTTTTCATCTATCGTTTCTGTCTCATCAAACAAATTATATATGTTCTTGGTTAGATCAGCATTTGCAACTAATTCTGTAGCTGGTCGTACCTCGTTTTGTCCTCCGGTACTCCCGTATAAATAGTATTCCGCGCCATCGTATATAAGCTTTTGTCTCAAACATATCTTCCTGCGTAAAACACGTGCATCAGTGCAATTCTTCTCGTGTGCAATTTTCTCAGCGTATGCCAGTAACGCATCATTATCTTTAATCTTTTGACACATATGGATTGGCATGCCCTCAAAGAAGAATTGATCTCTTCCTTTCTTGTCTTTTGCGGTAAAAATAAACCAATACGCCTGTTTTGTACTGCTTTTTCCACCATATTTTTTAGGATCTAGATAGCCCTCTTTACCTGTGCTCTTAAGTGGGATCGAAAGATTCTTGCCATTTTTTGAATCCTTGGGAGAATATATGGTTTCATCCCAAAAAGCCCCTGTTTGCTCCTCAAGCATTCGTGTGACAAAACAGTCTTTATAAGTAAGAACTTTTTGAACGTAACTTTTACGTTCTTGCGGATCCCAAAGTATCTCACCTGTATCGGGGTCAACATATACTCCCTGCGTTGTATCGGTAAAACTATCGGCAATAAATCCTGATTTACCAGGTAATTTCTTGTTATTCTTAAACTCGCCCGCTTTTGATTTTACATACTTTCTCACCATAGCAAGATCAAAGCCATCCTGCCATTTGGGGTATCTGCGTCCAACAAACAAGGCTGATTGGCAAGCCAAAAAAGCATCGTGCGCATGATGATAATTATTCAATTCGCGGCATTTAACAAGACCCCAGTTTTCTCGTACCCCATGTGTAATATTTGCTCTTACCGACACAATTTCTGTGTTTGGGTAGCGCTGCTCGCACATTTGGCGCACAAACTTGATTACTTGACTTGTTTCCACAAGCTGTCTGTTAATAAATCCTATCATTTGGCGCTCGGTAATATCTCTACAGGTAAGATTATTAAATTTCTTACGCGAAATAAGGCCTGCATGTAGTAATGCGGCCCAGAAAGGTCCTTGTGCCTGGATGATCTTCTCATCTAGCAGTAGTGAGTCGAGTTTGCGTTGGTTATAATCAGATTTAACCAAAACAGTATTGTCAAGGCTGTCATCCTTGATATAAGATTGCGGAATAATGTGATCTATCTGATACTCATTGAGCCTGTTAATATCGAGCGGTTCACGTGAATACATGCATTTGCCGTTTTGGGCAAAATACAGCATCAAACGGTTGCTATCAAGTTTCTCCTGATGCTCATTCAATTCTTCTAAGATATCCGTATCAGCCTGGAATGCGTCAAGGGCATTTTTTAATTGGGTATAGCGCGTTTTAGTACGCTTACCTTGCTTCTTTACATCATCGTCTCTGGTTACCTCAATACATATGCGCGCAGGGTCTTTCCCTGTTATCTTTATAATCTCCTCAACAATACGCATTGCCTGGTTAACGGTACGCCTATTTGTAGGAGAACCTTGTAAATCATCTACAGATATGAGTCTACCGAGTGTACCGTAACGTTCTTCATTTATTTCATCAATCTTTTGGTTAAAGCCTAGGTCTTTATTGGTAATTATTTCCATAAAATTGACAGTTTGCACCCTATCAAATGGATTACCCATTCTCATGACGTCCATAATGCTAACTGCGCCACCAACTACATTGGCTGGAACTGTAATCCCTGTTAACAGTTTTTTGGAGAGACGTCCCCAACCAGTATACCGTTTGCGAATAATTGCTTTTATTTGAGAGTCCGTTAAACGATTCCCATATTTCTGTTCTATCTTTCGTTCGAGCAATTCGCGGTCTTCAAACACAGTATTCCATAGAATAATCTCTTCTATTTCTTCGTAACTTAAAATGGTTTGATCTTCTAGTCTCTTCACATTTAATATATTGCAAAAGTCATTATAGGAATTGAGCCTTGATTCAAACCCATCTTCTGCTTGTGTTCCAATAATAAGTGTTTCAGCCTCACCATGTTTTTTTCTCAGCCATTCCTGAATAGAACGATGCTTTACTGTTCTTTGGGATTTAAATTTATCTTCAATTATTGCTTTTCTATCAGAGCTGTCAAAACGATGCGGTTGCCCATTGTCTCGAGCCCACTTAGCAGAGTTGAGCTCGTTTAAAACACAAAATTCTTCATACAGCAATGAACATCTCGGCAATACTGGCTCATCAAACAAATACGTGCATGTTCCCGTCATGCGCTGAATAAAACGTTCGGCAGTAACATCTATATCAATAACTTCGTCTACATTCCAAGGATAGGCCTTGATGCCTTCAGCACCAGATTTTCTTATGGCCCAGCCAAACTTTCGCGACGTATCAATACGATTGTTCGGGTAATAATCTGCAGGATCATGAGAAGTATTAAGAGGGCCAACATAGTATGGTATGCGGCTGCTGACTATTTTTACCAGTAAATCGCGGTTTTCCTGCAAGAATTGGTAATGCTTCCCCTGATGATCAATAATGGATTCGAGTTCCTCCAAATGAAGCTGGTACGGTATTGCACCATTTGAACGCGTTTTAAGCTTCGCCAAAAAGTCACTGTCTGCAGACGACAAACGCTCTTGTATTTTTTGGTAACGCTCATCTTCGAGGATCTCCTCTTTATTTGAGATAATCTTTCTTATATTATTAAGAAGGTCATCGTGGCTGCAACCACTCTTTTCGCCATGCACATAAGCGGTATAGCTGTTCTTTGGTAAAGCATTAATGTCATAATCTCCGCTCGAGTCTTTTTCTCCCCTAAACATATCCCGGTATACTTCTGCTGAGAAGTATCTCTTATCGCTTAGTAAATCCTTGAGAACTCGCAAATCATCCGCATGCTGTTCATAGGCTTTAATTTTTGCTTCAGAGATACTCTGGCATCCTTGAAGCATTCCCGAAAGCACATATGATGAATAAGCGCGTTGTATCGCATCGAAAAGCGGCATGGCTTCATCAGGGCAAATACCAGCTTCAATAAAAGCTGACACGCCATCCTCTGAATCTATGGAAAAATTCGCTTCCTTTGCATTCTCATCTATTGCGGGAAAGATTTTTGTGAAATTTACTTTACTGCCAAATATAGCTTTTGAAACTTCTTTTATAAGCTTTTCAAGCGGTTTTCCATCTGCACCAATCGCTTGTACCATGCTATCAATCCGGTCGGCTCTTTTTATCCCAGGTTTATCGAGAGCTAACTTTATACTCTCACGGTCTATTTCTATACTGCAACCATCATACGCGGGATTCTCGGCAACTAGGAGATCTATATACTCTTCTAATGCATCTGAAAGCTCCTGCGCTGATTTTGTCGCATCTGCATTAGCGGCTTTGAGCGATGACCCCTCATCTTCGTGTAAAAAGTTGCCGCGATACTTTATAATATTGTGTAAAGCGAGATAAATAAGCCTAATGTCTTCTTTATTGTCACTTTGCATCAAATATCTGCGCAAATGATATATTGTTGGAAACCGTTTGTAATACTCAGCTTCATTCATTTCTGTGTCATTAAATAATGGCCATCTGTAATCAGTTTGATATTCGGGGTTACGGTCTTCCTTCCATAGCCTCGTCTGATTCAGCCTTACAAAAAACTCCTCATCAACCTTAGACATTTCTTCCAAGAATATCGCCTGCAAACAATCAATTCTTTGGCGCTTTCGATCAATTCGGCGACGTTGACCTCGAATCAGACGAGTTTCAGCCGCAGTATTCGCATCTGGAAACAAACGTGAACCCCATGTAGGCTTGCCTTTAATATGAAACAGATTGCCGTTTTCATCAACTACAGACCAGCCTACAGAATTTGTTCCGAGATCTAGCCCTATTGTGTAATTCTGAGCATTGCGGAGATTCATGTCTTAATCGCTCCTCAATCAGACTATACTTGCCTTGTTTTGATTACCAGTCAAAACGATACTGCGAGTCAAAATAAAGGCTTGCCTTAAATGTCTCGTAAGAGACGCCTCGTAGGAGGCCCTGGGTTCCGTAAGGGACCCATTTTTATTATAACACAGTCCTCTGTTTTAAGAATTAAGACATACTAACTCGCCCACGGCCTAATCTTCTTAACGCTTAAGGCCTTCTCGGCAGCGCATCCTGCTTTGCAGTCGGTGCTTGCTATGCAGTTTGTAAGTCTTCGATTTCCTAGTCGCTACTTGTTGTAATTCTATACGCTGAAGCTTCGCTTTGTACAAAACAGATAAATGAGACAAATCCATTTTAAACCAACGCCTGTTTACGGCATACAGATACGGTTGCGTCATCTTCCAGAATGCTTAACTAATAGCTAAGGACATCAATAGGCTTATATGCTAAACTGTTGTATCGGAACAGATATTGTCTTATGATTGGGTGATGATAAATGCAGAACCGTTTAAAGATAGATATCCCCGTTTGTCAATTTTGCTCACAGTCCTTGGCTGCATCCCCTTAGCGCCTTTCGCAATACTCTATTATGTCTATAAACTCAGCTGCAGGTAAACGATTAAGCTATTTATCTGTGCTTATTATATATGTGCCAAATATAGATAAGAAATAAATCATAAATGTCGCCTTTGAGTTGACCATTTACCATTAACAACCTGTTATGATTTAAATACCACGGCAGATATTGCTCGCCACGTATAATCGCTATAAAGGAGGGCCTGTGTTAGAGATGATGAATTCTACAGAATGTAATTCGGTAAGTATGCTTACCAATCAGAAGGAAACCTGCCCAACAGTTGAAGATTACTTTAGCGCTGAAGACTATGAATGGCTCGTTAACCTTGCAGGATATGGGTCTGAAGATAAAAACACTGATATCTATATCCCTTTTGTTAATGATAACACATTGGCAGCGATGTGTATAAGTTTAGCCAATTTATTGGTATACGAACAAAGCGTCCAAAAGTTTGAAGAACTACTTGAATATGACGAAGCAGAAACTTATCGCATGTTTGCTGATCCCACGTTTACCAAGCTTGTAATGATGGGGTTACAATATGGAGTAACCTGTGGTAACGGCGCGTGTGCAAACTATCTTGGTGCACTATACTATATGGGAGAAGTGGTTGACCAAGACTACTTGAAGGCCAAAGAGCTCTATGAACTTGCCGAGAAAAAAGGTATTGTACAGGCAATCATTAATTTGGGCTATATCTATGAGTATGGCAGAACCGGCGAGCGGGATTTACAGAAAGCATTTAACCAATATGCAAAAGCTGTCGCTCTAACCGCCAGCTCGGAAGCATTGTATAAAATGGGAGACATGTATAGCCGGGCCCAAGTTGTCGAAAAAGATTTGTTTGCAGCTTACATTATGTACGAGAAAAGCTTAAGCGTAGCGAAGAACCTTCCTCAGCAAGCTCAACCTGCTATTCGTATAGCAAAACTAATTGCTTCAAATGAAAACGTTCAATATGGTATTCCGTATGATCTCATGAGAGCGCTGGAGTTATACCAGCTGGCTGAGCGAGGGTTACGTATAGATATTGCCCAGGGACAGCTGTATTACACAAAACGCCTAAAAGAGGCTCTTGAAGGCCAAGAGTATGTACGCTGCTTACTGGACAATAACCATCAACTCTTATAAGCATCAGAAATCTGATAAAGGAGACAATAAACAAAAACAGGTCAGAAGCTTTAATACTTCTGACCTGTAATAATCCTGGTGCCCCCGGGCCGATTCGAACGGCCGACACCCGCTTTAGGAGAGCGGTGCTCTATCCCCTGAGCTACGAAGGCTTACCTGTTAGGCGCATCCCTTGCGGTTGCGCGGTTGGTAAGTATAACTCAAAACTCATTCCATACACTGAAGCTTCAAAATATATAGCACATATTCACGATTCGCCCGCAAGACCCGTAAGAGTTTGAACCATACAAAATAACAAATGGGGCAACAAGGGATTCTCCGCTCCCCTGTTGCCCCATTAACGTGCAACAGCTTAGGCAGCTACTGCCTCGTCATTCTCAGCAGTGGCTTTTGTTTGTGCTATAACGGCAACAACCGCTTCTTCGCCAAGAACAACAGCGGTACGGACATTGTCATTCTCGACATAGGTGAATTCAATTGCGTCGCCGGGCTGGTAAGTTACAATCTCCAAAAGCCTCGGCAGCGGGAAGTCATAAATCGCTGTAGAAGATGTTGCTTCAGAAGCATCCTCGACAGCATCTTTAAGGGTTATATAGAAGTGTGAGTTACCGTCAATAACCACCTGGGTCATGGTTGCAATGGTTCCGCTTACCGGGATGCCTCCCTCTGCCGCAACGGGTGCAACATCGCTCAATGTCAGTACACCTTGTTGTGCAAGAAGCTTCACATAAGCAGCCTGGCACTCGGCAACCGTGTTACCAACAGCTACGTTCTGGTACTGCTCAATATTCACCATCGCGAACATCTTGACCAAGCCTGCGGCATCCTTAAGCGCCATAAAGTAAGTTGGCTGACCTTCGATGTTGAGCAACAGGGGGAAGGTGGCGTCATAGCGCAGGTTTTGTACCTGGCCTTCTGCCGAGTACATTGCGGAGTCCTCGGTAGCGCCGGCAACCTTAAAGAAGCGCGATTCGCCGGTACGCTGGTTAATAAGGATGAAGCCTACAATCGAGTTGTCGGCCGTAACCGAGCTTACGCCCGAGTAGAGATAGACGTCGTCGTTCTGGGCAATATAGTTATAACCCAGATTGCCGTCGGTTCCGGGAGTTGTGCGCACAACATTGCGCTGGCCAATCCAGGAGTTAAGCCAGCCACCCGAGTACAAACCGCTCCAGTTGTACTGCTCTACCAAAAGATCACTTGGATATGCACGGTCAACCCATTGCGGGCAATCCTCAATGGCATAATCCTCGCACTCACCCGTGCTCGCGTTGCACAAAACCACGCGCTGAATGGTTGTACCGTCAAAGAGACCAATGGTACGCTTCTGAACAGGGAATATCCAGTAAGGTACGCCGTCCTCGTCAATCTCAAAGGACTTCTCGTCAAACATATAGGTTGGGTACTTAAGCTGTACATGACGGTCAATGTTACGTACCAGCGGCTCGGACTCGGAGTACTTCATGGGGTTCTCAAGACGCACAACCTCGGCCTCCTGAGTTGTCATGTCAATCAAAACATACGCCGGAATGCCCTCGGCACGGTTGGTGAGCCATTTAAAGAGGTCAGCATAGTTAAGCGGGCTCACGCGCACAGGGCGTCCGTGATAGTTGATCTGGCTGTAGATTTTGCTGATCTCAAACTGGCTTACATACTCAGGAATAGAACCCATGGCACGGTTACCAAGAAGGATTGCGCTTGCACGGTCAATAACCGGTACCTGCGAATAATCTGCTTCCTCAATATCCTCGGCAAAAACACCCTCGGTTGTCTCGAGCACATGGGCATACCGGTCTGCATTGCCCGGTATGAACGAGAAGCCCGCGGCCTTGCCCAAAAGTCCAAGCGCGACAATTGCAATGGGTATGATTATGAGCTTACGGAAAAGCTTTGCTTTGTCCTGATGGCGCAGGCTTGCAACCCAGAACGCACTTGCAATAATGGCGCAAATGAGGGCAATCCACCACCAAACCCGCTCGCTGTGCAGGTTAATTGCCGGGTGGAACCACCAATAGCAGCCAAGAAGCACCAAGACGGCAACAATTGCCAAAATAATAAGCGCACGTTTGCTCCAGGTTGCAAGCTGTTCAAAAAACGTGGGCTGGCGCTCAGCCGGAGTCTGTGATTTACCGCTTGATTCGGAGTCATCAGATGAGCTGTCTTTGTTTTCGCCATCAGCAGACGCCGAGTCTTCCTCAGCCTCCCGGGAAAATCCTCCAACAGGGAAACCAAACATAGAGCCCAAAATGCTGCCTATCTCGCCAAAATCGCTGTTGCTTTTTGTGGCCATGCTACCTCCTTTAGTTCTCTACCCGGCAAACATTTTGCCAAGCGTATATTGCATGGGCGTAGGATACCCCATATAACACCGGCATAACAGCCGGTTGCCGGTTTAAAATGCCGAGAGACCAAAGCTCTCAAAGAAATCATATATAACTTGCATGCCTTCGTCGTAACCGTTAGGATAGCTGTCCATGCCATGAGCTGTGATAACTCTTCCGTCAGACAAGAGAAGCTTCAGATCAAAAGTGCACCCGCTGTCACTTACCTCCATACCTGCCGGCGGAGTCCAGTACCCGTTAAAACCGTCCCATTCCAAAACGCCTGCATCATTTAAGAGCATGAAGAAATTGTCCATGTCATCCTGGGTCAGTTTGGCAGTATATGTACCTGCAGAATGCTCCGGGTCAAACGGGTCTCCACCCGAGACAAACTCGTCATAACCGTAATGACCGTCCTCGTTATAAATGAGGTAGCTGTAATACTCAAAAAAGTCTTCACCTGCAGGAGTATCAATCTCAGGCCAATAAATCTCGTCATAGGTAGCAGCGGCTTCATAGCCGTCACTCGTTTGCCGTATGCTCAAAGACGGATATCTCATCATGCCGGTTTGGTGAAACTTAAAGCCGGTAAGCGTAACATCCTCTGCAGGATCAGTAACAGGATTCATGGTAGGATCCTCCGTGGGAGAAATAACAGGTGGTTGTGTTGGTACGACCGGTGTATGAGATGCATCAATATATGCAACATAACTCCAACCAATTAAGGCGCCCAATACCAAAACCAACAAGCTAAGCAGCAAACCAGATATTCCGTTCATGGTCAACTCCTTTCATGTAGATTTGTACATTATAGCAAAATGTTATTTACCAATAGTTCATAGACACTGAGAACAGTCTTCTTTATAATATACAAGCGATACCTGACAGCTCCTCAACGGAGCGCCATTACGGTAAGGAGGGGTCATGAAAAAACGTAACCCGGCAAAGCTTACAGCTTCAGCTATAGTCGCAGGTTGTTTGGCCGTCTCAAGCGCCGGATTAAGCGGCTGCACACCCGGAAGCATCCCCGAGGTCATAGAATCAGTCATAAACAACGTGACCTCAGTTATTGGTCATAATCCTACGCTCTATGGTCCTCCGCCAGATGATATTGTTCTCCCCTATGAACCGCCTGTGAATATTAACACCGTGGTATATGGTCCTCCTGAGGACTTCTATGATCCGGCTGACAATGATCCCGAATGCCTGTATGGACCGCCCGAGATGCTTGGGTATGAACCAATTAATAATATTGAAGAGGATGTTTATGGACCACCCAGCTTGTTTGGGTATCAGCCTGATGATAATCTCCCGGTAGGTGTCTATGGCCCGCCCGAGGATTATGTGCTTATTCCGGCAACTCCCACTGATGATTCGCAAAACACCGGCACACAATCTGAAGCCTCAGGTACTGCCGAGTTTGACCCAAGCGAGAATGAGCTCTTAGATGTTTATGGCCCTCCGAGCGGAGAGTAGTAATGAAAG